>NZ_JBFANM010000022.1:0-162471 GCF_040674815.1 Nonomuraea sp. NPDC049709
GGGCCAACTTCGACCTGCTCCGCAAACGCGTCCTCCTCGCACCATAACCGCTGATCACTCACAGCAACCGGACCACAGAAAGTGCGCCAGAACCCAGTAGGGAGCTCCATCTTTACCCCCAAGCCCCGGCCTGCTTCCCAGCGGGTGGGCGACGACAGACGGGAAGGCTACAAAGGGGGAGGCATGTGGCCGGGGAAACCCCCAGCTCACCACCCCGAAACCTTGGCCCGTGTATGGCCCGCGAACAGTCAGCGACAGTGAGCACCGGTGAGACTCTACGAGACACCCGGATTCCCCCTCTCGCGCCTTTCCGCAGGTCAGACCCCACGACAACCCCCTGACCAGGGCCCCAACGATCTCTTTCCTCTATCCACAGCCGCCCTTTGTTCTTCTGTGGACGACGCTCCCGGTGGAAGACGCGCCTGTGGAAAACCTGGCGATGCATGCGGCAATCAATGGGCCGCCCGGTCCGGGGCGCGGGATACGGCGGCGGCCCGGGGGTCATTTCCCGAAGTCGTGCGCACGGCTGTCCTGGGGGTTCGGAATCTGCGCATGGGTCGGTGAACATCCGGGTGCGTACCGTGCGTTTTGTTCCGTACGCGTGTGCGCGAGGGTGAGGTCCCGGTCCGGACAGCGGGCGAGCGCGGATCATCGAGCGGGTGTGCTGACCGCCCGGATGAGACGTGGAATGTGGCGGTACAGCGGGCCGAGGCGATCGGCCGACCGGGCTGCCCAGCCACGGGCGGGATTGGCCGCCGCGGATGCGGCGGCGGCCGAGCCGGGGATCTCGTGGCGCCAGGTATACGTGCCGCTGGGCCGGTGGCGCGCGGGCGAGGGTGTCGTGTCTGGCCTGCTTCCCCGGCACTCCAGCGGCGGCCGGAGCGAGCCCGGTTGCCGACGGCGGTCGAGGCGGTACTGCGCGAAGTCATCGGCTCGCATTATCTGAACCAGGGCCGGCGTCGGTGGGCGCCGGGAGAGACGGTGGACGCCGGAAGACCGTGGACGCCCGGAAACGGTGGACGCCTGGAGACGGTGGGCGTCGGTGGTGGGTGGTTTGGGGGTCGTTGTGGGGAGGGGTGGTCAGTGGGGTGTGGGGCGGGTGATCACCATGGACTGGGCGGGCAGGTGCAAGCCCTCCTCATCCGCCGCCACCGGCTCGTCCGAAGCCAGCAGCACCGTCCCCGGCGGCAGCGGCAGCGTCACCGACTCCAGTGAGAAGTTCACCGCGACCGCCAACTCCCCTCGCCACACCAGCAGCCACTTCCCCAGCGGATCCACCTCCGCCCGCACCCGGTCCAGGCGCGGGTCCGACAGCTCGGGCAGGGCCTTGCGCAGGGCGATCAGGTCGCGGTACCAGCACAGCAGCGACCAGTGCGCCTCCTCCTTCACCTCGCTCCAGTCCAGCTTCGAACGCAGGAACGTCTCCTCGTCCGAAGGGTTCGGCGCCTCCCACACGTACCCGAACCCGTCGAACTCCCGCTCCCTCCGCGTCCCCTCGCTCTCCCGCAGCGCCGGCTCCACGTGGTCGGAGAAGAACAGGAACGGCGAGCGCGCCCCCCATTCCTCCCCCATGAACAACATCGGCGTGAACGGCGAGGTCAGGAGCAGGCCGGCGCCGAGCTTGAGCGCGGGGATCGGCAGCCGGTCGCCGGCGGGACGGTTGCCGATCTGGTCGTGGTTCTGCAGGCAGGCCACCAGCCGGTGTCCCGGCACCCCCGCGAAGGGACGGCCGTGCGCGCGGGCCCGGAAGGTCGAGTACGTCCCGTCGTGCAGCACCCCGCTCGTCAGCACCTTGGCCAGGGCCGGGAGCTGGGCGAAGTCCTGGTAGTAGCCGTGGCTCTCGCCGCTGACCGCGCAGTGCAGGGCATGGTGTACGTCGTCGTCCCACTGCGCGGTCATGCCCAGGCCACCGGCGTCGAGCGGGCGCACCATGCTCGGGTCGTTGAGGTCGGACTCGGCGATCAGGGACAGCGGCCGGCCGACGGAGCAGGCCAGCGCGTCCACCTCCTCCGAGAGCTCGGCCAGCAGGTGCTTTGCCCGCTTGTCGTGCAGCGCGTGCACGGCGTCCAGCCGCAGCCCGTCGATGTGGAAGTCGCGCAACCACTGCAGCGCGTTGCCGATGAAGTAGCGCCGCACCTCGTCGGACTCCGGCCCATCCAGGTTGACCGCTTCGCCCCAATAACTGCCGTCAAAACCAGAGAAATACGGGCCGAACGGCCGCAGGAAGTTCCCCGACGGCCCCAGATGGTTGTAGACCACGTCCAGGATGACCCCGATCCCGGCCCGATGGCAGGCGTCCACGAACGACTTGAGCCCGTCCGGCCCCCCGTACGTCTCGTTCACGGCATAGAGGTCGACCCCGTCATACCCCCAGTTACGCCCGCCCGGCACCGGCGCCACCGGCATGACCTCCACGAAGTCCACGCAGAGCTCCACCAGGTGCGGCAGCCGCTCGATGGCCGCCGCGAACGTCCCCTCCCCCGTGAACGTGCCGACGTGCAGCTCGTAGATCACCGCCCCGCGCAGGTCGCGGCCCTTCCAGTCGTGGTCGGACCAGGTGAAGCGGGCGTGGTCGTACACGGCGCTCGGCCCGAAGATCCCCTCCGGCTGCCGCCGCGTGCGCGGATCGGGGTACGGCCCGTCGCCGTCCACCATGAAGGAGTAGCGGGTGCCGTGCCCCGCCTCCGCCACCTCGGCCGACCACCAGCCCCCCGCCCCGGGCGACATCGCCCGCCGCCCGCCCAGGACGACTACCTCGACCGACGTGGCCTTCGGTGCCCAGACCTCAAAGATCATGTCTCTCCAGGAGTGAGACCGGATACTGACCGAGCAGGTGCGCCAGCGGGATCCGCCCGGTGAACAGCGCGCCGGTGAGCAGGTCCCGCCAGGTGCCCGTGGGGAGCGTCAGCGCCGTGGCGCCCCATCCCGTCGCGGCCAGGCGCACGGGGAGCCGGGTGGCGACGGCGACCGCCTGCGGCCGCTCGCCGCGGGCGAAGGCGATCACGTGCTCCGCCCGCTCGCCCTCCGCCTCCATCGGCAGGTACGGGGCCGCGCCCCCGAGCCTGCGCCGCAGCCGCAACGCCTGGGTCGTGACCAGCAGCTTGGCGGAGTCCCAGGACGTCTCGGGCTTGCGCGGGTACGTCACGGGCCGCCGGTTGTCCGGATCGACCAGCGAGAAGTCGGTCGTCTCGTTGCCCTGGTACACGTCCGGCACCCCGGGCATCATGAGCTGCACGAGCTTGGCCCCCAGCGAGTTGGACATCGCGAAGGGGTCGATGCGCTCGATGAACCCGCCGATCGGCAGGCGTACCGCGGCCTCGGCGAAGGAGCGCAGCCGCCGCTCATAGGAGGGATCCGGATTTATCCAGGAAATGGCGGTCTTGGCCTCCCGCGCGGCCTTGAGCAGGTAGTCCGTGAACCGCTCGGCCGAGATCGGCCAGGCGGCCATCAGGTTCTGCCAGGCCAGGTAGTCGAGGTGGGGGTCGAAGCTCACCTGCGCCGACCACTCCGCCACCGCCGCCGCCCACTCCCCGGGCATCTCCGACAACACCGACAGCCGCGCCCGCACGTCCTCCGACCGCTTGGTGTCGTGCGTGGACAGGGTGGTCATCGTGTACGGGGACATCTCCGCGCAGAAGTCATGGAAGTCCTCAACCGACTCCCCGAACGCGTCCGGCTCCCCGCCGACCTCGTTCAGGCAGGCCAGCGGGAACCACCGGTAGAGCGCCGTGTCCTCCACACCCTTGGCCATGACCGGCCCGCACGACTGCTGGAACCGCACGATCGACTCGGCGGAGCCGTACAGGACCTCGCGGACCAGCGGTTGCACGGCGGGCGAGCAGGACTCGGCGGCCAGCTCGACGATCTCGGCCGACTCGGGCGGCGGCGGCTCCCCCGGCACCACGTACGCCCGGTAGACCGGCATCGCGGCGAGCAGCTCGCGCACGGCGGCCGGGTCGCACGAGGCCACCCTGGCCAGCCGGTCCACCTCGGCCCCGAAGAACAGGTCGAGCACCTCCCGCTTGGCCTGCGCCATCACGGGCCGGTACTCGGCGGGCTGCCCCGTCATGTCCGCGAAAATCTTGATCAGCGGCGCCTTGCCGGCCGGATCGACGAAGAGGCCGTTGACCCGGTTGAGCACCTCGTAACCGGTGGTGCCGTCGCACGCCCAGTCGTCCGGCAGCCGCTCGGGACCGATCAGGATCTTCTCCACCACCGTCCACGCGCCGCCCACCCGGTCGCGCAGCCGATCGAGGTAGCCGCGCGGATCGGCCAGCCCGTCGGGGTGATCGACGCGCAGCCCGTCCACCAGCCCCTCGTCGAGCAGCCAGAAGATCACCTCGTGCGTGGCGAACAGCACGGACGGGTCCTCCACCCGCAGCCCGATCAGCGACGACACGTCGAAGAAGCGCCGGTAGCCGGGCCCCTCGCGCCAGTCGACCAGCCGGTAGTGCCCGGGGTGGGGATAGGCGTGCTCGTGGTAGCGCAGCACGTCGCCGTCCACGACCGGCTCGGTGTCGTCGCCCAGCACGGGCAGCGCGACCTTCCCGTCCACCCAGTCGATGTCGAACCAGTGCGCGTACGGCGAATCGGGCCCGTCCTTCAGCACCGACCAGAACTGGGCGTTCACCGTGTTCATGTGGTTCGGCACGATGTCCACCACGATGCCCAGGTCGTGGGCGGCGAGCTGCTGCGCCATCTCCCTGAAGCCGGTGGCGCCGCCGAACTCCTCGCGGATCCTGGAGTGGTCGGTGACGTCGTAGCCGTGCCGCGACTCGGGCGTGGACTGCAGGATCGGCGACAGGTAGACGTGGCTCACGCCGAGGTCGCGCAGGTAGCCGGCGATCTCCGCCACCTGGGCGAAGCCGAAGTCGGGGGTCAGCTGCACCCGGTAGGTGGAGATGGGCCTAGACACGACGCAGCACCCGTACGCTGCGGCCCGGGACCGCGATCCCCTCTCCCGCCTTGACCATCCGGGCGTCGAGCCTGATCGGCATGGCCGTGTCGATCTCCGTGTGCCACATCTCGCCGTAGTCCTTGGGGATCGTGAACTTGATCGTGTCGTAGTGGGCGTTGAAGAGCAGCAGGAACGAGTCGTCCCGGATCGGCCGGCCGCGCCGGTCGGGCTCGGTGATGGCGTCGCCGTTGAGGAAGACGGCCAGCGACTTCGCGTATCCCACGTGCCAGTCGCCGTCGGTCATCTCCTCCCCTGAGGGGGTGAGCCACGCGATGTCGCTCAACCCACGCACCGGCTTGCCATAGAAGAACCTCCTTCGCCGGAAGACGGGATGCTTCTTCCTGAGCTCGGCCAGGCTCTGCGTGAACTCCAGCAGCAGCCAGTTCTCCCTGACGTCCGACCAGTCCACCCAGGTCAGGTCGTTGTCCTGGCAGTAGCCGTTGTTGTTGCCCCGCTGCGTACGGCCCAGCTCGTCGCCGTGCGAGAGCATCGGCACGCCCTGCGACAGGAAGAGCGTGGTGAGGAAGTTGCGCTTCTGCTGCTCGCGCAGCGACTCGATGGCGATGCCCGCCGGGCCCTCCTCGCCGCAGTTCCAGGACCGGTTGTCGTCGGTGCCGTCGCGGTTGCCCTCCTTGTTGGCCTCGTTGTGCTTGTTGTTGTACGAGACCAGGTCCTGCAGGGTGAACCCGTCGTGGCAGGTCACGAAGTTGATCGAGGCGGCGGGGCGGCGGCTGTCGTCCTGGTAGAGGTCGCTCGACCCGGTGAACCGGGAGCCGAACTCGGGCAGCGTGGCCGCCTGCCCCCGCCACAGGTCGCGGATCGTGTCGCGGTAGCGGCCGTTCCACTCGGTCCACCGGGACGGGAAGTTCCCGACCTGGTAGCCGCCTGGGCCCACGTCCCACGGCTCGGCGATCAGCTTGACCTGCGACAGCACCGGGTCCTGCTGCACCAGGTCGAAGAACGAGCTCAGCCGGTCGACCTCGTGCAGCTCCCGCGCCAGCGTCGAGGCCAGGTCGAACCGGAACCCGTCCACGTGCATTTCGATGACCCAGTAACGCAGCGAGTCCATGATCATCTGCAGGACGTGCGGCGAGCGCATGAGCAGGCTGTTGCCGGTGCCGGTGGTGTCGACGTAGTAGCGCTTGTCGTTCTGGACCAGCCGGTAGTAGTCGGGATTGTCGATCCCCCTGAACCCCAGCGTCGGCCCGAGATGGTTGCCCTCGGCGGTGTGGTTGTAGACGACGTCGAGGATGACCTCGATGCCCGCCTCGTGCAGCCCCCTGACCATGGCCTTGAACTCCAGCACCTGGCCCCCGCGCTGCCCCTGGCTGGAGTAACGGTTGTGCGGCGCGAAGAACCCGATCGAGTTGTAGCCCCAGTAGTTGGACAGCCCGCGCTGCTCCAGGATGTGGTCGGTGACGAACTGGTGCACCGGCATCAGCTCCAGCGCCGTCACGCCGAGCTTGGTGAGGTGGTCGAGGATCTCGGGGTGGTGCAGGGCCGCGTACGTGCCGCGCAGGTGCCGGGGGATCTTGGGATGGCTGATCGTCAGCCCCCGCACGTGGGCCTCGTAGATCACGGTGTCGTGGTACGGCGTCGCGGGCGGCCGGTCGTGGCCCCACCCGAAGAACGGGTTGATCACGATCGAGCGCGGCACATAGGGGGCGGAGTCGAGGTCGTTCCTGGTGTCCGGCTGGCCGAAGCGGTAGCCGTACACCGCCTCGTGCCACCGCACGCCGCCCTCGATGGCCATGGCGTACGGGTCGAGCAGCAGCTTGGCCGGGTTGCAGCGCAGCCCGCGCGACGGGTCGTAGGGCCCGTGGACGCGATAGCCGTACCGCTGGCCGGGGCCGATGCCCGGCAGGTAGCCGTGCCAGATGAACCCGTCCACCTCGGTGAGCGGCACCCGCGACTCGACGTTGTCCTCGTCGAACAGGCACAGCTCCACCTTGTCCGCGACCTCGGTGTAGAGCGAGAAGTTCGTCCCCGCACCGTCGTAGGTAGCCCCGAGTGGATAGGGGTCTCCCGGCCAGATCTCGATCATCGAGGCTCCCTTGCGGTCTCTCCCCATGTTCCGTTCCCCCGCTCCACCCGACAACCCCGGGCCCCACTGATCACCATGTTCCTTCCCACGCTGCACCGATGATCACTCAGATCGAGATCAAAGCCCGAGGTCAAAAGGGGTGGACCGCCCCCGACGGCGCGGTATCGGAGGCGGCCCACCCGTCCAGCATCGTTTGCGAGCGCCGCTCTGGGCTACATGCGAATGTCATGGGCGGTTTCAAACAGTTCTTACTTCGCGGCAACATCGTCGAGCTCGCCGTGGCGGTGATCGTCGGCGCCACGTTCAGCGGCCTCGTGCAGGCGCTGGTCAGCGACCTGATCACCCCCTTGATCGGCGCGATCACCGGGGGCCGACAGCCGAACTTCGCCGACTACTCCTTCACGGTCAACGGCAGTGTGTTCAGGTACGGCGACTTCCTCAACCACCTGATCACCTTCCTGATCATCGCGGCCGTCGTCTACTGGCTGGTCGTGGCCCCGATGACCCGGCTCATCAGCCTGTTCAACCGGGACCAGGCGGCCACGACCAAGCAGTGCCCCGAATGCCTGTCCGACATTCCCGCCGAGGCCCGCCGGTGCGCGAGCTGCACGGTGGAGCTGGTGCCGGATTCGGAAAAACCCAGGCAGTGACACGCGACCGGCGGCACCGGTTCGGCAAGATGGACCGATGAGCGTTGAGTTGATGGTCTGGGACGAGCCGGTGCCGATCAGCAGGGACCAGGCGCGTGCGACGTACCTGGCGGTCAAGCGGACCGAGCCGGGGGGCGGTGACGTGCCCGACGTCGCCAAGGAGCTGCCCGGGGAGATCACGCTCTATCCGGGACACGCGCTGGTGACCATGGACCTGGACACGATGGACGAGATGTCCGCCCAGGTCTTCACGATCGCCCGCGCCCACGGCCTGGTCTGCTACGACCCCCAGCGCGACCTGGTGCACAACGTGGCGCCGCTGGGGGTCTACGAGGGCATGCAGCTGCACACGGGCGACGGCATGATCGTCAACGACCCGGACCTCGGGCTCGTCCACGACGTGCTGGGCACCCTGTCGCCGCAGAACCCGTTCGTGGCGCTGGTGAACTTCGGGCAGCACTTCCTGCAGGTCTCGCCGGGATACGAGCTGGAGTACAAAGAGGGCACGCTCGTCCGCGCGATGGTGCCGGAGCTGGCGGAGGTGCGGCAGGCGTTCCACGAGTACGCGACGGGCGACCGCTCGTTCCTCGCTCGCTACGAATTCGGAAAGTAAGGCAGGATCAGGGCCTATGAGAACCCTGTACCCGCCCATCGACCCGTACGACTCCGGCCTGCTCGACGTCGGCGACGGCAACCAGATCTACTACGAGGTCTGCGGCAACCCCCACGGCAAACCGGCCGTCATGCTGCACGGCGGCCCCGGAGGCGGGTGCAGCGCCAAGCACCGCCGCCAGTGGAACCCCGAGCTCTACCGGATCGTCCTGTTCGACCAGCGCAACTGCGGCCGGAGCCTGCCGCACGCCTCCGACCCGGCCACCGACCTGAGCGCCAACACGACCTGGAACCTGGTGGCCGACATGGAGCGGCTGCGCGAGCACCTCGGCATCGACAGGTGGCAGGTGTTCGGGGGGTCGTGGGGCAGCGCGCTCGCGCTGGCGTACGCGCAGACGCACCCCGAGCGGACGACCGAGCTGGTGCTGCGCGGGATCTTCACCCTGCGGCCCCAGGAGCTGCGCTGGTTCTACCAGGAGGGCACCTCCGAGCTGTTCCCCGACCTGTGGGAGCGCTTCGTCGCCCCCATCCCGGAGGAGGAGCGGGGCGACCTGATCGCGGCCTTCAGGAAGAGGCTGGAGGGGCCGGACGCGGACGCCAGGCTGGCGGCGGCCAAGGCCTGGGCCCAGTGGGAGGGCGGCACGGTCACGCTGCTGCCCGACCCCGCGCTGGTCGAGGAGTTCGGCGAGGACAAGATGGCCGTCGCCTTCGCCAGGATCGAGAACCACTACTTCACCCACAGCGGCTGGTTCGAGCCCGGCCAGCTCATCAGGGACGTCGGCAAGATCCGGCACATCCCGGCGGTGATCGTGCAGGGCCGCTACGACGTGTGCACGCCCATGGCCACGGCCTGGGACCTGCACAGGGCGTGGCCCGAGGCCGAGCTGCACGTGGTCGACGCCGCCGGGCACGCCTACTCCGAGCCCGGCGTCCTCGACCGGCTCATCGCGGCGACAGACGGGTTCGCATGAGGCGTACCGCGGGGGTGACGGCCCCGACCAGCAGCAGCGCGAACAGCGGTGCGAGCGCCAGCCCCAGCAGGAACCCCGCGGCCACGTCGTGCGGATAGTGCACGCCGACGAACACCCGCGAGAACGCCATGACCGCGGCCAGCGGGAACACCGCCCACGCCAGGGCCCGCCAGGCCAGCACGAGCGTGGCCGCCGCGCCCGCCGCGATCACGGAGTGGTTGCTGGGGAAGGACCAGTCGTCCGAGGGCGGGCACACGGCGATCGTCGTGATCCCGCCCCGGCACGGCCGGTCCTCCCGGACGAGGAGCTTGACGACCTCGCTCACCACGTACGCGGCCACGATCCCGGCCGGTCCCGCGACCACGAGCGCCAGGTCACGCGCCGGCCCCCGCCACGCCCGCAGCGCCGCCACCACGAAGAGGGCCGCGAACACGAATAACCCCGCGTCCGTGCCGACCTCGGCGAGCGTGTGGAGCCATGCGGGCGTGGTGAGAGAGAAGTCGACGATGTCCTGGTACAACACGTGTCCAATCCGTGAATAGGCAATGGACACGACCTTACGAACTCAACCCGTCAAACGCCTCCACCAAAAGGTGGAAAGATCCTCAGGACAGGAGCCGGCGGGCCAGGGCGGCGTGCTTCGTCTCCAGCTCGCCGCGGGTGATCAGCCCCCGGTCGAACGCCTCGGTGGTGGCGTCGCGCTCGGCGACGTAGTAAGCCGCCATGATCTCGCTGCGGAGCGGCGTGAACCCGCGCTCCACGCAGTCGGAGAAGACGGTGGCCTTCTTCTCCACGGTGTCGAGGGCCACCGTGCAGGCCAGGTCACGCTCTTTGAGCTGCTGAACCGCTTCACGGAGCGTGACGGGGCCGAGGGACCCGTTGAACCGGGTGTCAAGGGTGATCTTCACGTTCTTTGCGCCTCCGTATGTTGACAACGCTCCCCATAAAGCCGCGTATTCCCTGTTCAGAGCGGGTAAGAGGGGTGTCGTGATCGGAGCGCACGTGATCGTCGGCTACACGAATGACGCGGGCGGGAGCGACGCTCTCGCCCTCGGCTCCGCGATCACGCGCGTGACCGGCGGCGAGCTCACCGTCGCCACGATCTACCCGCCGGGCAGCCCCGGCCTGGCGGTCGAGGCGCAGGCCAACCTGGCGCACGCGGCCGAGGAGCTCGGGCCGGTCACCGCCGAATACATCACGTACGAGAGCAGGGGCTCCGGGCGCGGGCTGTCGGTGGTGGCCAGCCGGATCAGGGCGGACCTGATCGTGGTCGGCTCCGCCTCCGGCGGGGCACCCGGCCGCATCGCGATCGGCGCCACCTCCGACCACCTGCTGCACCTGTCGTCGGAGGCGGTCATGCTGGCGCCCGCCGGTTACCTCCCGCCCACCGAGCCCGCCCGTCTCACGCTGGCCTACGTGCACCGGCCGCAGTGCGACGCGGCCGTCGGGCAGGTGGCCCAGGCGGCGCTGCGGCTCGGCGTGCCGCTCCGGCTGATCACGCTCGACCTGCGCACGGAGGACCAGGGCAAGCTCCGCGACGACCTCGCGCTGGCCGTGCGGCTGGCGTGGGAGAAGACCGGGATCGAGGCGGAGTCGGAGGTGGCCGAGGGGCACGACGTGGCGGCCGCGCTGCGGGACGTCGAGTGGCTGGAGGGCGAGCTGCTGGTCTGCGCGGCCAGCGAGGACGCGCAGCCGCACCGGGTGTTCCTCGGCGAGCTGGCCATGAAGGTGCTGCGCGCGTCCGCCTGCCCCGTCACCGTCCTGCCCCGGGGGTTCTCCTAGGCTTGCGGGTGTGTTACTGGCCCGTGTGATCGTCGTGGCGGTGCTGGCCGCCCTGTCCAGCGTTTACGTCCTGGCTGGCGCCGCCGGGGCGGTCCTCGTCTTCGCGGTGCAGTGCCTCTACACGCTCTGGGCCAGGAAGTGGTGGTTGCTGGCCGCGCAGGCCGCGCTCGTCTCCTGGGTGACGCTGGGGACCGGGGCGTCCGTGGTGGTGCTGGGCTACCTGGCCGGCTCGCTGCTGGTGACCCGGTTGTGGGCGCTGGCGCCCGGGGTGGTGTTCGGCGCGGTCGTCATCGCGTACGCGCGGGGCGGCGACGTGATCACGACCCTCGACCTGGCGATCACCACGATCCTCATGACGCTGATCGTCCCCGGCCTCATCCGGCTGGTGGAGCGGGTGGACGAGCTGCACGCCACCCGCCTGGCGCTGGCCGCCGCGGCGGTGGGCGAGGAGCGGCTGCGCATCGCGGCCGAGCTCAGCGACGGGCTGGGGCGCGGCCTGGACACCATCATCGGCGGGGTGCGCCGGGCCCTGGCCGGAGCGGGGACCGCCGAGCTGGGCGAGGTGGTGGCCACGGCACGGCAGTCGCTGGCCGACGCCCGCGCGGCGGCGGCCGGCTTCCGCGCGATGTCGCTGGCCCCCGAGCTGACCACGGCCAAGGCCATGCTGGCGGCGGCGGGGGTGGCCGTGGAGGTGCGCTCCGGGCACACCGAGCCGCTGGGACCGGCGGGGGCGCTGCTCGCGGCCGTGCTCCGGGAGGCCGTCACCGACGTCGTACGCCACGGCGCCGCCCGTACCTGCGTGATCGAGACCTCCGAGGAGGCCGGCACGGTGGGCCTGCGCGTCACCGACGACGGCCGCCGCACCGCCGAGGACGACGCCCTGGCCGACCTCGCCCGCCAGGTACGGGCCGCGGGCGGCCGGCTCGCGAGCGGCCTGTCCGACCAGGGCCGCCACACCGTCGAGGCCACCGTGCCCGCGCCCCAGCGCCGCCCGGAGAAGCGCGAGCCCGCCGACATGTCCGTGCTGCTGCTGGCCGCCGTGCTGGTCGGGTTCGGCGTCAAGGCGCTGCTCCGGATGCCGCCGCCCCTGCTGGTGCCCGGCGCCGCGATGCTGGCCGTGATCGTGGTCATGCAGCTCAGGTCCGTCACCGGCCGCCACATGACGGCGCTGGCCGTCATGGCCGTGCTCACCTACGCGCCGGTCCCGGTGTTCGGGCCGATCTGGCTGGGCGCGAGCGGCTTCCTGGCCGGGCCGGTGCTGCTGGCCTTCCGCCCCCGGATCGCCTGGCCGCTCGTGGCCGCCGTCGTGGCCTCGACCGCCGCCATCGCCGCCCTGTTCGGCCTGCCCCTCCCCCAAGGCGCGAACGTCACCCTGAGCACCCTGGTCACCGGCCTGGTCGTCTACAGCCTGCTGCGCCTGGCCCGGATCGCCAAGGAGCTCCAGGCGGCCAGGGAGGACCTGGCCCGCTCGGCCGTGGTCGAGGAGCGCCTGCGGGCCGCCCGCGACCTGCACGACCTGCTCGGACACAGCCTGGCCGCCATCCTGCTCAAGTGCGAGCTGGCCCGCCGCCTCCCGCCGGAGCGGGCTCGGGCGGAACTGGCGGAGGTGCTGGAGATGGCCGAGCGCGCCGGACACGACCTGCGCTCGGTCTCCGGCGAGCAGCGCGACCTGTCGCTGGCCGCCGAGGCGGAGTCGGCCGCGTCCATCCTGCGCGCGGCCCGCGTGGAGGTCACCGCCGACCTGGCCCACCCGCCCCTGCCTGCCGAGGTCGAGACCGTGCTCAGCGCCGTGCTGCGGGAGGCGGTGACGAACGTCCTGCGCCACAGCACCGCCCGCCGCTGCTCGATCTCGACGGCGGCCGACGGCGGCCTGGTGCGGCTGACCGTGCGCAACGACGGCGCCCGCCCGGGCGAGGCCCGCCGCGGCTCGTCGGGCCTGGGCAACCTGACCACCCGCCTGGCCGCCCTGGACGGCCGGCTCACCACGGGCGTCGAGGACGGCTGGTTCCGGCTCGACGCCCGGGCGCCCTACCTAGATCCAGCCGGACTCGGTGGCGATGCGGACGGCGTCGGTACGGTTGCGTGCGTTTAGCTTGGCCACGACGGCCGTCAGGTAGTTGCGCACGGTCCCCGGCGTCAGGTGCAGCTGCGCGGCGATGTCCGGGGCGTCGGCGCCCCCCGCCACCAGCCGCAGCACGTCGGCCTCGCGCGGCGTGAGCGGGTTGTCGGCCAGGTCCCAGGCCGTGACGGCCAGCGCCCGGTCGAGCACTCGCTTGCCGCCGGCCACCTCCCGGATCGCGCCGATCAGCTCCTCCGGCGGCGCGGTCTTCAGCATGAACCCGCCCACCTGCGCCGCCAGCGCCCGCTTGAGGTGCGCCGGCTTGCCGTGCCCGGTGAGCATGAGCGTGCGGCAGGCGGGCACGCGGGCGTGGATGCGGGCGGCGGCCTCCAGGCCGTCGAACTCGCCCGGCATGTCGATGTCCAGGACGGCGACGTCGGGCAGTTCCACCGCGGCCGAGGCGACGGCGGCCGCGCCCGACTCGACGGTGGCGACGACCTCCAGGTCCGGTTCCAGGTCGAGCAGGGCCGCCAGCGCGCCCCTGATGACGGCCTGGTCCTCGGCTACGAGTACGCGAATCACGCACACATTGTCCACCAGTGTCCAGATCATGATGACGTCATGGGTCACCGGTGACGGCGTCTCTGGGGCGCGTACCCGCTGGTCGGCACGCTTGGAGACATGACAGACGCAGTCCGGTTGGACGCCGTGAGCAAGGTGTACGGGAAGGGTCAGGGCGCGGTGGCGGCCCTGCGCGAGGTGTCGGTGGGCATCCCCCGCGGCTCCTTCACCGCCGTGATGGGCCCGTCGGGCTCGGGCAAGAGCACGTTCCTGCACTGCGCGGCGGGGCTGGACGTGCCGTCGTCCGGCTCGGTGCGCCTCGGCGGGACCGAGCTGTCCGGGATGGGCGAGACCGAGCTCACCGAGCTGCGCAGGCAGCGCGTCGGCTTCGTCTTCCAGGCGTTCAACCTGATCTCCGCGCTCGACGTGGTCGAGAACGTCACCCTGCCCCTCCGCCTGTCCGGCGTCCGCGTGGAGCCGGGCCGGCTGGCGGAGATCCTGCGCCGGGTGGGCCTGGACGGCCGCGCCGGGCACCGGCCCGCGCAGCTGTCCGGCGGCCAGCAGCAGCGGGTGGCCATCGCCAGGGCGCTGATCACCGCCCCCGAGGTGGTCTTCGGCGACGAGCCGACCGGCGCGCTGGACACCATGACCGCCAGGGACGTGCTGCGGCTGCTGCGCGAGGTGGTGGACGGGCTCGGCCAGACCGTGGTGATGGTGACACACGACCCGGTGGCGGCCTCGTACGCCGACACCGTGCTGTTCCTGGCCGACGGCCGGATCGTGGACGCCATGACCGGCCCGACCGCGGAGAAGGTGGCCGGGCGGATGACCGGGCTGGGAGCGTGGAAGTGATGATGGCGTTCGCGTTGAAGACGCTGAGGAACCGCAAGGGCGCGTTCGCCGGGGCCTTCGTGGCGCTGCTGTGCGCCGCCGCGCTCATGTGCGCGTGCCTGATGCTGCTGGAGACGGGGCTGCGCGGCACGGTCGCCCCCGAGCGGTACGCGGGCGCCCCCGCGATCGTGGCCGCCGACCAGTACGTCCGCGAGACCGTCGACAAGGGCGACGGCGAGACCAAGACCAAGGCCAAGCCGCTGTCGGAGCGCGCCTGGCTGCCCGGGACCGTCGTCGAGACCCTCCGGCGCACGCCCGGCGTGTCGAAGGTGGTCACCGAGGTGACCTTCCCGTTCGGGGAGTACACCGGGCACGGCTGGGAGTCGGCCGCGCTCACCCCGTTCACGATCGAGCGGGGACGCGAGCCGCGGGTCGCCGGCGAGGTGGTGGTGGACGCCCGCGCCGGGCTGGAGGTCGGGTCTCGGCTGCGCGGCTACCGGGTCGTGGGCGTCACCGCGCAGGCCCTGCCCAGCCAGGACACCGTGTTCTTCAGCACCGCCCAGGCCCGCCGCCTGGCCGGGCACCCCGGCCGGGTCAGCGCCGCCGGAGTCTTCCCCGGCCTGTCCCGCGCGCCCCAAGGAGCCGTGCTGTACACCGGCGAGGCGCGCGGCACGCTGGAGTTCCTGGACGCGGAGCAGGCGCGGGTCCAGCTGATCAGCATGGGAGGCGCGCTGGCCGGCACCTCGCTGCTGGTGGCGATCCTCGTCGTGGTGGGCACGTTCGCCCTGTCGATCCAGCAGCGCCACCGCGAGCTGGCGATGCTGCGCGCCGTGGCCGCCACGCCGGGGCAGGTGCGCAAGCTGGTCGGCGGCGAGGCGCTGCTGGTCGGCGTGCTGGCCGGGGTGCCCGGCGCGGCGGCCGGCCTCGGGCTCGGCCTGTGGCTGCACGCCACGTTCGTGGCGCTGGGCGCGACCCCGGCGAACCTGGGCCTGGTCGTGAGCCCGTTCCCGCCGCTGCTGGCGCTGGTCGCCGCGGTGGGCGCGGCCTGGATCGCGGCCCGCGTCTCGGCCCGCCGCCTGACCCGGATCCGGCCGGTCGAGGCGCTCGGCGAGGCCGCGCTCGACGGCGGGCGGCTGCCGTGGTGGCGGCTGGTGGCCGGGCCGGTGCTGGTCGCCGGCGGCGTGGTGCTCACGCTGGTCCTGTCCGGGCTGGACACCGAGGCCGCGGCCACGCCGGTGACCATGCTGACCGCGCTGGTCTGGACGGTCGCCATGACCGTGCTCGGCCCGCTGGTCGCCAGGGCGGCGCGGCTGATCCCGCTGCGGGCCGCCGGCGCCAGCGGCTTCCTGGCCGCCCGGAACCTGCGCGCCACGCCCAAGTCGCTGGCCTCCCTGCTGTCGCCGCTCACCCTGATGGTCGCGATGACGTGCACGATCCTGTTCACCCAGACCACGATGGGCCACGCCGCGCAGGAGCAGGCCGACGCCGGCACCCGCGCCGGCTACGTGCTGCCGGGTGCCTCCGCCGAGCAGGTCCGCCGCATCCCCGGCGTCGAGGCCGTCACGCAGGTGCTGCGCACGTCGATCCGGGTCGGCCTGGACAAGTACGGCGCGCAGGCCGTCACCTACGACCCCCGCACGATGGACCTGGGGATCGTCGGCGGCTCGATGGACGGGTTCGGCGCGGGCTCGGTCGCGCTCAGCGGCACCGCCGCCGGCCACCTCGGCCTCGCACCCGGTGACCGGGTGAGCCTCACGCTGGGCGACGGGACCCCCGCCACGCTGAAGGTGGCCGCCGTCTACTCCCGCGGCCTGGGCTTCGGCGACGTGACGCTGCCGTACGAGCTCGTCGCCGACCACGTGGACGACCCCGCGGGCACCCTGCTGGTGTCGGCGCCCACGCTCACGAAGGCCGACCTGGGCGCGGTCGCGCCGGTCCTGGACCGCGCCGAGGCCGCCGAGGTGGCCGCCGCCAACCCGCAGGTCACGTTCGTGGCGCTCGGCCTGATCATCGCCTTCACCGCGATCGCCGTGGTCAACACGCTGGCCATGGCCACGTCGGGCCGGACCAGGGAGCTGGCCGTGCTCCGGCTGGCGGGCACCACCCGGCGGCAGGTCCTGCGCATGCTGCGCCTGGAGACGCTCTGCGCGGTCCTGACCGCCGCGGTGGCGGGCACGGCGATCGCCCTGGTGACGCTGGCGGCGTTCGGGGCGGGGATGACGGGCTCGGCCACGCCGTACGTGCCGCCGGTGGCGTACGGTCTGGTGATCGCGGCGGCGGCGGGACTGGCCCTGCTGTCCACGTCCCTGCCCGCCCGCCTGGCCCTCAGGGCCCGCCCAGCGGACGCCGTCTCAGCCGCCTGACCCCCGGATGACCTGCTCGTACAGATCCAGGTACCGGTCGGCCATCACCGACGGCGAGAAGCGGCGGCGGGCCTCACGGCGGCACTCCTCCGGGTCCAGCTCGTGCACCCGCAGCACCCACTCGGCCAGCTCCTCCTCGGTGTCGGCGAGGAAGCCCGTGCGGCCGTGGTCGATGATCTCCGGGAGGCAGCCGCGGCGCAGGCCCACCGGGGGCACCCCGAGCGCCAGCGCCTCCACGACGGCCGTGCCGCCCGGCTCGTCCCACTGGATGGGGAAGAGCGCCGCGCGGGCCGAGGCGTACAGGTGGTCCCTGGCGTCGCCGCCCACCGCCCCCACCCACCGGACCAGCTCCCCGTCGAGATAGCGGGCCACCTGGTCGAGGTGGTAGCGCACGTCGGGGTGGCTGTGCAGCGGGTGGTACGGGTCCTGGGCGACGACGTCCAGCTCGGCGGGGGTGTTGCGGCCGCTCACCGGGCCGGCCAGGACCAGCGGCAGGCCGAGCTTCTGGCAGATCCGGGCCGCCACGTGCTGGCCCTTGAGCCCGCAGATGCGGCCCATGACCACCAGATGGTCGCCCTGGTCCGTGCGCAGGTCGCGGTCCGCCAGCGGGCTGGCCAGGTGGACGGCCCCGAGCGCGGCCGCCCGCAGGGCCTCGGGGGCGCGGACGAGCTGCGACTCCGAGACGCCGTTGACCGCGATGGAGGACGGGAACGCGCCGTAGAAGGCCGGGTGCTTGTGCAGGTCCCAGTGCAGGGTGTGCAGGACGGGCGGCCCGCCGTACGCCGACAGCACCGCCGGGCCGACCACTTCCACGTGGTCGTGGACCAGGTCGATGTCGTCGCGCCGGCGCAGCTCGGCCACCACCCGGGCCAGGTGCGCGTGCGCGATGCCCATCACCTGGTTGTACGGCTTCTGCAGCTCCGCGAACTGCTCGGCGGCGTACGCGCTGATCAGCTCGTCCACCTCGAGCGTGCTGGAGCCGACGGTGGCCAGCACCACGCTCACGCCGCGCTCGCGCAGCGCGGGCACCAGCGTGGCCACCACGTTCTCGATCCCGCCGTAGCCGGAGGGCGGGACCGCGAGCCAGGGCCCCGCGTTCACCAGGACTTTCATGCCACGTCCTCCTCAAGTACGAGGGACGCGAGCGGAGGTCGCTCCGCCACGGCCACGTCCACCAGGTCGGCCTGCCCTTCGAGCCCGTACTGCAGCAGCGTGTGGGACGGGGGTTCCGACGCCAGCACGCGGCCCTGGCGCTCCAGGCGGGACCAGGCGGTGAGCATGATCTGCCCGGCCATCCGGCCGAGCGCGGCCATCGACTGATGAGTGTGCGTGCGGTGTCCCAGGTCCACCTGGGCCATCGCGTCCAGCCCGATGAGCTGGAGGAGGTCGACGAGGAGCCCGAACTCCACGCCGTACTCGGTGACGAAGGGCACCTGTTCGAGCACCTCGCGCCGGGCGGCGTACTCGCCGCCGAGCGGTTGGGCGAAGCCGGCGAGTTCCGGCCAGAACATATTGAGCAACGGCCTGGCCACCAGCTCGGTCACGCGCCCGCCGCCACCGCGCTGGATGACGCCGTCCGCCCCGGTGTAGGGCCGTTCGTAGGTTGCCTTGACGAAATGTGTGTCGCCGTTCACCAGCAGTGGTCCCACCAGGCCCGACACGTAGTGCGCGCCGAAGCTGCGCAGGTCCGCGTCGACGAAGGCGACGATGTCACCCTTGGAAGCGGCCAGCCCCTTCCACAACGCCTCGCCCTTGCCCGTGAGTGGCGGCAGGCCCGAGAGCACCTCGTCCTGCGCCACCACGCGCGCGCCCGCCTCCCGGGCCCGATCCGCGGTGGCGTCGGTGGAGTTGGAGTCGACCACGAGGATCTCGTCGACGAGTCTGCTGCGCTCGACGAGGTCCCGGCGGATCACGGTGACGATGTCGCCTACGGTGCGCTCTTCGTCACGAGCGGGCAGGACAACGCTTACCGTGGTGTTTCCCTTGGCCATCATTAAGGCGTCCACCGGCCACTCGGCTGCCGTGCTCGAGTGCGGGCCGTACCACTCCTGGACCCTGGCCAAGGCTCGCAAATCTGTCTCCATGCATCAGCCCCGATCTCATGAGGTCCCAGCTTCTGCCCGATCTATAGGCTCCTGAACATGTTTGTTTGATTCAGCCCAGAAGTGGCATATGCCGGGTTGTGTCCCCAATGACCCGTGTCGGCATCGTGGGTGCCGGAAATGTCGCCGCTCGCCATGCCGACGTCCTGTCCAGTTTCCCCGATGTCACGATCGCTGGAATCGCCGACACCGATCCCCACAGGGCCGAGGCGCTGGCCTCGAAGCATGGCACCCCCGCCTACGGCGGCCATGCCGACCTGCTCAGTGCCGGCGGTCTCGATGCTGTCTACGTCTGTGTGCCTCCTTTCGCGCACGGTAACGCGGAACATGATGTTCTGTCGTGCAATCTCCCGATTTTCGTGGAAAAACCCCTTTCTCTTGACCTCCAAACCGCAGAAAGGATCGCGTCCGAAATCGAGCGGAGATCCCTGCCCTCCGCCGTCGGACACCATTGGCGTTATCTCGACATCGCCAAACATGCCCGCGACCTGCTGGCCGGCCGCCCGGTACGCCTCGCACTCGGCCACTGGCTGGACAAGGTGCCCCCGGTCGGCTGGTGGCTGGACGCGAGCCGGTCCGGCGGCCAGATCGTGGAGCAGGCGGTCCACGTGCTGGACCTGGCGCGGCTCCTGGTGGGCGAGGTGTCCATGGTGCACGCGGTACCCGCCGACAACAGCGTGGACGGTGAGGTGGACCGGGCCACGGCCGCGGTGCTGCGCTTCGCCGGCGGCGCGGCCGGGCTGCTGGCCACCTCCTGCCTGCTCGCCCACAAGCACCGGGTGGGGCTGGAGGTGTGCGCCGACGGGATCGCGCTGGAGCTCAGCGAGACGCGGCTGGTCGTGGACGGCGAGCGGGTGGTCGAGGACGACGGTCAGGCGAAGACGCGGGTGGACCGGGAGTTCATCAACGCGGTGCAGGGCAAGCCGGCCGACGTCCGCGTACCGTACAGGGAGGCGCTGCGCACCCACCGCCTGGCGCTGGCGCTCGCACGCTCTGCCGCCGAACGGAGGCCGGTGACGCTGGATGACTGAGATCCTGAGCATCGAGGGGCCGGGTGAAGTGTGCCTGGTCGAGGAGAAGCTGCCCGACGTGCCCGACGGCGGGTTCATGGTGGCGACCACGCACAGCGGCGTCTCGGCCGGCACCGAGCTGACCTACGTCAAGGGCACCAACCCCTACCTCGGCGCGACCTGGGACCCGGCGCTCGGCCTGTTCATGGAGGGCGAGCCGTCGGTGTCCTATCCGGTGCGCGGCATCGGCTACATGCAGGTCGGCCTGGTGGTCGAGACGCGGACCCGGGCCGTACGGGAGGGCGCGCTGGTCGCGATGTGCTACGGCCACCGCACGGCGTACGTGGCCGACCCGATGGCGGACAGGTTCGTGGAGCTGCCGGACGACCTCGACCCCATGCTCGGCATCTACGTCGCCCACATGGGCCCGATCTGCGCCAACGGCCTCCTGCACGCGGCCCACGACCTGCACGGCCCGGCCGTGGGGCAGCTGGGCGACGGCGTGCGCGGGCGACGGGTGGCGGTCGTGGGCGCGGGCGTGGTCGGGCTGCTGACGGCCTGCTTCGCCCTGTCCAGCGGCGCCGCCGAGGTCGTCGTCGTGGACGAGACCCCGGCCAGGCTCGCGATCGCCGAGGCGCTCGGCGCGAACGTGCTGGCCGCCGACGACGACCCGGCCGTCACCCTCAAGCGCCGCTGGCGCCACGGTCCCGGCGACCGCGGCGCCGACGTGGTCTTCCAGTGCCGCGGCCAGGCCCGGGCGCTGGCGCTCGGGCTGCGGCTGCTGCGCCCCCAGGGCACGCTGGTGGACCTGGCCTTCTACACGCAGGGCGCCCAGGAGGTGCGGCTCGGCGAGGAGTTCCACCACAACGGCCTGACGGTGCGGTGTGCCCAGATCGGCCGGGTGCCGCGCGGCCTGGCGCACGCCTGGGACAGGGAGCGGCTCTCGCACGAGACGATCAACCTGCTCAGGGAGCGCGGCGGGCCGCTACGCGAGCACGTGATCACCGACGTCATCGGTTTTGCAGAGGCTCCACGTTTCCTGACCGGCCTCGCGACCGGACGGCTTCAGACCGTTCAGGCTGTGCTCTGCGACCAGGTCGAGGATGAGGGCGGCTGACCAGCTGAAGTCCCGGCAGCCGTGACCGCGCAGCGTGAGCGGGTTGAAGTATTCCCGGAAGCCCGACAGGCACACCGCGCGCATCATCGCGTCGGCGAGCGGTCTGGCCAGGTCGGGGCGGCGGTCCTGGAGCCCGTGCCAGACCAGCCAGCTCAGGTTGATCCAGCTCGGGCCCCGCCAGTAGCGGGCCGGGTCGAACTCGGCCGCGTCCGGGGCGTAGCTGGGCAGCACCATGTCCTTGAGCCCGAACCGGTCGAGCGCGGTCGTGATCAGCGCGTCGGCCACCTCGGCCGGCAGGCCGGGCAGCACGAGCGGCGTCAGCCCGGCCGCGCTGCTGGAGCGGATCAGCGCACCCGTGTGCACGTCGCGGGCCTGGAAGAGGCGGCCGTCGAAGAGGTGCTCGACCATGGCGAGGGTGATCGCGGCGGCCTCGCGCTCGTGCGGCTCGGGGTCCAGCCCGCACACCTCGGCGATCTTGGCCAGCGTCACTTCCGCGAGCCCGTACGCGGCGTTGAACAGCGGGTCCTCGACCTGGAACGCGCCAGGCTCCTGGTAGCCGGAGTCGCGATATGCCTGGGCGAGCTCGATGTAGAGCTCGTAGTCGCGATCGGTGGGCCGCTCGTCGGCGCTGACCGTCTCGAGGTCCCTGCGGACGAAACCGGCCGCCCCCGTCTTCACCTCCCGCAGCGGCGCGTCCCAGGCCGGGCTGTTGTCCATGCCCGACTCCCAGGGGTGCACGATCGAGATCAGCCCCTCGGGGGAGCGCCGGGCCGCGCGCAGGAACTCCTGCTGCGCCACCAGCCGGGGGTAGATCCGGCGCAGGAAAGCGGGATCGGGCTCGGCCAGGTGCGTCCGCCACGCGGCCAGCGCGTGCACCGGGGGCTGGACGATGCCGGAGGTCTGGACCCCGGACGGCGCCCGCGTCCGCCAGAACTCGGGCCCGGGGAAGTAGGCGCCCTCCGGCACCGCCGGGTTGAACACGATGTGCGGCACCCTGCCGTCACCCCACTGGGCACCGAACAGTGTGAGCAGCTCCGACCTGGCCCTACGCGGCGACCAGCGGGCGTTGCCGATCGCGATGAAGGCGGAGTCCCAGCTCCACTGGTGGGGGTACAGGCGACGGGAGGGAACCGTGTAAGCGCCATCCCAGTTGCTCACTAGGACGCGCACGGCGTCGCGAAGGATCATAGATATTTCCTGATGAAGGCCGCTGTTTGGGGAAGGACGATCTCGGGCTCGCCACGCAGGCGGCATTCGAGGGCGAGGTAGCCCTCGTACCCGACGGCGTCCAGGGTGGCCAGCTGCGCGCCCCAGTCGAGGTGACCGGTGCCCGGCTGGTTCCTGTTGGACTCGCTGATCTGCATGTGCGCGATGTAGGGGGCCGCGTCCACCAGGGAGCGGCAGGGGTCGTCCTCCTCGATGTTCATGTGGTAGGTGTCGCCGACGACCCTGATCGAGTCCATGGCGCAGTAGGAGACCGCCTCGGCGAGCGAGTTGACCATGTGGTTCTCGTAGCGGTTGAGCGGCTCCAGCATGATCAGCACGCCGTTGCGGTGCGCGTGCTCGCCGAGGATGCCCAGCGCCTCGGTCAGCACCTCGCGGTCCTCCTCGGGGCTGCGCGGGGGCTCGAACGGCGGGAGCCGGCGCGAGAACTGGCCCCAGGAGGCCGGGGTCATGACGCCGATGCCGCCGAGCTCGGCGATCACCGTGAGCTGCGACCTGAGCTGCTGGATGGCGTCCTTGCGCTTGGCCGGGTCGAAGTCGCCGATGAAGTGG
This sequence comes from Nonomuraea sp. NPDC049709, assembly GCF_040674815.1. Classification (NCBI taxonomy): domain Bacteria; kingdom Bacillati; phylum Actinomycetota; class Actinomycetes; order Streptosporangiales; family Streptosporangiaceae; genus Nonomuraea; species Nonomuraea sp. NPDC049709. The sequence goes on from NZ_JBFANM010000022.1 coordinate 22,836, forward strand.
GGCATGTCCACGCACACCGTCGGCATCACCACGCCGTCGGCCAGCGCGCGCTTGAGCTCGGTCAGCCGGCCGGCGAAGTGGAAATCACCCTTCCCGCGCAGCTCGATGGCGTCGAACCCGGCGTCGAGCGCGAACGAGAACTTTTCCTGCAGGCTGCGGCCAGGCAGAAGCTGCTCCTGTACGGCGAGCTTCACAGTCACTCCTCAAATTCGAAGACGAGCTGGAGCACCTCGGACTGGTGCTTGTCGAGCAGGTCGAAGGCGTCGGCGGCCCGGTCCACGGGCATGACGTGGGTGATGAGCTCACCCGCGTCGATCTCTCCGCGGTGCACGAGCTCCATGAAGGTGCGCTGCAGGCGCTCGACGTCCCACCGGTGCGCCAGCCAGGAGGCGACGCCGCCGATCTGGGAGGAGACGAGCTGGACCTGGTTGTGGTGGAACTCCTCACCGAGCCGCAGCCCGATGCCGTCGCCCTGGTAGAACCCGGCCGCCACGACCCGGCCGCCCTTGCGGACGGTCCTGATCGCCTCGTGCAGGCCGAGGTGGCTGCCGCTGAGCTCGATGGCGGTGTCGGCGCCCTCGACGCGCTTGCGCATGAACTCGGCCACCGAGCCGGAGGCCACGTCGAACGTCTCGGCCGCGCCGAACCTCCTGGCCAGCTCCAGCCGGTCGGGGATGGAGTCGGCGGCGACCACCCGGGCGCCGCTGAGCACGGCCAGGCGGGTGGCGAGCAGCCCGATGACGCCCTGGCCGAAGATCGCGACCTGGTCGCCCAGGTGCACGTCCGCGGCGTGGACCGCGTTGAGCGCGATGGCGCCCACGCGGGCGAAGACCCCGGTCAGGGGGTCGGCGCCGGGGGGCAGGACGTGGCCGACGAGCTTGTCCGCCGGGACGACGGCCTCGGCGCGGTGGCCCCAGATGCCCCACACCAGGCTGCCGACCGGCGGATCGGCCACATCGGGCGCGGCCTCCACCACCTCGCCGACCTCTTGGTAGCCCCAGCCCGCGAGCGGGTACGCATGGGTCTGGCCCTCGACGAAGAGCCGACGCTCGGTGTCCCATTTGCGATTGAGGTATGGATTGGTCCCGCGATAGGCGGTGAGTTCGGTGCCCGCTGAGACTCCTGAATAGAGAGTGCGAACCCGCACTGTGCCCGGGCCGAGATCGGCGGGCGACTCCAGGCTGACGCGGACATGGCCTGGCTCTTCGAAGGTGATGACGCGCATTCCCCACACTTACGCTTTTTGATCAAACAAAAGTCAAAGATTTAGTACTTGTTTGCACACGATAGTTGCGCTGGTAACACTCGTAAGTCTACGACTTCCGTCGGAGGTGACTGATGAAATTGGGGTTTCTGACAGCGTGTCTTCCGGAAAGCGACCTTACCGACATAGCGCATTGGGCGGCGAACCAGGGCTTCGAGGCCCTGGAAGTCGCGGGTTGGCCGTCTTCGGATGACCGAAATCACATCAGAGTAGATCGTTTCGACGACGCCGAATGTGATCGAGTCGGGCGAATCTTCGCGGAGACCGGACTGACGCTTTCCTCGATCGCGTACTACGAGAACAATCTTCACCCTCACGAAGGGCCGCAGGTGAACGCGCACGTGAGGGCCTGTGTGGACGCGGCTGCCGCGCTCGGCTGCCCCACGGTCGGCACGTTCGTGGGCCGCGACCCGGGCCTGCCGGTGCGCGAGAACCTGAAGCGGGCCACGGATGTCCTCGGTCCGCTCGTCGAGTACGCCACGGAACGGGGGGTCAAGATCGTCATTGAGAACTGCGTGATGAAAAGCTGGCATCCCGATGGCTATCCGGGCAACCTGGCCTACTCCCCCGAGCTGTGGGAGTGGATGTTCACGCTGGGGCTCAAGCTCAACTACGACCCCTCACACCTGGTGGCGCTCGGGATCGATCCGGTCGCGGCGCTGACCCCGTACATCCCGAACATCGCGCACGTCCAGGCCAAGGACACCCAGTTCCTGCCGGGCAAGATCGACCGGTACGGCTTCTACGGCCCCGTCAGCGGCGAGAAGGGCTGGTACCGCTTCCGCGTGCCCGGCCTCGGCCAGGTGGACTGGACCGCGGTGATCGACGCGCTCTACGAGGGCGGATACGACGGAGTGGTCTCGGTGGAGCATGAGGATCCCGTGTGGAGCGGCAGCACGGAGAGAGTACAGACCGGTCTCGGTATCGCCTACCGCACGTTGCGCCATCTGATCCAGGGGTAAGGGCGGCATATCCCCAATCAGAGGAGCGTGCCATGCCGACGAAGGTAACCGCCGTCCTCTCCGTCGCACTGCTGGCCGCCGCCTCCCTGGCGGCCTGCGGTGACGGCGGTGGCGAACAGTCGTCCACGAGCAACGAGATCACGGTCTGGACCGAAGAGAACCTCGAGGACCGGATGGCCGTGCAGAACACGATCGTCGCCGAGTTCACCCAGAAGACCGGGATCAAGGTGAAGCTGGTCGGCGTGGCCGAGGACCAGTTCAGCCAGACCATCACGGCTGCCGCCGCGGCGGACGACCTGCCCGACGTGATCGGCGCGCTGCCGCTGGCGTCCATCCGGGAGCTGGAGGCCAACGACCTGCTCGACACCGAGACGCCGGGCAAGATCGTGGATCAGCTCGGCCGGGACTCGTTCTCGGCGCGGGCGCTGGAGCTCAACACCGCCGACGGGAAGCTGCTGGCCGTGCCCAGCGACGGGTGGGCGCAGCTCCTGCTGTACCGCAAGGACCTGTTCGACAAGGCCGGGCTGCGCCCGCCGGACACGTACGAGGCGCTGGAGGCGGCGGCCGCCAAGCTCAACACGGGCGGGGTGGCCGGCATCACGCTCGCGATCGCGCCGAAGGACTCGTTCACCGCGCAGAGCTTCGAGCACGTGGCGCAGGCGAATGGGTGCCAGCTGGTCGACAATTCCGGAAATGTCGCCCTTGACTCACCACAGTGCGCGAGAGCCTTCGAGTTCTACGCGAAGCTGGCGAAGGACTACTCCGTCAAGGGCAAACAGGACGTCGACTCCACCAGGGCCACCTACTTCTCGGGGAAGGCGGCCATGATGATCTGGTCGTCGTTCATCCTCGACGAGATGGCGGGGCTGCGTAAGGACGCGCTGCCGAGCTGCCAGGAGTGCCGCGCGGACCCCGAGTGGCTGGCCAAGAACACCGGCGTGGTCACGGCGCTGAAGGGCCCCGACGGGAGCGCCCCCGCGCAGTACGGCGAGATCGTCTCCTGGGCGATCACCCGTGACGCCGCCGCCGACCCGGCGACCAAGTTCGTCTCCTACATGATGAACGAGGGCTACGAGCGATGGATCGGGATGGCACCGGAGGGCAAGTTCCCGACCCGCAAGGGCTTCGAGGACAAGTGGAACAAGCTGCCCGCCGGGGTCGACTCCAAGAAGCCGCTGGCCGACGTCTACCCGGCCGACGTGCTCGAGGCCCTGCGCAAGAGCCCCGACACCTTCGCCAGGTGGGGCATCCCGCAGGGGCAGGGCAAGCTGGTCGGCGCCACGATGGGCGAGCTGCCCGTGCCCAAGGCGCTGAGCATGGTCGTCGACGGGTCGCTGACCCCGCAGGCCGCCGCCGCGCAGGCCAAGACGGACGTGGAGTCCATCAAACGCGGGATCCGGCAGTGACCGCCACCCGCACCCGGCCCCCGGCGCCACCGCCGCGGCACCGTGAGAAGAAGCGCGGCCGGACGCTGCGGGAGCAGGAGGGGCGGGCCGGGCTGGCGCTCATCTCGCCGACGCTGATCATCACGCTGGTCGTGGTGGTGCTGCCGCTCCTGTGGGCGATCATGCTGGCGTTCCAGGACGCGCGGCTGATCAACATCCGGCGGGTGGGAGTCTTCGGGCACTACACGCTGGAGAACTTCACGTACGTGATGTCCGAGCCGGGCTTCTGGACGTCGCTGGTCAACACGCTCGTCTACACCGTCGCGGGGACGGCGCTGTCGATCGTGATCGGGCTGGTGACGGCGCTGGCGCTGCGCGACAGGTTCAAGGGGCGGACGCTGGTCAGGGCCTCGATCCTGATCCCGTACGTGGCTCCCGTGGTGGCCGTGGCGTTCCTGTGGGAGACGATGCTCAACCCGCAGTACGGCATCGTCAACACCTGGCTGCGCGAGCCGGTCGCGTTCCTCACCCAGGCCAGGGGCGAGTTCCTGGGCATGCAGGTGCCGGTTGCACTGCTCACGGTGATCGCGTTCGAGGCGTGGCGGTATTTCCCGTTCGCGTTCCTGTTCATCCTGGCCCGGCTGCAGGCGCTGCCCGCGGAGCTGGACGAGGCCGCGGTGGTGGACGGCGCCACGCCCACCCAGCGGTTCAGGTACGTGATCATGCCGCAGCTCTGGCGGATCATCGCCCTGCTGTCGGTGCTGCGCTTCGTGTTCACCTTCACCAAGTTCGACGACGTCTACCTGCTGACCGGCGGCGGGGCCGGCACCGAGGTGGTCAGCGTGCGCGTCTACAACTTCCTGACCTCGCGCGACGACATCGGCGCGGCGGCGGCGCAGGCGATCGTCCTGGCGATCTTCCTGGTCGTCTTCCTGGCCGTCTACCTCAGGTTCTTCGCCGGAGGTGAGCATGAGCAGAGATAGGTTCGAGCGCGGACTGCTCAAGGTGCTCAAGCCGCTGGTGATCGCGTTCCTCTTCCTGATCACCGCGTTCCCGTTCTTCTACATGGTGATGTTGTCGGTACGCGACATCCAGGAGCTCATCCTCGAACCCGGCTCGCTCTGGCCGCGCAGCTTCACCCTGGACACCTACGTGAACGTGCTGACCAGGCAGGGCTTCCTGACCTTCCTCAAGAACAGCGCGATCATCGCGGTCGCCTCGGTGGCGTTCACGCTGCTGATCTCGATCCCGGGCGCGTACGCGGTCGCGCGGCTGCGCTTCTTCGGCCGGCGTCAGGTGCATTTCCTGTTCCTGGCGGTCTACCTGTTCCCGGCGATCGTGCTGGCCATCCCGCTCTTCGTGCTCTTCACGATGATCGGGCTGCGGGGGTCCCTAATCGGATTGATCCTCGTGTATATCGCGCAAACGGTGCCTGTCACGGTATACATGCTCCGCAACTACTTCGAGACCGTGCCGCAAAGCGTGGAGGAAGCGGCCGCGATCGACGGGTGCACGAGGTTGTCGACCATCTGGCGCGTGGTGCTGCCGCTGTCCAAGCCGGCGCTGATGGCCACCGGCCTCTACGCGTTCATGATCGCGTGGAACGAGTTCCTGTTCGCCCTGCTCTTCCTGGTGGAGAGGCGGGAGAACTGGACGGTGTCCCTGGGGCTCTCTCAGCTGGCGGGGAGCATCGAGATCCCGACGACGGTCCTGATGGCAGGTTCGGTGGTGCTCACGCTGCCCATCGTGATCGTGTTCTTCGCCAGCGAGCGCCTGCTGACGGAGGGCCTCACCGCGGGAGCGGAGAAGGGATAGACCATGCTGACGGCGGGGCAGATCCTCCAGCTCATCCGCAATGGCTCCTGCCGTACGCGCAAAGAACTGATCGAGTACACCGGCCTGTCCCGGTCCACCATCACCGACCGGGTCGACCGGCTCATCGACGCCGGTTACATCCACGAGTCCGGCGTGGGCGCGTCCGGGGGCGGGCGACCGCCCTCGGTGCTCGACGTGGACGCCGGCAGGCGCCTGATGCTGGTGGCCGACCTGGGCGCCACCCACGCGCGGGTGGCGCTCACCGACCTGGCCGCACGGCCGATGGCCGAGGAGAGCACCGAGATGCGGATCGAGCTCGGGCCCGAGGCGGTGCTGTCGTGGGTGCGGCAGGCGTTCCAGCGGATGCTGGACCGGGCGGGGCGGCCGGCCGACGAGGTGTGCGGGATCGGCCTGGACCTGCCCGGCTCGGTGGACCACACCACCGGGCGGGTGATCAGGTCGTTCCTGATGCCGGGGTGGGACGACCATCCGGTGGGCGAGGCGATCGCGGAGACGTACGACGTGCCCATCCTGGTGGAGAACGACGCCAACGCGATGGCGCTGGGCGAGTGGTGGTCGTTCTGGCGGGACACCGACTCGCTGGTCCTCATCAAGGTGTCCACCGGGATCGGGACCGGCATCGTCCTCGATGGGCAGATTTATCGTGGCGTCGAGGAGGCCGCCGGAAATATCGGGCATGTGCGGCTGCGGGAGACCGACGACCGGGTCTGCACGTGCGGCTCGCGCGGCTGCGTGGCCTCGCTGGCCAGCGGCCACGCCCTGGCCGGCGACCTGGGCCAGGCGTCCAGCCGCGACGTGGTCCGCCTGGTGCAGGCGGGCGACCCGGAGGCCATCGCCCGCGTCCAGGAGGCCGGGCGCACGCTGGGCGTCGTGCTGGCCACGGCGGTCAGCCTGCTCAACCCCGGCGTGCTGGTGCTGGCCGGGGACATGGCGGCGACCAGGGAGCACTACCTGACGGGCATCAGGGAGATCGTCTACCGGCGCAGCCTGCCGTACACGACCCGGAACCTGGAGATCGTCACCAGCTCGCTGGGCGACCGGGCGGGGATCGTCGGGATGGCGGTGATCGTGATGGAGCACGTGCTCTCCCCCACCGCCGTGGACGCCGCCCTGGCGGCCAAGACCGACGCGGTGAGCTGACGCCGGTCAGCCCAGGGCCCGGCGCAGGAGGGCGGGCGCGTCCACGAGCGAGGGGCCGTACCACGTGAGCAGGCGACCGCTGACCAGGGCGCAGGTGAGGCCGGGGAACGACTCCGGGCCGTCCGTCGCGCTGAAGGCATAGGGCTCGTCGGGCAAAACCACGAGGTCGGGCTCCCGCCCGGCCAGCTCGGCGAGCGGGATCTTGGGGTAGCGCTCCGCGTGGCCGGCGTACAGGTTGTCCACGCCGAGGCGCCTGAGCACGTCGCCGGTGAACGTGTCGCGGCCCACCACCATCCACGGGCGGCGCCAGATCGGGATGATCGCCGTCCTGCGCGGGCCCTCGTAGGGCGCGCGCCACGCCTGCCGCGCCTCGGCCAGCCAGGCGGGCGGATCGGTGCGGCAGGCCAGGGCGAACATGCGCTCCAGCGACGTGAACGACTCCGCCACCGTCTCGATCTTCGTGACCCACACCGGCACGCCCGACCTGCGCAGCTCCTCGATGTCGGGCGCGCGGTTCTCCTCGGCGTTGGCCAGCACGACGTCGGGCCTCAGCCGCCTGATCGCGTCGAGGTCGGGGTTCTTGGTGCCCCTGACCCTGACGACGTCGAGGTCCGCCGGATGCGAGCACCAGACGGTCGCCCCGACCAGCGCCTCCGGCACGGTCGCCGCCACCGACTCCGTCAGCGACGGCACCAGGGACACGATCCGCCGCACGGTCCCGGGAATCTTCACGGCCACGCCGGTGTCATCCACAACAGCAGCCTAGATCCACGGGCCCGGTGGCCGAATGTCGGTGCGGGTCCGTAGACTCCAGGCAAAGATCGTTTGACTCGTGATCGGGGGATGACGGTTGAAGCGTGAGTCACCAGGCTTCGATCCGCGGGTGCCGAGCGTCGCCAGGCTCTACGACTACTACCTCGGCGGCAAGGACAACTTCCCGGCCGATCGCGAGGCCGCCGAGAAGATCCTGAAGGTGGCCCCCGAGTTACGCGCGGCGGCCCGGGCGAACCGGGCGTTCCTCGGCCGGGCGGTGCGCCACCTGGCGGAGGCCGGCATCACGCAGTTCCTCGACATCGGCACCGGCCTGCCCACCCAGGGCAACGTGCACGAGGTGGCCGGGAAGGTCGTTCCCGACGCCAGGGTGGTCTATGTCGACCGCGACCCCGTGGTGCTGGTGCACGCCAGGGCGCTGCTGGCGGGCCAGGGCGGCACGACCGTGGTCGAGGGCGACCTCCGCAGGCCCGGCGAGATCCTCAAGCACCCCGACGTGCAGGAGTCCCTCGACTTCAGCCGGCCGGTCGGCGTGCTGCTGGTGGCGATCATGCACTTCATCGCCGAGTCCGACGCGCCCGGCGAGATCATCGCAACCCTGCGCGACGCCCTGGCCCCCGGCAGCTACCTGGTCATGTCCCACGGCACGAGCGACGCCCGCGCCGCCGCCGTGAACCGGGGCACCGAGGTCTACCGGAGTGCCAGTGCTCCCCTCACGCTGCGCGGGCGTGACAGGATCATGGAGTTGTTCGAGGGGTTCGAGCTGGTGGACCCCGGCCTGGTGTGGCTGCCCGAGTGGCGGCCCGAGCAGGCCGACGTGATCGACTTCGTCGACGCCCCTGAGTCGTCGCTGATCCTGTGCGGCGTGGGCAGGAAGGGCTGAGCATGGAGATCGGGCTGGCCGTGCCGCAATACGGCAGGTTCGCCGCGCTGGCCAGCGTGTTGCGGGTGGCGCGCGAGGCCGAGGCGATGGGCTTCCACAGCCTGTGGGCGGGCGACCGGCTGCTGACCCCGCTGCGGCCCAGCGACCCCTATCCGGGCGGTGACGGCCGCATCCCCGAGGCGCACCGGGTGTTCCTCGACCCGTTCGCGGTGCTGTCGGTGGCCGCCTCGGTGACCTCCTCCGTACGCCTGGGCACCAGCGCGCTCAACGCCTGCTGGTATCCCCCGGCGGTCCTGGCCCGCTCGCTCACCACGATCGACCACCTCAGCGGCGGGCGGCTCGACGCCGGCCTCGGGCTCGGCTGGTCCTCCGACGAATACGCCGCCGCCGGCGTGCCGTGGAAGGACCGGGCGCGGCGCTACGACGCCACGCTCGACGCGCTGGAGGCCATCTGGACGACCGATCCGGTCGCGTTCGAGCACGAGCTGTGGACGATCGCCCCCAGCCACATCGAGCCCAAGCCGGCCCGTCGGCCGCCGCTCTATCTGGCCGGGTTCTCGCCGGCCGCGCTGCGCCGCGTCGGCCGCCGGGCCGACGGCTGGCTGACGGCGACGCTGCCGGTCCCCGCACTCACCTCGATGTGGCAGACCGTGTGCCGCACGGCGGAGGAGGCCGGCCGCGACCCGGCCGCCCTGCGCATGATCCTGCGCTCCAACCCGATCGTCACCGACCGCGGCACCCCGCCGAGGAGCGGCACGGTCGCCGAGATCGCCGCCTACCTGGCCGGCGCGGCGGAGGCCGGGGTCCACGAGATCATCCTGGACCTCCAGCACACCGCCACGAGCGATCAGCACCTGCTGGAGCTGGCGGGAGAGTTCGCCGGCTACTTGAGCGCGGCCAGCGCGCCCTCGTAGTCGGGCTCCTGCGTGATCTCCGGCACCAGCTCGGAGTAGACCACGTTGTTGTCGCCGTCGATCACGACGACCGCGCGCGCGGCCAGCCCCGCCAGCGGCCCCGACTCCTGCGCCACGCCGTAGTCGGCGAGGAACTCGCGGCCCCGCATGAGCGAGAGCATGGTCACGTTGTCGAGCCCCTCGGCGCCGCAGAACCGCTTCTGGGCGAAGGGCAGGTCGGCCGACACGCAGAGCACGGCCACGTCGGGGTGCTCACCGGCCACCTGGTTGAAGCGGCGCACCGAGGCCGCGCAGACGCCGGTGTCGACGCTCGGGAAGATGTTGAGCACCTTGGTCTTCTGGCCGAAGTCGTCGAGCGAGCGCTCGGCGAGGTCGCCGCCCACCAGCCGGAACGCGGGCGCGGCGTCGCCCGGCTTCGGGAAGGTGCCGGCCACGGTGATCGGATTACCCTTGAAGGTGACGTCGGACATGAAAGCCTCCTGATAACGATCTCGTCCCCAGAACCGTGATCCTATCGGCGCCACCCTCCGGCGCCGATCACGGCACAGGCGCCGGGCTGGGCGCCGGCATCGCGCGAGCCCGCGTCGCGAGCGTCACGTGGGCCCCGGTGTCAGACGTTGCGGCGGTACTGGCCGCCCGCCTCGAACAGCGCGTCGGTGATCTGGCCGAGCGAGCAGACGCGGGCCGCCTCCATCAGCACCGCGAACGCGTTCCCCTCCGACATCGCCACGTCACGCAGCCGGGCGAGCTGGGCGGGAGCCTCGGAGCGGTTGCGCTCGTGGAAGGCGCGCAGGCGGTCGAGCTGCGAGCGCTTCTCCTCCTCCGTGCCCCTGGCCAGCTCCAGCTTGTGCGGGTCGGCCTCGTTTTCGCCGCGCGGGTTGCGGAACGTGTTCACGCCGACGATGGGCAGCGAGCCGTCGTGCTTGCGCATCTCGTACAGCATGGACTCGTCCTGGATCTTGCCGCGCTGGTAGCCGGTCTCCATCGCGCCCAGGACGCCGCCCCGGTCCGACAGCCGCTCGAACTCGCTCAGCACCGCCTCCTCCACCAGGTCCGTGAGCTCCTCCACGATGAACGAGCCCTGCAGCGGGTTCTCGTTCCTGGCCAGGCCCCATTCGCGGTTGATGATCAGCTGGATGGCCATGGCCCGGCGCACCGAGTCGGCCGAGGGCGTCGTCACGGCCTCGTCGAAGGCGTTGGTGTGCAGGCTGTTGCAGTTGTCGTAGATCGCGATCAGGGCCTGCAGGGTGGTGCGGATGTCGTTGAAGTTCATCTCCTGGGCGTGCAGGGACCGGCCCGAGGTCTGGATGTGGTATTTCAGCTTCTGCGAGCGCTCGCCGGCGCCGTAGCGCTCGCGCATCGCCACCGCCCAGATGCGCCGGGCCACCCGGCCGAGCACGCTGTACTCGGGGTCCATGCCGTTGGAGAAGAAGAACGACAGGTTCGGCGCGAAGTCGTCGATCTTCATGCCCCTGGCCAGGTACGCCTCCACGTACGTGAAGCCGTTGGCCAGCGTGAAGGCGAGCTGGCTGATCGGGTTGGCCCCGGCCTCGGCGATGTGATAGCCGGAGATCGACACCGAGTAGAAGTTCCTGACCCCGTTCTGGATGAACCACTCCTGGATGTCGGCCATCATCCTCAAGGAGAACTCGGTGGAGAAGATGCACGTGTTCTGGCCCTGGTCCTCCTTGAGGATGTCGGCCTGCACCGTGCCCCTCACCGTGGCGAGCGTGCGGGCCCGCAGCTCGCGGTCCTCGCCCTCGTCGGGGTCGCGGCCGTGCTCGCCGCGGAAACGATCCCTGGCCTGGTCGATGGCGGCGTTGAGGTAGAAGGCGAGGATCGTGGGGGCCGGGCCGTTGATCGTCATCGACACCGACGTGTTGGGCGCCGCCAGGTCGAACCCGTCGTAGAGCACCTTCATGTCGTCGAGCGTGGCGATCGAGACCCCCGAGGTGCCGACCTTCCCGTAGATGTCGGGCCGCAGGTCGGGGTCGTTGCCGTACAGCGTCACCGAGTCGAACGCGGTCGACAGCCTGGTCGCGGGCTGACCCTCGGACAGCAGCTTGAAGCGCCTGTTGGTGCGGAACGGGTCGCCCTCGCCGGCGAACATCCGGGTCGGGTCCTCGTCGTCGCGCTTGAAGGGGAACACGCCGGCGGTGAACGGGAACATGCCGGGCAGGTTCTCGCCGCGCAGGAAGCGCAGCAGGTCGCCGTGGTCGGTGTAGCGGGGCAGCGCCACCCTGGGGATGCGGTTGCCGGAGAGCGTCTCGCGCCAGAGCGGGGTGTGGATCTCGCGGTCGCGTACCTTCACGACCAGCTCGTCGGCGGTGTAGCGCTCCTTGACGGCGGGCCAGCCGTCCAGCAGCGCGCGGCTCTCGTCGGACAGCTCGCCCTCGACCCGCTCGGTCTCCCGCGCGCCCTCCTCGCTCAGCAGGTCGCGTACGGCGGCGAGCTGCTGGCGGCGGCGGGCCACCTCGGCCTGGGCGAGCGTCTCGGCGTGGTACGCCCGCACGGTCTCGGCGATGTCGGCCAGGTAGCGCACCCGCGCGGGCGGGACGATGGCCTCCGACGCCTTCGAGGTGCGGCCCTCGACCCGGGGCAGCAGCCCGGGACCGTCGCCGATCCGGAGCAGGGGCTTGAGGTGCTGGTAGAGGGCGGTGACGCCGGCGTCGTTGTAGCGGGCGGCGATGGTGCCGAAGACCGGCATGTCGTCGGGTGCGGCGCCGAAGGCCTCGCGGTTGCGTACGAGCTGGCGGCGCACGTCGCGCAGGGCGTCCTCCGCGCCGCGACGCTCGTACTTGTTGATCACCACGGCCTCGGCGAAGTCCAGCATGTCGATCTTCTCGAGCTGGGAGGCCGCCCCGAACTCGGGCGTCATCACGTAGATGGGCACGTCCACGTGGGGCACGATGCCCGCGTCGCCCTGGCCGATGCCGGGCGTCTCCACGATCACCAGGTCGTATCCGGCGGCCCGGCAGACGGTGATCACGTCGTCGAGGCAGGCGGGCACCTCGTTGGCCGCGCCCCTGGTGGCCAGGGAGCGGAAGTAGGTCTGGGGGCCCAGGCTGTTCATCCTGATGCGGTCGCCGAGCAGCGCGCCGCCACCGCGCCTGCGGGTGGGGTCGATGGCGATGATCGCGATGCGCAGCTTGTCGTCGTTGTCCACGCGGAACCTGCGGACCAGCTCGTCGGTGAGCGAGGACTTGCCGGAGCCGCCCGTACCGGTGATGCCGAGCACCGGAGCACGCCGCTCCGTAGCCCCCGTCAGCCCCGCCACCAGCTCCTCGGGGGCGCGGCCCGACTCGATGAGCGTGATCGCGCGGGCCAGCGCGGTCTGGTCGCCGGACACCACGGCCTCCACCGACGGAGGGTCGCCCAGCTCGACGTCACACTCCTCGATGAGCTTGTTGATCATGCCGGGCAGGCCGAACCGCTGGCCGTCCTCGGGCGAGAAGATGCGCGTGACGCCACGCGAGTGCAGCAGCTCGATCTCCTCGGGGACGATCACGCCCCCGCCGCCGCCGTACACCTTGACGTGGCCCGCGCCGCGCTCCCGCAGCAGGTCGACCAGGTAGGAGAAGAACTCGACATGCCCGCCCTGGTAGGAGCTGATCGCCACCCCCTGGACGTCCTCCTGGATGGCGGCGGTGACGATCTCGTCCACCGAACGGTTGTGCCCGAGGTGGATGACCTCGGCCCCCTGGGACTGGAGGATTCGCCGCATGATGTTGATCGCCGCGTCATGCCCGTCGAACAGGGCCGCGGCGGTCACGAAGCGGACTGGGTGAACCGGGACGTGCACGCCTGATCACTCCTTCGTGGAGGCTACATCTATGAAGATACTAGGACGTCCTACTATTTCCCAACGACGTCCGGGGTAGAGGCACTCCCAGGGGGTGACGCCGATGCGCGCGCTGACGTTCGTGCCGGGCAGGAAGGGCTCGCTCGACGTGGAGGAAGTGCCCGACCCGCGACCGGGCCAGGGCGAGCTGCTCGTCCAGGGGCTGGCCGTGGGCATCTGCGGGACCGACCGCGAGCTGGACCGGGCCGAGTACGGCTGGCCGCCGCCCGGCAGGGAACGCATGGTCATCGGGCACGAGTCGCTCGGCCGGGTGCTGGAGGCGCCGGAGGGCTCCGCGTTCTCGCCCGGGAACCTGGTCGTCGGCGTCGTACGCCGGCCGGACCCCGAGCCGTGCGGGGCGTGCGCGCGGGGCGAGTTCGACATGTGCCGCAACGGCCGCTACACCGAGCGCGGCATCAAGGAGATCGACGGGTACGCCAGCGAGCGCTGGACCGTCGAAGCCGGCTACGCCGTACGGCTGGACCCCTCGCTGGAGAGTGTCGGCATGCTGGTCGAGCCCACGTCGGTGGTGGCCAAGGCGTGGGAGCAGATCGAGCGGATCGGCTCGCGGGCCTGGTTCGAGCCGCGCAGGCTGCTGATCACCGGCGCCGGGCCGATCGGGCTGCTGGCGGCGCTGCTCGGGCGGCAGCGCGGGCTGGAGGTGCACGTCCTCGACCGGTCCCCGGCTCCGGGGCTCAAGTCGCGGCTGGTGGAGGAGCTGGGCGGGACCTACCACTCGTCCTCGACGCTGGAGGCGTTCCACGACGCCAAGCCGGACATCATCATCGAGTGCACGGGGGCGGGGCAACTCGTCATCGACGCCATGACCACCACGTCCCCCGCGGGGATCCTCTGCCTGTGCGGGCTCTCGCCCGGCGGGCGGACGCACCGGGTGGACGCCGGGGTGATCAACCGGGACATCGTGCTGGAGAACGACGTGGTCTTCGGGACGGTCAACGGCAACCTGCGCCACTTCCGCGCCGCCGCGGCGGCGTTGGCCGAGGCGGACCCGGGGTGGCTGGAGCGGCTGATCACGCGGCGGGTGCCGCTGTCGCGCGCCCCGGAGGTCTTCGAACCCGCCGACGACGACGTCAAGGCGGTCATCGACCTCACGGCGTAGCCTTTCGGCGGGGCCCGTGCAGCTCAGCTCGGGTCGTAGGGCTTGCGCCTGGCGGGGGTGGAGTGCTTGGTGGCGGAGCGGCCCGACCCGGCCGGGACCCGGTCCTTGGCGGGGCGGGCGGACTGGACGGGAGCGGCGGCGGGGTGCGGCTCCACCTGCGCCTGCTCGGCCGTACGGCCGCGCGCCTGCGCCTCCTCCGGGTCCGTGACCGCGGTCGTGCCCCGCGACCGCTTCGCGACCGGCGCCTTGTCCCGGGCGCGCGCCTTGCCACCGGCGGACGTGTTGTCGCGGGCCGGCGCCTTGCCACCGGCGGGGGCGCTGTCGCGGGCGGCCGTCTTGCCACCGGAAGGAACCTTCTCGCGGGCCGGTGCCCTGTCCCGGGCGGGCGGCTTGGCGTCGGCGGGTGGCTGGTCGCGGGTCGCCAGCGGGTTCCTGGGGGACGGGACTCTCGTGCCGGCCGGGGGCGGGGCGGCGGAAGGTGCGGCCCAGGGCCAGGGGAGGCGGCGGTGGGTGCCGCGGCGGCGGCCCGACACGCGGAGCGAGAGGACGATGGTCATGAGCACCATCGCGGCCAGCAGCGCGGGCGGCGTGCCTAAGACGTCCAGCGGCGACCCGTGCCCGGTCTCCGCGCGGGGCGGCGACACGAACGGCCGCTCGGTGGTCCGGATCTCCTCCAGCCGGTCGGACCCGGCCTTGACCATGCGCGGGATGCCGTACCCGACGACCTTGTCCGTCTCCCTGGTCTTGCGCTTGAGCCAGACGCGATCGACGTTCGCCTCGATGGTGTGGATCTTCGTGCCGCTGACGCGCTCCACGACGCCGACGTGGTCGATGCCCTTGTAACTCTTGCCGCCGCGCCAGTCGAAGAAGACCAGCGCGCCCGGCTCGGGCTTCTGCGTCCAGGCGCCCTGCTTGATGAACCAGGCCGCGTGGGAGGGCGTCCAGGCGAACTCACCGACGTAGTCGGAGATGCCGGCCTTGTTCGCGGCATAGGCGAGGAACATGTCGCACCATGGCGCGTTGCGGTACTGGGTGTCTTGGACGCGATCCGCGTACCACTGGCCGAACTTGGTGAACTGGCCGCTCTTCTCCTTATAGCCGAGTTCCTGCCGCACCGTCTTCAGCAGCTCGTCCGCGATCGGGTCCAGGGTGACTCCTCCCAGAAAACCGACAAATCACGATGGACTGTAGTAGCGCCATCGCAGAATTGCGCGCGTCACCCGGAAAGTGTCTTGCTATGAGCCGAAATTTCGGCTATGTGGCTGCTGAGGCTGGTGGGACTTACTACTATCCTCGTTAGCAGCCGGCACCGACGCGATAGACGCCCGCGTCTCCCGCGCCCGGCGCGACCACGTCGGCCACGATCACGGTCACGTTGTCCGGCGAGCCGCCCTCGTTGGCCAGATCGATCAGCCTCTGGACGGCCACCGCGGGGTCTGCCACCGTGGTCAGCACCTCGTGCAGGACTTCGGGCCCCAGAACGGTCGTGAGCCCGTCGGAGCAGAGGAGGTAGCGATCATCAGGCTCCGCTTCGCGCAGCGCCATGTCGGGCTCCGCCCTGCCCTCGCTGCCCAGCACGCGCAGCACCATCGACCGGCGGGGGTGCACGGCGGCTTGATCCTCCGTTATCCGTCCTTCGTCCACCATCGACTGCACAAGTGTGTGATCCTTGGTCATCTGGTAGAGCGCACCATCGCGAAGCAAATATCCGCGGGAGTCACCGAGATGAGCCAGGGCGAACCGGTAGCCGTCCCACAGCATGGCGGTCACCGTGGTCCCCATCCCCCTGCGCGCGGGGTCGATGTCGGCCAGCTCGACCAGCCTGCGCGCCGCCTCGTGCACGGCGGCCTCCAGCGCGGCCTCCAGGTCCGAGCCCGTCTCGGGAAGCGTGGCATCCAGCTCGCGCATGACGGCGATCGCCGCCGAGCTCGCCAGCTCGCCGGCCGCGTGTCCACCCATCCCGTCAGCCACCACGAGCAACCGGCCACTCGCGTAGCCAGAATCCTCGTTCTGCTCCCTGCGGCGGCCCACATCTGATCCGGCGGCATAGCGGATGTTGTGCTTCATACCCAGCAGTAAATCATTGGTTGAAAGACTTCACAAGCAGATGCGCTGAAGACTCTTGTGAACTACTGTGGGCTTCATGAGCCACGACCCGACCGTCAACGCCGGGGACATCGCCCGGCTCGCCGGTGTCGGGCGGGCCGCGGTGAGCAACTGGCGCCGCCGCCACGACGACTTCCCCCAGCCCATCGGCGGCACCGCCAACCAGCCGCTGTTCTCGCTGCCCCAGGTGGAGTCGTGGCTGCGTCGCTACGGGAAGTCCTACCAGGTCTCCCTGGGAGATCGGGTGTGGCAACGCCTGAAAGCGGCGGGTGATTTGCGGCTGGGCGAGCTGGTGGCCCAGGCAGGAACCCTACTGACCCGGGCCGCCCCCCGCACTGTCGGAGGCGCCGGGAACGGCGGCTCGCACGGCGACGGCCCGCACAGTGACGGTGTCGGCGGTGGTGCCGGGACGGAGCAGGCGCATGGCGGGGCGTACCGGATGCCCGGCGCGCTGGATCAGGCCCACGCCGCGCCCGGGCAGGCGGGCGCCGACCCTGATCAGAAGGCCACCGGTTCGGAGCGGGCGGGTCGCGCGCCCGAAGCGGCGGGTGGCGGGGCCGAAGCGGCAGATCGCGCGTCCGAAGCGGCGGGTGGCGGGGCCGGTGGCTCGGGTGGCGGGCTGGACTCCGAGCTGGCCGGGCTCATTCTGGAGCTGGGCGAGCAGCTGGGCCCGCTGGCCGCGTACGAGTTCCTCTGCGAGCGCTACCTGGAGGCCCACTCGCGCCAGCTCTCCGTCACCCGCGACGACGTCGCGGAGCTGATGGTCCGGCTCGTGGGCGCGGACGCCGGCACCGTGCTCGACCCGGCGTGCGGCGTCGGCACGCTGCTCCTGGCCCCCACCCTCCTGAACCCCGCGGGTACGACGCGGATGCTCGGCCAGGAGCTCAGCGAGACCTCGGCCGCCATCACCGCCGCCCGGCTGCGGCTGCGCGGCATCGAGGCCGGTGTCGTGGCCGGCGACTCCATGCGCCACGACGGCTTCCCGGACGAGCGGGCCGACGCGGTGGTGTGCGACCCGCCGTTCAACGAGCGGGCCTGGGGCTACGAGGAGCTGACCGGCGACCCGCGCTGGGAGTACGGACTGCCGCCGCGCGGCGAGCCCGAGCTGGCCTGGGTGCAGCACTGCCTCACCCACGTCAAGCCGCGCGGCCTGGTCGCCATCCTCATGCCGCCGGCCGCCGCCAGCCGCAAGGCGGGCCGCCGCATCCGCGCCAACCTCCTGCGCGCTGGAGCGCTGCGGGCGGTCGTGGCGCTGCCCGGCTCCGACCTGTGGCTGCTGCGCCGCCCGGCGGCGGGTGAGCGCCCGCCGTCCGAGGTGCTGATCCTGGACGCCACGGCCGACCTCCCGGCGGTCGAGCCGGCCTGGCAGGCGTACCTGGAGGACCGTTCCGACCAGACCGTACGCATCATCGACCTGCTGGCCGACGAGGTCGACATGACCCCGGCCCGCCACCAGCGGCGCGACGACGTGGGCCGGGCGTTCGCCGAGGCGCGCGACCGCTTCCTGGCCGCCGCCGCCGTGCCGCCCGACCTGAAGGTGCTGGAGCAGCCGCTCGACCAGCCCGCCACCACGCTGGGCGACCTGATCAAGGAGGGTCTGGTGACCACGTCGCAGGCCCCGCCCAAGATGGCCGCGGACGAGGGCGACGTGCCCGTCCTGACCTCCGACGACGTGTTCAGCGGCGGCTCGCCGTCCGGCTTCACCACCATGCAGCAGGGGCTCATCGCGATCCACCCGGGCGACGTGGTGGCCTCCTACTCCGCCGTACGCGTGATGGCCGACGGCGGCGGGGCCGTGCTCGGGCCGCACCTGACCCTCTACCGGGTCGACTCCCGCAGGCTGGACCCCGACTTCCTGGCCGGCTTCCTGCGGGCCGCGGGCGGGCGGGTGACGACCGGCTCCAGCAGGTTCGACGTGCGGCGCACCCGCCTGCCGCGGCTGTCGCTGAAGGAGCAGAAGGCGTACGGCGAGGCGTTCCGGCAACTGGCCGTGCTCGAGGACGCCATTCGCGAGACCTCGACGCTGGGGCAGACGCTGATCCGGCTGGGCCTCGACGGCCTCGCGGACGGCCACCTGCACCCGCAGTCCTGACGGTGTAGCTTTTTCCCGAAAGGCTGCTGGGAGGGGCGAATGGTCATCGGCGACCGCTATGAGCTCGACGACCTCCCACTCGGGCAGGGTGGCATGGGAGCGGTCTACGCGGGGCACGACCGCCACCTCGATCGCCGGGTCGCGGTGAAGCTGCTGCGGCTGCCCAGCGGGCCCGACCACGAGCTGGAGACCAGGTTCATCCGCGAGGCGCGCATCCTGGCCAGGCTGGAGCATCCCGGCGCTCCCGTGCTCTACGACTTCGGCACCCACGAGCAGCGGCTCTACCAGGTGATGCAGTTCATCGAGGGCGTCACGGTGGCCGACGTGGTGCACGAGCACGGGCCGCTGCCGGTGCCGTGGGCGGCGGCCATCGCGGCCCAGGCGTGTGCCGTGCTGTCGGCGGCCCACGCGCTGTCGATCTGCCATCGGGATCTCAAGCCGACCAACCTCATGCTCTGTCCGGACGGCAGCGTGAAGGTGCTCGACTTCGGGCTGGCCATGCTCCGGGAGTCGGACGTGACCACGTTCACGAGGATCGGGCAGATCCTGGGGACGCCGGCGTACATGGCTCCCGAGCAGATCCAGCACGGGGTGGCCGAGCCGCGCAGCGATCTCTACTCGCTGGGATGCGTGCTGCACGAGATGCTCAGCGGGCGGCAGCTCTTCACCGGGCCCACCGACTACGTGGTGTTCGAGAAGCAGGTCAAGGAGCGGCCGCCGGCGATTCCCGGATTGCCGGAGGAGCTGGGGGCGTTGCTGGCGCAACTGCTGGAGAAGAAGCCGGATGATCGGCCGGCGGATGCGAACGAGCTGTACGAGCGCCTTGATCCGTTCGCCGTGGGGTTGCCCATGTTGCCGGGGTTCCTGGCCAAGGCGCCGAGCCCGGGCCGGATGTACGCCCGGATGGCCGGTCGCGCCCTGACCGGTTGACCCAGGTCCTCGCGAGATCGAGGAGTGGGCGGCTGAGGACACCGCCGCGCCCGCTGCCTGAAGAAGCCGTTGGCGTCGGCGATGGGGCCGGGCGGTTCGCCTGCGAGGACACCACGGGGGCGCGTTCCCGGCAGGTTGCCAATCTGGGAACGCGCTCTCTCGGGTAACACGGATCGTTATTTAACTTCCGTTGACAGAGGCATGTGAGCTCCAACAATCTCGTGAGAGAGCGCTCTCTCATCATCCCCCTAAGTGCGACCCAGGAGGGTTTCCATGACCCCTCGTATCCGGCGGCTCGGCCTGCCTTTGCTCACCGCGTCCGTCCTCGCCCTGGCGACGGCGTGCGGTGGCGGCGGTGGCGGGAACACCGCGACCGAGGCGAGTGCCAAGCCCGGAGAGAAGATCAAGCTGACCGTCGGCCTGTTCGGCGACTTCGGCTTCAAACCGCTCTACGAGGAATACAAGAAGACCCACCCCAACATCGAGATCGTCGAGAACGTCACGCAGTTCAACGACCACCACAGCAACCTGGTCAAACGGCTGGCCACGAACGCGGGCGCGGGGGACATCGAGGCGGTCGAGGTCGGCTACATCAGCACGTTCACCGCCCAGCCGGGCAGGTTCGTCGACCTCAAGCACTACGGGCTCGACAAGCGGCAGGCCGACTACCTCGACTGGAAGTGGCAGCAGGGCCTGAGCAAGGACGGCGCGCAGGTCCTCGGCCTGGGCACCGACGTGGGCGGGCTGGCCATGTGCTACCGCAAGGACCTGTTCAAGAAGGCCGGGCTGCCGGAGGAGCGCGACAAGGTGGCGGCGCTCTGGCCGACCTGGGAGGAGTACATCGCGACCGGCAAGAAGTTCGCCGGAGCGAACGTGGCCGGCGCCAAGTTCGTGGACTCTCCCGGTGAGATCTTCCGCGCGATGGTCAACCAGGCGCCCGTCGGCCTGTACGACGCCCAGGACAACATCATCGTGGAGTCCAACCCCGACGTGAAGAAGGCCTGGGACCTGTCGAACCAGCTCACCCAGGAGGGCCTGACCGCCAAGCTGGCCGCCTTCTCGCCGCCGTGGAACACCGGCTTCGCCAAGGGCTCGTTCGCCACGATCATCTGCCCGGCCTGGATGACCGGCTTCATCCAGGAGCAGGCCAAGGACGCCTCCGGCAAGTGGGACATCGCGACCGTGCCCGGCGGCTCGGGCAACAGCGGCGGCTCGCACCTGATGGTGCCCAAGCAGAGCAAGCACCCGAAGGAGGCGGCCGAGCTCATCGACTTCCTCACCTCGAAGGACAACCAGGCCAAGGTGTTCAAGGAGGAGGGCACGTTCCCGTCGATCCCGGCGCTGTACGACGACCCGTCCATCCAGAACTTCACCAAGCCGTTCTTCGGTGACGCCCCCATCGGCAAGATCTACTCCGAGGCCGCCAAGGCGCTCAAGCCGCAGCACCTCGGCCCGAAGGAGGCCGACGTCCGGGTCGCCATCGGCAACGGGCTCGGCCGGGTCGAGCAGGGCAAGCAGACGCCGGACGAGGCGTGGGCGCAGGTACTCGAGGACGTCAAGAAGATCAAATGAGCACCCTTCCCCTCGCGGTCACGCGACGGCGTAGGCGCAGCGTGCGGCACACCCTCGACGTGAGGGTGTCGCCGTACGCCTACGTGGCCCCGTTCTTCCTGCTGTTCTGCGCCTTCGGGCTGTTCCCGCTGGTCTACACGGCCTGGGTGAGCCTGCACGAGTGGACGCTGCTGTCCGAGACGCAAGAGTTCGTCGGGGCGGCGAACTACTCGACGCTGCTCGCCGACGACTACTTCTGGAACGCCACCTTCAACACCCTGTCCATCGGCGTGCTGTCGACCGTTCCGCAGCTCGCGCTGGCCATCTGGCTGGCGCACCTGCTCAACCGGCGGCTGCGGTTCCAGACGCTGTTCCGGGTCGCGCTGCTGCTGCCCAACGTCACGAGCGTGGTGGCGGTGGTGGTGATCTTCAGCCAGCTCTTCGGCCGGGACTTCGGCATGATCAACTGGATCCTGTCCTGGTTCGGGGCGGGCACCATCGACTGGGCGGCGGGCACGGCCAGCTCGCACATCGCCCTGTCGGTGATGATCATGTGGCGCTGGACCGGGTACAACGCGCTGATCTTCCTGGCCGCCATGCAGGCCGTGCCGCGCGAGCTGTACGAGGCCGCCACGCTCGACGGCGCGGGCAACTTCACCCAGCTCCGCAAGATCACGATGCCGATGATCCGGCCGACGATCATCTTCGTGGTGATCGTCTCGACGATCGGCGCGATGCAGATCATCGCCGAACCCATGCTGTTCGGGCAGAGCAGCGGCGGCGGTGGCGGCATCGCGACGGGCGGTCCCGACCGGCAGTTCCAGACCCTGGCGCTGTTCGTCTACGAGCAGGGCTTCGCGAACTCGACGTTCGACTTCGGCTACGCCTCGGCGGCGTCGTGGCTCATGTTCGTGGCCGTGGTGGTCGTCGCCGGGATCAACTTCCTGATCACCCGCAAGGTGAAGGGCGGGCTGGTATGAGGCTGCGTTACCTGACCCTCATCGCGGTGGCCTTCTTCTCGGCCTTCCCGCTCTACTACAGCGTCGTGGTCGCCTCCCGGCACAACTCGGCGCTGGCCGAGGTGCCGCCGCCGCTGCTGCCCGGCGGGAACTTCTTCGCCAACGTCGCCAGGGTCTTCGACACTGTGCCCTTCGGGCTCGCGCTGGTCAACTCGGTCATCGTGGCCGGGTCGATCTCGATCGCGGTGATGTTCTTCTCGACGCTGGCCGGGTTCGCCTTCGCCAAGCTGAAGTTCCGGGGCCGGAACATCATGCTGGTGATCACCGTCGCGACCATGATGGTCCCGGCGCAGCTCGGCATCATCCCGCTCTACATGCTCATGGTGAAGCTGGAATGGACCGGCACCAACTACGCGCTGATCGTGCCCGCGCTGGTCAACGCGTTCGGCGTGTTCTTCATGACGCAGTACCTGTCGCGCGCCCTGCCCACCGAGCTGCTGGAGGCCGGGCGGGTGGACGGGTGCTCGACGTGGGGGCTGTTCTGGCACGTCGTGCTGCCCACCGCGCGGCCCGCGGCGGCGGTGCTGGGCATGCTGACGTTCATGTCGGCCTGGAACGACTACTTCTGGCCGCTGGTCGTGCTGAACCCGGACAACCCGACCGTCCAGGTGGCGCTCTCGACCCTGGCCAGCGGGTACGTCAACGACTACGTGCTCGGCCTCGCGGGCACCGCGATCGGGACCCTGCCGCTCGTGGCCGTGTTCGCCCTGTTCGGCAAGCAAATCATCGGTGGAATCATGCAAGGAGCTGTTAAGGGATGATCTTTCCCGAGGACTTCGTCTGGGGCGCCGCCACGGCCTCCTACCAGATCGAGGGGGCGGTCAAGGAGGACGGGCGGGGCCAGTCGATCTGGGACACCTTCTCCCACACCCCCGGGAAGGTGTCCGACGGCGACACCGGAGACGTGGCCTGCGACCACTACCACCGCTACCGGGAGGACATCGGGCTGATGCGCGAGCTGCGGCTGGGGGCCTACCGGTTCTCGGTGGCGTGGCCGCGCGTCCAGCCCGACGGCGATGGCTCGATCAACCCCCGCGGCCTGGCCTTTTACGACAAGCTCGTCGATGAGCTACTGCAGGCCGAAATTTCGCCTTATGTAACGCTTTATCACTGGGACCTGCCGCAGGCGCTGGAGGACCGCGGCGGCTGGACCAACCGCGACACCGCCTACCGCTTCGCCGACTACGCCCAGGCCGTCTACGACAAGCTCGGCGACCGCGTCGCGGACTGGGCGACGCTGAACGAGCCGTGGGTGGCGGCGTTCCTCGGCTACGGCAACGGCGTGCACGCGCCGGGCCGCCGCGACCCCGCGGACGCGATGCGCTCGGCGCACCACCTGCTGCTCGGCCACGGGCTGGCCGCGCGGCGGCTGCGCGCGGCCGGGGCGCGGCGCATCATGCTGGTGGTCAACTCCTCCCCCGTGCTCACCCCCGCCCAGGTCAACGACCCCTCGGCGGTGCCCAGCGAGGCGGACGCGGCCGTGGCCCACCGCATCCACACGTTGCTGACCAGGCAGTTCCTGGACCCGGCCGTGTACGGCACGTACCCCGAGGAGGTGCTGGAGGCCGCGGCGCGCAACGGCGGGACGGAGCACATCCAGGAGGGCGACCTCGCGCTGATCAACGCGCCGATCGACCTGATCGGCGTCAACTACTACAACCCGTGCGTGGTCGAGTCGGGCCCCGGGCTGCCGGCCGACGCCGCGTGGCCGGGCTCGGAGGACGTCAGGTTCGCCACGGCTGACGCGCCGACGACCGCGATGGGCTGGCCGATCGTGCCCGACGGCCTGTCCCGGCTGCTCGTACGGCTCTCGCAGGACTACCCGCAGGTCGGGCTCATGGTCACGGAGAACGGTGCGGCCTTCGACGACCTCGTGGAGGACGGGCGGGTGCACGACGACGAGCGGGTGGCGTACCTGGACGGGCATCTGCGCGAGGTGCACCGGGCCATCGAGGCGGGCGCGGACCTGCGGGGATACCTGGTGTGGTCGCTGCTGGACAACTTCGAGTGGGCCGAGGGTTACCGGCGGCGCTTCGGCATCGTGCACGTGGACTACGCGACGCTGACCAGGGTGCCCAAGGACAGCGCGCTGTGGTACCGGGACGTGATCAGCAGGAACGGCCTGTAGATTTTTTCCGTGCTCTCCCTTCTGGTTCAGTCATGAGACGCCCGACGCTCGAGGCGGTCGCCGCCCGCGCGGGCGTCTCGCGTGCCACCGCCTCCCGTGTGGTCAACGGGCAGACGACCGTGGCGCCCCACATCCGCGACGCCGTGCTGCGCGCGATCGACGAGCTGGGCTACGTGCCCAACTCGGCCGCGCGCAGCCTGGTCACCCAGCGCACCGACTCCGTCGCCCTGGTCGTCAGCGAGCCGGGGACGCGGGTCTTCTCCGAGGACCCGCTGTTCTCCACCGCGATCAGGTCGGCGTCGGTGGAGCTGGAGGCGATCAACAAGCAGGTCGTGCTGATGCTGGCCTCCTCACCCAAGAGCCATGCCCGGGTGGAGCGTTACATCGCGGGCGGCCACGTGGACGGCGTCATGCTGCTGTCCATGCACGGCGCCGACCCGCTGCCGGCCGCGCTGGCGCGGCTGCGCGTGCCCGTGGTCTCCTACGGGCGGCCCGCCGTGCCGGTGGACATCCCGTTCGTGGACAACGACAACGTGGGCGGGGCCGAGTCCGGGGTGCGGCACCTGGTGGAGTCGGGGCGGCGCCGGATCGCCACGATCGCCGGGCCGCAGGACATGATCGCCGGGCAGGACCGGCTGGCCGGCTATCGCAACGTGCTGCGCGACTCCGACTGCCGCTCGATCGTGGCGGTCGGCGACTTCACGCGCGAGTCCGGGGCGGTGGCGATGCGGCAGTTGCTCGGCGACGATCCGTCGCTGGACGCCGTCTTCGTGGCCAACGACCTGATGGCGGTGGGGGCGTTGCAGTCGCTGCGCCAGGCCGGGCGGCGGGTGCCCGACGACGTGGCGGTGGTGGGCTTCGACGACATCGAGGCGGCGAAATACACCGAGCCGCCGCTGACGACCCTCAGGCATCCGGTGACCGAGCAGGCGGCGGCCATGGTGGGGCTGCTGCTCAACCTGTTCGAGGGCGGCCCGACCGATCCGGTCATCCTGCCCACGGAGCTGGTGGTCCGGGAGTCGGCATAGAGGTCCATTGACAAATAATCATATTTAAGTAGAAGGTCGCATGTGCTACCCACCAGAAGGGAATCGCACATGACCACGACCCGTCGCATCCTCCTGGCGTTATGCCTGGTCACCGGCTTCCTCGCGAGCGCCGGCCCGGCCGGGGCGGACGTCACGGGCCCGCCCGTGTTGAACGCGCCGGTGTTCAACGACCCGACCGCCGACTCGGGGGTGGCCCGCAGCCCGAGCGCCAAGCAGTCGGCCGTCATGGACCAGCTCATCCGCCTGATCCGGGCCGTCCCCACGGGCGGGGAGATCCGGTTCGTGACGCATGAATGGGCGCCCGGCGACCGGTCGAGCGAGATCGCCGACCAGCTCATCGCCGCGCACGACCGCGGCGTACGCGTGCGGGTGATCCTCGACAGCATGGAGAACGGCGCCAACGACGCCATCACCGCCACGCTCAGGGCGGCGCTCGGCACCTCGGAGTCGGCCGGCTCCTGGGTGATCCGCTGCGAATATCCGAACGAGTCGACGGTCGATCGCGGCTGCATCGCCCGGAACTACCTGCACAGCAAGTTCGCGCTGTTCTCCAACGTGGTGATCGACGGCACCTCGCACGCGAACGTGGTGTTCCAGACCTCGTCGAACCTGTCGAACTGGTACCTGTACAACTCCTACAACGACGCGTACACCTTCACCGACCAGGCCGTCTACAACGCCTACCGGACCTACTTCGCCGACCTGCAGGCGGGACGGCGCAAGGCGGTCGATCCCGGCTACTACTGGACCTCGCCGACCGGGACCACGCACCGGGCCACCTTCTACCCCCGCCTGGTCAGCGACCCCGACCCGATCGTCTCCATCCTGCGGCTCGTCGAGTGCAGCTACCAGGACGCGGACGGGGTCACGCGGCAGACCGACATCCGCATGGCGCTGACCGCGTTCAACAAGAACCGGGTGGCGATCGCGAACGAGCTGGTCCGGCTGCGCGGTGAGAACTGCTGGGTGGACATCGTGTACTACGAGAACGCCGCCGGGGCGACCAGCAAGAACGTGGACGACACGATCCGGCAGACCCTGGCCAGGACGGTCAACGGGCGGGCCATCCAGGTCACGCCGTGCCGGTTCAGGGTGGGGACGCGGGACGTGGTGACGCACAACAAGGTCATGATGATCGACGGGTTCTACGACGACGACATCACGCCGCGCGTCTACACGGGGAGCGCGAACTTCACGTACATGGAGAACGCGGACGACGCCTTCGTCCGGATCTCCGGACGGGACATCCACAGCCAGTACCTGTCCTGGTTCTACGGGCTGCGCACCGCCTGCAGACAATAGGGTCATGATCTCCCGCACCGCCGCCGTGTCCGCCGCCGTCGCCGTGGCCGCGGAGCACGGTGTGCGGGTGCGGGCGCCGGTGGTGCTGGCGGCTCGCGGGCTGCAGGGCACGCTGTGGGTGCTGGCCAGGGCGACGCGCTTCCCCTCGGAGGCCGGGAGGGCGCGCGCGGCCCTGGAGGCGTGGTTGCGCGACCCCAGCGGCGCCACCCGGTGACCTACACGCGGAAGACGCGGAGCTGGAGTGCGAGGGTGGAGTAGTAGCCCACCAGCGTGGTCAGCTCGAACAGGGCCCGCTCGCCCAGCGCCGCGTACTCCTCGTCGTCCAGGTCACCCTTCGCCACCAGGGCGCGGGCCACGCCGAGCACCGCCGCCTCGGCCGGGTCGTCGAGGGTCAGGGGCGAGCCGTCGCGCAGCGCCTGGAGCTGCTCCTCGGTGAAGCCCAGGCCGCGGGCGATCGGCTCGTGGGCCGCCCGCTCGAACGCGCTGTCCTGGTGCCCGGCCACGACCAGGATCGCCAGCTCCCGTGCCCGGTCGGTGAGCGAGGAACGGTAGCGGACGGCCGCCCCTAGCTCCTGGAGCGGGTCGCCGACGGGCGGGCTGAGCAGCATCGCGTTGAACGGGCCGGTGAGGCCGCCCTCCTCGTCGACCATGAAACCGCCGCGCGGCCCGGAGGCGATCTTGTCGTAGAGCGTCCTGGCCTCGGGGTCCAGGTCGTGCGGAGGCGTTCTGCGCAGCCGTGCCATGGCGTGATCGTAACGCCGTCCGGTATGGCGTGATCGTAACGCCGTCCGGTCAGGGCCTTCGCCCGATGCGATCGAGCAGGGCCGCCAGCTCGGCGCGCTCGCTCCCGGTGAGCGTCGCGTACGGCGCGGCGGCGAGCTCGTCGGTGAGGCGGTCCGCCGCGGCGAGCACCGTCCGGTCTGCCGGGCCGGGTGCCGGCCAGGGCGGGCGCCAGCCGTTGGCCTCGGCCTTCCTGGCACCCGGGCCGGCCAGGATCGCCCTGAGCGGCGTGAGGCCGTGGGCCAGGACGGCGATCAGGTGGCAGGCGCCCCGGTGCTCGCGCAGCCGCAGCAGCGCCAGTGCCGTACGGGAGGCCGGATCGCCCGGGTGCGCGGCCGGCAACGCCCGCCAGGCCGCGAACAGGGGACGTGCGGACGGGTCCGCCGCGGCGACGACGCGTTCGAGCAGGCCGGCCAGCCGGTCCAGGCCGTCGAGGGTGCCGTAGGCGGTGCGGGCCCAGGTCGTGCACGCTTCGACGTCCTCCGCGACGATGTCGCGCAGGGGTGCGGCGGCGCGGGCCGCCGCCCAGGACTCGCCCACCAGGTCAGGGGCGAAGAACCCGCAGGCCGCCGCCACGACCTCGGCGTCCACCTCGCCCAGCACACCGGCACGGCCGCCGAAGTAGAAGGCCCGGCGGGACAGCCCCATCCGCGCCCCGCGCGCCCGGTAGGCCGGGTCGTCGCCGAAGGCGGCGCCGGTCGCCGTCACCACCTGCTTGGTCTGCCGTACCACGTCCTCAGGGGTCACCTTTGTTCCCTTTTCCTCGGGGAGCCGGGCGGTGTTGTCTGGAGGATATGACGGCGATATCCACGAAACGGCTGGAGCTGCGTCCCGCCGGGGTACGTGATCTCGGCGTGCTCGTCCGGCACTGGAACGACCCGCAGGTCAGGCGTTACCTGTTCGACGATCGCGAAGTGGCTCCCCGGCTGGCGGGGACGCTGCTGCGCGACAGCGAGGCCGACTTCGCGCGGCACGGCTACGGGCTGTGGCAGGTGTTCAGGGACGGCGTGCTGATCGGGGTGTGCGGGCTGCGGCGGCACGGCGAGGACCAGGTGGAGCTCCTCTACAGCCTGGATCCGGCTCACTGGGGGGCCGGGCTGGCGGCCGAGGCGGCCGAGGCCGTGCTCGCGGCGGGGCGGCGGGCGGGGCTGGCCGAGATCGTGATCGAGACCGACGCCGGCAACACAGCCTCGCAGCGGCTCGCGGAGCGGCTGGGCGCGGTGCTCGGGGAGGAGGCGGACGGGCTGCGGCGCTACACGCTCGAGCTCACGCCATGAACGATCGGGGTGCGGCGCCCCGAGCGGTACGCGGTCCGCTCGGGGCGCCGGACGTCAGGTCAGCCAGACCGTGGTGTCGGAAGGCAGGAGGCCGTCCTCGATCACGCCGCTGGCCAGCACGACCGTGCCCGCGGGCAGCGGGATCGGCTCCTTGCCCAGGTTCGTGATGCTGGTCAGGCCCGAGTCGCGGGTGAAGGCCAGCACCTCCTCCCCCAGGGACAGCCAGGTCAGCGTCCCGTCCCCGAGCAGGTCCCGGCGGACGCCCAGGCCCGTGCGGTACAGGTTGAGCATCGAGTCCAGGTCCGTACGCTGCGCCTCGGCCGTGAGCTTGCGCCAGCTCTCCGGCTGCGGGAGCCACGGCGTGCCGGTCCCGAAGCCGAACGGAGGCTCCTCGCCCGACCACGGCAGCGGGATGCGGCAGCCGTCGCGGCCCGGGTTCGTGCCGCCCGAGCGGGCGTACATCGGGTCCTGGCGGACCTCGTCCGGCAGGTCCTCCACCTCCGGCAGGCCCAGCTCCTCGCCCTGGTAGACGTAGACCGAGCCGGGCAGGGCCATGGCCAGCAACGCCGCCGCCCGGGCCCGGCGGTAGCCGAGCTCGGGGTCCGACGGCGTGCCGTGGAGGGCGCCCCCGTGCGCGAACGAGGTGTCGGCGCGGCCGTACCTGGTGACCGGCCTGGTGACGTCGTGGTTGGACAGCACCCACGTCGGCGGGGCGCCGATGGGGGTGTGGGTGGCCAGGGTGAGGTCGATGGACCTGCGCAGGTCGGCCGGGTCCCAGGCGCAGGACAGGAAGTCGAAGTTGAAGGCCGTGTGCAGCTCGTCGGGCCGCAGGTAGCGCGCGAAACGCTCCTGGTCGGGGAGCCAGACCTCCCCGATCAGGATGCGCTCGCCGTACTCGTCGGCCACCTCGCGCCACCGACGGTAGACGTCGTGGACCTCGTCGAGGTCTTCGTAGGCGGTGTCGGACTTGATCAGCAGGGCCGCCGAGTCGATGCGGACGCCGTCCACGCCGCGATCGAACCAGAAGCGCAGCACGTCCTCGAACTCCCGGTGCACCTCCGGGTTGGTCCAGTTGAAGTCCGGCTGCTCCGGGGCGAACAGGTGCAGGTACCACTGCCCGTCGGGCACCTGCGTCCAGGCCGAGCCGCCGAAGATCGACTGCCAGTCGTTGAGCGGCTCGTCGGCGAACCAGAACCGGTCGCGAGCGGCCGGGTTCTCCAGGGCCTCCTTGAACCAGGCGCTCTCGGTGGAGCTGTGGTTCGGGACCACGTCGATGATGACCTTGATGTCGAGTTCGTGCGCCTCCTCGATGAACCGCTCGGCCTCCGCCAGCGTGCCGAAGACCGGCTCGATGTCGCGGTAGTCGGCCACGTCGTAGCCACCGTCGGCCATCGGCGACGGATACCACGGGTTGAGCCAGATGGCGTCGATCCCGAGTTCTTTCAGGTACGGCAGGCGGGAGCGCAGGCCGGCGAGGTCGCCCACGCCGTCGCCGTTCCCGTCGGCGAAGCTACGCAGGTAGACCTGGTAGATCGCGGCCCCCCGCCACCACGTTTGCGACATGCGCTTATCCCTTGATGCTTCCGGCGGTGAGTCCCGCCATGATGTGCCGTTGGAAGATGAAGAAAACGATGATCATGGGGATGCTGGTGATCAGCAGGCCGCCCATGACCTGGTTCTGGGTGACGGCCCCGGCCGTCTGCGACAGGCCCACGCTGATGGTCATCCTGTCGCTGTCGGTCATGACCAGCAGCGGCCAGACGAAGTCCTTGAACGAGGTGACGATCGTGAAGATGGACACCACGCCCAGGATGGGCCTGGAGATCGGCAGGACCACCGAGCGGAGGATCCGCACGGCCCCGGCCCCGTCGATCTGCGCCGCCTCGATCAGCTCCCTGGGGATCGAGTCGAAGAAGCGCTTGAGCAGGAAGATGTTGAACCCGTTGGCCGCCGCGGGCAACCACAGCGCCCACGGGTTGTTGAGCAGGCCCAGGTCCACGACCGTGACGTACAGCGGGATCAGGATGACCATCGCCGGGATCATCAGCGTCGCCAGCATCATGCCCAGGATGACGTTGCCGAACATCGGCCGCAGCTTCGACAGCGCGTACGCCGCCGAGACGTCCACGGCCATGCAGACGATCCAGCCGCCCAGCGAGTAGTAGGCGGTGTTCGCCAGCAGCGTGCCGATGTCGAACAGGTCCCACGCCTCGAAGAACGCGTCGGGCGTGGGATCGGCCGGCACGAGCGTCGGCGGCATCTGCGCCAGCTCCTCCGGCGTCTTGAGCGCGCCGGTGACCATCCAGTAGAGCGGGAAGACGAAGGCCGCCGTGAAGACGACGAGGACCGTGGCCAGCACGAGCCAGTAGATCCGCCGGCCCCACCTGCTGTTGAGCTGGTGCGGGGAGACGATCGTACGGAACTGCACCTCGATCGGCTTCGGTGACCGCTTCCTGCCCCGCTTCCCCCCGGTCGTCGCCCGGGCTCCGACGGAGATCACGCCTTGTCCTCCCTGGTCAGCCGGAGCTGGAAGGCCGCGAAGACGAGCAGCACGATCATGAGCATCATGCCGAGCGCCCCGGCCGAGCCGTAGTCCTGCAGCGTGAACGCGTTCTGGAACATCAGGTACGCCACCGTGACCGTCGAGTTCTCCGGCCCGCCGCCGGTCAGCATGTACGGCTCGATGAACACCTGCATGGTCGCCACGATCTGCAGCATCAGCATGAGCAGCAGGATCAGCCGCGTCTGCGGGATCGTGACGTGCCTGATCCGCTTGAAGATCCCGGCACCGTCCAGCTCCGCCGCCTCGTACAGCTCCGGCGGGATGTTCTGCAGCGCGGCCAGGTAGATCAGCGTCGCGCTGCCCATGTTCATCCAGGTCGAGACGATGACCAGGGAGATCAGGGCGGTGGACGAGCTGTCCAGCCAGGCCAGCGGCGGCAGCCCGAAGAAGTCGAGCGCCTGGTTGAACAGCCCGGGCCCCGGGTCGTAGAACCACCTGAACAGCAGCACCGCCACGATCGGCGGCAGCATGACCGGCAGGTAGACCACGAACCGCAGGTAGGCCCGGGCGTGGCGCAGCTCGTTGAGCACGAGCGCGACGACGAACGGCACGGCATAGCCGCACAGCAGGGCGAGGAGCGTGAACTCCAGGGTGTTCAGCCAGGCTTCGCCGAAGGCCGGGTCCAGGAACGCCGTCTTGAAATTGTCCAGGCCCACCCAGATCGGCTCGTTGATCAGGTCGGTCTTCTGGAAGCTCAGGATGAACTCCCTGACCATCGGATACCAGGCGAACACCGTGAAGCAGGCCAGCGCCGCGCACAAGAACCCGTAGGCCGTCAGATTGCGCCTCAAGATCTGCATTGAGGTCAGCCCTTGGCCGCCAGCATCGAGTTGGCCTTCGTCTCGGCGTCCGCGAGCAGCTGATCGACGCTGGCGTCCTTGCGGCTCAGCACGCCGGACATGGCCACGTCGAGGATGGCGTACAGCTCCTGTGCGTGCAGCGGCTCCGCCTTCGGCGGGATCGTGCCGGCGGCCTGTACGTACGACTCGTAGTTCGTCACCGGGAGCGAGGCGTTCTTCACCCGGTCGGCCTGGATGGCCTGGCCGGTGGGCGAGTCACCGAAGACGGCGTTGTCCGGCACGCCCACGGGGTTGCCGATGCTCTTGCCGCGGGCGAAGTCGAAGCGGCCCTTGCCGACGGTGTTGAAGCGGAAGTCGATCCACTCCAGCGCGGCCTTGGCCTCCTCCGGGGTCGCCTTCGGGTTGATCATGAACGCTTCGCCGCCGCTCAGCGACGCCTTGGCCTCGGGGAAGCCGGTGATGCCGTAGTCGGCGACGTTGCCCTTGAACTTGTTCACCACGT
The DNA here is from genome assembly GCF_040674815.1 of Nonomuraea sp. NPDC049709. Lineage (NCBI taxonomy): Bacteria > Bacillati > Actinomycetota > Actinomycetes > Streptosporangiales > Streptosporangiaceae > Nonomuraea > Nonomuraea sp. NPDC049709. The sequence goes on from NZ_JBFANM010000022.1 coordinate 55,051, forward strand.
CGGTGACCACGTCGGGGGCGCCCAGCATCATGCCGACCTTGCCGCTGCCCATGGCGACCATGAGCGACTCCCAGCCGACCAGCAGCTTGGAGCCCATGCTGTTGTCCACCCAGCGCATGTCGTGCAGGTTCTGCAGCACGGCCTTGCCCTCGGGCGAGTTGAACGCGGCCTTCTTGTTGTCGGGGGTCAGGATGTCGCCGCCGCGACCGTAGATGGCCTGGGTGAAGTGCCAGCCGCCGGTGTTGCCGCCGGAGTACTCGCCGTAGCCGACGTAGCCCTGGCCGAGCGCGGCGATCTTCTTGGCCGCCTCGCGGACCTCGGCCCAGGTCGTGGGCGGGGTGTTGGGGTCGAGCCCGGCCTTGGTGAACAGGGCCCGGTTGTAGACCAGGCCCACGCTGTAGTGGACGTTCGGGACGCCGAAGACCTTGCCGTCCTTGGTGACCAGCTCCTTGTGGTCGGCGCGCAGGTCATTCCAGTTCTTGATGCTGCCGGTGTACTGCGTGATGTCCAGCGCCTGGCCCTTGGAGATCACGTCGTTGTAGTTGGTCACGGGCACCACGAAGGCGGTCTCCATCTGGCCGCCCGCCAGCTTGGGACCGAACGTCTTGGGGTCGAAGCACGGCTGCTGATCAGTGCTCTTGACCGTCACGCCGGGGTGTTCCTTCATGAACGTGGCCACGTCGTCGTCCCAGGCCTGCCGCTCCTTCGGGGCGGACTTCGCCGGCTGGCAGGCCACCGTGATCGTCACGGCCTTGGCGCCGCCGCTGGCGTTGGGGGTGGCCGGCTCGCCGCCCGATCCGCAAGCCGAGGCCGCGAGTCCTAGCACGGTTACGAGCAAGAGTCCGGTGGATCTCTGCATGATCTGACCCTTCTGATGCGAGGTGCCCACACCATAGGATCCGTGACGTATGTGCGCAATATTTCGACTTCATATTGCAAGATAACGACTGCATTACGCCGCCAGTCCGGCGAACCTCCTCCACGGCACGGGGCCGGGCCCGTCCCCGCCGCACGGGCCGAGGCTTTGGGGACGGCGGGAGGAGGATCAGCGGCGCTCGACCGCGTCGTGCCGCCGGACCGGCCCGCGGAAGCGTCGCCCGCGGCGCCCACGGGTCCGGCGCGGAAGCCCGCCCGCCTGCACCGTCGTCAGGCGGTCCGGGGCGTGATGGGCCGCGCACGCCGTTCGCCGGGAGCGTGCTCCGGAAGGGGGCGGGGTCTCAGGAGGGGACGACCAGAAGGCCGGCTCGCCGGTGCCGGCAGATCGCGTGGGGTCAGGGGTGGGCGCGGGCGGTGGAGGCGCGGACTACCAGTTCGGGTTCGAAGAGGAGCTCGTCGGCGGGCACCACGGCCTTGTCGATCTGGGCGACCAGGAGGTCGACGGCGGCGCGGCCCATGGCGTCGATCGGCTGGCGGACCGTGGTCAACGGCGGCTCCGTGCAGTTCATCAGGGCCGAGTCGTCGAAGCCGATGACCGAGATGTCCGCGGGGACGGCGAGGCCGGCGCGGCGGGCGGCGCGGACCGTGCCCAGCGCCAGCAGGTCGCTGGCGCAGATCACGCCGGTCACCCCGCGCTTGACCAGCCGGGCGGCGGCCGCGTGCCCGCCCTCCAGCGAGAACATCGTGTGCTCCACCAGCTCGGCGTCCCCGCCCCCGGCCTGGAACGTCTCCAGCTTGCGCCGCGACGGCATGTGGTCCTTGGGCCCGAGCACCATGCCGATCCGTTCGTGGCCGAGGGCGCGCAGGTGGGCGATGGCCATCTCGGCGGCCACCACGTCGTCGCACGACACCTGGGGGAAGTCGAGGTGCTCGACGGCGGCGTTGACCAGGACCGTGGGGAGCTTGCGCTCGTGCAGCAACTCGTAGTGGCCGTGCGAGGCGTCGGCCTGGGCGTACAGGCCGCCGGCGAAGACCACGCCGCTGACCTGCTGCTGGAGCAGGAGATCCACGTAGTCGGCCTCGGAGACGCCGCCGACCGTGCGGGTGCACAGCACCGAGGTGAAGCCCTGCTGCGCCAGGGCGCCGCCGACCACTTCCGCGAAGGCGGGGAAGATCGGGTTCTGCAGCTCTGGGAGCACCAGGCCGACCAGCCGGGCGCGGTCGCCGCGCAGCTGGGTGGGGCGTTCGTAGCCCAGCACGTCGAGCGCGGTCAGCACGGCCTCGCGAGTCGCGTCGGACACCCCGGGCTTGCCGTTGAGCACGCGACTCACGGTCGCCTCGCTCACCCCGACCTTCTTGGCCACCTCTGCGAGTCGTCGAGTCATGCGCAAACTATACGACCTTCCGCGCAAGCGCTTGCAACGGCTTACGTAGATCGGACGTCGTGGCTTGCGCCGCGCCCACGGCGGGGTTCGTGCCTGCCCCCGCTCGCTGACCAGCACTTCGAGACGGCACCGTACAACTTTTGTCAGTCAAATGTTTGCGAAATCTCGTCGAAATATTGCGGCCTTCTGCTCGACATCTTATGGTTCGGCCATCCGCCTTACCCGAAGGGCCACCCCCATGAGAGCACTGCTTGCCGCCCTTACGTTACTGATCGCAATCCTGGTCGCCCCGCCCGCTCCGGCCGCGGCCGACACCAACCTCGCCGCCGGCAAGACCGCCACCGCCAGCAGCACCAACGACGTCTACGCCGCCGCCAACGTGACCGACGGCAACCAGGCCACCTACTGGGAATCGGCCAACAACGCCTTCCCGCAGTGGATCCAGGTCGACCTGGGCACCACCGCCAGCGTGACCAAGCTGGTGCTCAAACTGCCCACCGGCTGGCCCAGCCGCACCCAGACACTGACCGTGCAGGGCAGCACCACCGGCACCGGCTTCAGCACCATCGCCCCCGCAGCCACCCACACCTTCAACCCCACCGCCACCATCACCTTCGCCGCCACCACCACCCGCTACCTACGCCTGCAGATCACCGCCAACAACGGCTGGCCGGCCGGACAACTGTCGGAACTCGAAGCCTGGGGCAGCACCCCCGACACCCCCGACCCCGGCACCAACCTAGCCCTCGGCAAACCGATCACCGGCTCCGCCCACACCCACACCTACGTGGCCGCCAACGCCAACGACAACAACCTGCAAACCTACTGGGAAGGCGCCACCTACCCCAACACGCTCACCGTGCACCTCGGCGCCAACGCCGACCTCAGCTCGATCACCCTCAAACTCAACCCGGACCCAGCCTGGGCCCGGCGCACCCAGACCATCCAGGTGCTCGGCCGCGAACAGAACGCCACCTCCTTCACCAACCTGGTCTCCCCGGCCGCCCACACCTTCGACCCGGCCACCGGCAACACGGTGACCATCCCGGTGACCGCCAAGGTCGCCGACGTCCGGCTGCAGATCACCGCCAACACCGGCGCCCCCGGCGGCCAGATCGCCGAGTTCCAGATCTTCGGCACCCCGGCCGCCAACCCTGACCTCACCGTCACGAACCTGACCTCCGCCCCGGCCAGTCCGGTGGAGACCGACGCGGTCACGCTGTCGGCCACGGTCAGGAACGCCGGGACGGCGGGCTCGGCCGCGACCTCGGTCAACTTCTACGCCGGCACCACCAAGGTCGGCACCGCCGCCGTGGGCGCCCTGGCCGCCGGCGCCTCCACCACCGTCTCGGCGAACATCGGCGCCAGGGACGCGGGGACGTACCAGCTCCAGGCCAAGGTGGACGAGGACGGCAAGGTCGTCGAGCAGAACGAGGCCAACAACACCGCCACCGGCACGCTGACCGTGCGGCCGGTCGACACGGCCGACCTGATCGCCTCCCCCGTCGCCTGGACGCCGGGCAACCCGGCCGCGGGCAGCACGGTGACGTTCTCGGTCGCGATCAAGAACCAGGGCACCGTGGCGTCCGGCGGCGGCGCGCACGGCATCACGCTCACCGTCCTCAACGACGCCGGCGCCGTCGTCAGGACGCTCACCGGCTCCACCAGCGGCGCCATCGCCCCCGGCGCCACGACCGGCCCGGTGAGCCTGGGCACGTGGACGGCGGCCAACGGCAGGTACACGGTTCGGACCGTGCTCGCCGACGACGCCAACGAGCTGCCGGTCAAGCGCGCCAACAACACCAGCACGCTGCCGCTGTTCGTCGGGCGCGGCGCGAACATGCCGTACGACACGTACGAGGCCGAGGACGCCGCGGTCGGCGGCGGCGCCACCCGTGTCGGCCCCAGCAGGGAGATCGGCACGGTCGCCGGCGAGGCGTCCGGGCGCCGCGCGGTGACGCTGAACCAGACCGGCGCCTACGTCGAGTTCACCACCAGGGCGCCGACGAACACCCTGGTCACCCGCTTCTCGATGCCGGACGCGCCGGGCGGCGGCGGGATCGACTCCACCCTGAACGTCTACGTCGACGGCACCTTCCTCAAGACCATCAACCTGACCTCCCGCTACGCCTGGCTGTACGGCCCCGAGGCGAGCCCGAACAACAACCCCGGCTCGGGCCCGCCCAGGCACATCTACGACGAGGCGAACCTGCTGCTCGGCAGGACCGTCCCGGAGGGCAGCAGGATCAGGCTGCAGAAGGACGCGGCCAACGCCCACAACTACGCCATCGACTTCGTCGACTTCGAGCAGGTCGCGCAGCTGGGGAACCCGGACCCGGCGAAGTACGCCGTACCGGCCGGATTCTCGCACCAGGACGTGCAGAACGCGCTGGACAAGGCCCGCATGGACGCCAACCTGACCGGCGTCTACCTGCCGCCGGGCGACTACCAGACCTCCAGCAAGTTCCAGGTGTACGGCAAGGCGATCAGGGTCGTCGGCGCCGGCCCCTGGTTCACCCGGTTCCACGCGCCCGCCGGCCAGCAGAACACCGACATCGGCTTCCGGGCGGACGCGACGGCCAACGGCTCGACGTTCGCGAACTTCGCCTACTTCGGCAACTACGTCGAGCGCATCGACGGGCCGGGCAAGGTGTTCGACTTCACGAACGTGGCGAACATGACGATCGACAACATCTGGGTCGAGCATCAGATATGCATGCTGTGGGGCACGAACACGGACAACCTGACGATCAAGAACTCGCGGATCAGGAACGTGTTCGCCGACGGCCTGAACATGACCAACGGCAGCACCGGCAACCACGTCACCAACATCGAGACCAGGTCCACGGGTGACGACAGCTTCGCGCTGTTCTCGGCCATCGACAACAACTCGGGCGAGCAGTTCGGCAACGTCTACGAGAACCTGACCTCGCTGCTGACGTGGCGGGCGGCGGGCCTGGCGGTGTACGGCGGCTACGACAACACCTTCCGGAACATCTACGTGGCCGACACGCTGGTGTACTCGGGCGTCACGATCAGCTCGCTGGACTTCGGGATCCCGATGCACGGCTTCGGCGCCAGCCCGCCCACCACCTTCGACAACATCTCGCTGGTCAGGGCCGGCGGTCACTTCTGGGGGCAGCAGACGTTCCCGGCGATGTGGCTGTTCTCCTCCTCCAAGGTGTTCCAGGGCATCCGCGTCAGCAACCTGGACATCGTGGACCCGACGTACAGCGGGATCATGTTCCAGACCGGCTACTCCAGCCCGACGACCCCGCTGAACCCGGTCAAGGACACGATCCTCACGAACGTGTCGATCAGCGGGGCGCAGAAGAGCGGTGACGCCTTCGACGCCAAGTCCGGGTTCGGCATCTGGGTGAACGAGATGCCCGAGCCCGGTCAGGGCCCGGCGGTCGGGTCGGCCACGATCAACAACGTCAGGTTCAGCAACAACCATCAGAACATCAAGAACACGACCTCGACCTTCACCCTGACGGTGAACTAGAGCTCGTCCCTGGTGGGCAACCCCTGCCAGTCGCTCACGCTGGTCACCGCGGCGGCGCTCAACAGCGCCCCGCGGTGCAGGCGTTCCTGGGGGATGAGGCCGTCGAGCGCGGCGCTGATGTAACCGGCCGCGAACGCCTCCCCCGACCCCGCCGGGTCCACGACGGGGACCTGCCAGCCCTGCACGTCGTACCGCATCCGGTCGGCCCGCACGCTGGCGCCCTTCGCGCCGCGGTCCACCACGACCTCCCGCTCCGGCGTGAGAGCCGGTTTGACCAGGTCGAGCTCGTCCTGGCGGAGGAAGAGCAGGTGCGAGTCGCAGGCCAGCTCGCTGAGCACCTCCTCGGCCTCGCGCACGGACGGCCACAGCTCGGGGACGTACTCGACGGAGAAGGAGATCATCACCTCGGCGTTCTTGGCCGCGCTCACGGCCGCGAGCACGGCGTCCAGCGCGTCCCTGCCCAGGCCCGCCGTGACACCGCTCACGTGCAGCATCTTCGCGGCGGCGATCCGGTCGATCGGTACGTTGCCCGGCGCGAGCAGCGAGCCCGCCGAGCCGGTGCGGTAGTGCGTCACCCTGGGCTCGCGGGCGACGCGGGACTCCCGCAGGACCATCCCCGTACGCACGCCGCCGGCCACGCGCACGTCCTCGACGTCCACGCCCTCGCCCCTGAGCACGGTCAACGCCCGGGCACCCAGCTCGTCGTCGCCCACCTTGCCCAGGTACGCACACCGGTGCCCGAGCCGGGCCAGGCCGATGGCGAGCGTGAACTCCGGCCCGCAGACGTCCAGCCTGGCCTCGGTCTCATGGCGAACACGGCCGCTGGAGACCACCCCCAGCGGCTCGCCCAGCGTGTACACGTCCGTCATGAGGCAGACTGTAGTAGGTCAAGTCACCGCAAAAGTGATTTTTTCGCATACGCCCTGGTTAAAGCCGTGATCAAATATTTTCTGTAACTTTAGCGAACCTTTTCCCCATCCGGTGGCTCAAAGTAGTAGAGGGAGCCGGCACCCCGGGCCGGCTCTGAGTCAATACGGGGAGAGGAATCAGCACCCTCATGAAAAAGATCGCAGTAGGTATCCTTTCCGCCCTTGTGGGCGGTGCCATGCTGGTGTCTGGCGCGGGAGCCGCCACGGCCGCCACCAAGACGGACACCCAGCTCAAGATCCGTGACATCAGCCCGAACCCCGTGGTGGTCAAGGCCGACGCCGAGACGACCGCGTACTTCGATGTCGGGGCCAGCTCCGACGTCGCGAAGGTCGAGCTCAGCGTCGCGCCCGCGGACGCGAACTTCCGCACGATGCGCGGCAAGGACGTCAAGGACCTCGAGGGCTGGCGCTGGGCCATCGGGTTCAACGAGAACGACCCCGCCGGCAAGTGGCGGGCCACCGCCGTCGCCTTCGACAAGGGCGGCAAGGAGATCGCCAAGGACGAGGCGTTCTTCTCGGTCGAGATCGTCAAGGGCAAGGCCGACACGCGGATCTCCCGCTTCAGCGCCGACCCCTACAAGGTCCGCAAGGGCAAGTCGATCTACTTCTCCGGCCGTCTCCTGGTCGATGACCACGGTTGGGAGGGTGTCCGCGGCGAGCGCGTGAGCATCTACTACCGTGCGAACGGCTCGAGCGCCTGGAAGTGGGTCGCCTCCGACTGGACCGACCGCGGCGGCAAGTTCTACGCCAAGACCCGCGCCTACAAGAGCGGCACCTTCAGGGCCGTGTACGCCGGTGACGACGAGCTCGAGGGCGCCAAGAGCCGCACGGACTACGTGCGGGTCTACGGCTCCTGGTGGCGTCGTTGATCCATTCGCCTGAGGCCCGGTCTCCCTTTGGGGGCCGGGCTTCCGGTTTTCCGGAATCTTTTACCTTCCGGAGGTTTATCGATCACGCGATCGCCGCATGGACAGTCCCATTGCGCTGATCGACCCCCGAACGATCGACCCCCGAAGGAGCCCCCGGTATGCCGCACCCCGTGATCGCCCTCGTCCTGAGCATGACGAGCACACTGGGGGCGGCGCCCGCGCCGGAACTGTCCGTACGTTACGAACGCCCCGACTCATCGCGCGCCGAGCAGGCCAGGCAGGTGCTGAAGGACAGCGGCGCGCTGCGAACCGGCATCCGGCTGCCCGAGCCGGTCAAGGTCGTCGCCCGCGACTGCGACTCCCCCACGGCCACCTGGGACCACGAGCGACGCGAGATCACGCTCTGCTACTCGCTGGTCGACAAGGTACGCGGCACGATCAAGGGCATCTCCCAGACCGAGGAGACCAGCCCGGGCGCGGCGCAGGCCCGCCTGGACGGCGCGCTGTCCGTGCTCTTCCACCACCAGCTCGGCCACGCCCTGACCACGCTCAACGGCATGCAGGACAGCGACGCGCAGGCCGACCAGTTCGCGGCGCTGACGCTCGCGGCCGACCGGCCCAGGCGCGCGGCGGCCGCCGCCGAGGCCCGCCACCTGCTCGCCGGCCACGCCGGCATCGACCACCTGTCCGGCCTGGAGGAGTCCGCCACGTTCGCCTGCCTGCTCTACGGCTCCGACCCGGCCGGGCACGCCCGCATCGCCAAGGGCGGCTGGGTTCCGGCCGAGCGCGCACCTTCCTGCGCCGCCGAGTACAGCAGGGTCAAGTCCACCATCGGGGACAAGGTCGTGAAAGTCGGCACGTGAGGGGTAGCGTCCGAAGTATGGCCGAGGACCTGCTCAAAGACTTCAACCCGTTCGACATCTTCGACACCGAGGCCGCCCGGCTCGACCGGTACTTCTCGGGTCTCGACGAGGCCGGTTGGCGGCGGCCGTCCCGGTGCGAGGGCTGGTCGGTGCGCGACGTGCTGGCGCACCTGGCGGGCGAGGAGCTGTACAACCACGCCTGCCTCGACGGGACCGTCCATGACCTGATGGCCCAGGTCGCCGACGTGGGCGTGACCGGGTTCAACGACTTCAACGAGTGGTGCGTACGCGAGCGCGGCGACCTGCCCGTCGAGGACGTCCTGGCGGAGTGGCGGACCAAGAACGGCGAGACGCGCGAGCGCATGCGGGCACTCGGCCGCGACGCCCTGCTGGACACGATGGCCGGCCCCTACCCGGTGGGCCTGCAGACCTTCCACTACGACTCCGAGTACGCCACCCACGCCGACGACGTCGGCGCGCCCGTCTCCGACCACGAGATCGACGACAGGACGTTGTGGCGGGTGGCGGTGGGCCGGTTCGTGCTGGCCGAGCAGGACGCCAAGGTGCAGGTGGAGCAGACGGCCGACGAGATGTGGACGGCCGTGGACGGGGTCACCGCCGCGCTGTCGTACCCGGAGTTCGTCGAGGCCACGGTGGGCCGCCTGCCCGCCTCCCACGAGGTCGACCCGCGCGTGGTCTCGGCCCTGAGGTGCCTCGCCTGAGAGGGGAACCGTCATGTGGCTGCGTAACCGCGAGGGCACCGAGCCGCTGACCGCGCGCAGCCCGTTGCGCGCCCGCCGCGTCCTGTCCCTCGTCGCCCTGGTGCTCGGTGTCATCGCGGCGGTCCTCTTCGCCGTGCAGGCCATGAGCACGGGCGAGGAGGTGTGGCGCTGGGAGGCCGCCATCGCCGCCGCCGTGGCCGTCATCGCCGCCATCGACCTGCTGATGCTGCGGCACCGGCGCTCACGTGGTGAGGACCGCCACCAGCAGTAGCAGGATCACCACCGCGCCCAGCCAGAAGATCGCCCACACGTGGGCCAGGGCCCACATGCGCAGCCGGTCGCCGTGGCCCTGGGGGAAGGCGTTTCCGCCCGACTCGATCCGGTTGATCGCCGCGACCCGCCTGGCCAGCTCGGGGTCCTCCCGCTCGAGGGCGCGCTCGATCTCGGCGAGAATGCGGCGCTCCCTTCCGGAGAGACCCATCGCACCACCATCGCTCCCACGCCGGTGCCCACCTTTTACCCACCGGTAGCCGGGGCATGCCCGGCCGTTGACGAAGGCGACCGTCACGTGATGACACCGTGTGCCGGGATCGGAACTCAGGATAATGAAGGGATGTCCACACCGCGACAGCGCTACCGCGAGCAGGTCCGCAGCGAGATCAAGCAGGCCGCGCTCGCTCAGATCGGCGCCGGCGGGGCCGCGGCCCTCAGCCTGAACGCGGTGGCCAGGCACCTGGGGATGACCGGACCGGCCATCTACAAGTATTTCGAGAGCCGCGACAGCCTGCTCACCGAGCTGATCCTCGACGGGTTCGGGGAGGTGGCGGCGGCCGTACGCGCGGAGGTCCCGGCGGAGGGCTCAGGGGACGAGCCGCGCGAGCGCCTGCACGCGCTGGCGCGGGCGTTCTTCTCCTGGGTCGTGGCCCACCCGCACCTGTTCCACCTGCTGGCCGGGACACCGTCGCCCGGATACCGGGCGCCGCCGGAGAGCGTCCGGCAGGCCCGGGAGGTGCTGGGGCCGTTCCTGCCGGTGTTCGGGCGGGGGCGGTGCGGACCGGCCGCCGCGCCGCTGCGGGAGGAGTTGCTCCGCTGGGTGGAGGAGACGCCCGACGTGGCCGAATGGGTGCGCGCGTACGCGCCGGACGGCGATCCCGCCACGGCGCTGACCGGGACCGTCATGGTGTGGACCCGCCTCCAGGGGATCCTGAGCCTGGAGGTCCAGGGGCAGTTCACCGGGATGGGGCACCGCGCCGCCACGCTGCTGAGGGCCGAGATGGACTCGCTGGCCGACACCATGGGCCTCTAGCGCGGGTCTCTAGTGCGGAAACGCCTTGGGCGGGCGTGGCGTGATCTCGTCACGGAACCCCTCGATGACGGAGACGACCTGCCGCATCAGCACGGTGTCCGACAGGCGGTCGAGATAGAGCGAGCGCCGGGCCAGCGCGTCGAGGTCCACGGCGAAATAGAGGGCCATGAGCGGGTTGACGAACAGCTCGCTGCCGCGCGTCCTGTCGGTGAAGCGCACGTCCCCGAACTCGCCGCGCACGGCCGCGGCGATCGAGCCGTTGACGATGCTCGGGTACGCGGGCAGCTCCGCCTGCGCGTGCGCGACCGCGTCGAGATAGAGCGCGCCCGCCTTCGTGGCCCTGGAGACCGAGAACGCGCCCAGGTAGGCGCCGTCGCGCTCCAGGGCGGCCAGGTTCTCCAGCACCTGTACGTGGTTGACGCCGTGATAGGCGTCCACCCCGAAGCCCAGGCAGGCCACGATCTTCTCGGGGACGTCGAGGGCGTGCACGGCGGCCAGGCTCGTCATGTCGTCGGCCGGGGTGCCGAGCCCGGCCTCGTCGCCGCGCATCAGGATGTCGGTGCCGCCGTCCACCAGGACGATCGCGTCGAGGCCGAGGTGCTCGGCGAGCTTGGCGTACGCGGCGCGCAGCGGTCGCACGCCGACCTTGGGGAAGGCGTACACGGTGGACGGCTGGCCATGCGCCGCCAGCCAGCGCGACAGGCAGCCCTCGGGGAAGTACCAGTCGCGGAAGGGCGTGTCGGGGTGGATCTCGGCGACGTCCTCGTGCAGCCAGACGTCGAGGTCGAGGGCGTCGAGGTGGCTGAACGACAGGTTCGCCAGGTGCACCTCCTTGCCCGCTTCCCGGAGGGTCAGGGCAAGGGGTAACCCGGCGTACACGTCCGATCCCCCGCCCGCGCCGGCGACGAGAATGCGGCTCGAACGATCAAGCCGGGCGGACAGGGGCGAATCGAACATGGGTCAGATCTTGCCACCGTATCGCTGCTTGAAGCGCTCAACACGGCCGGCGGTGTCGAGGACGCGGCCACGGCCCGTGTAGAAGGGGTGGCTGGCGGACGACACGTCCACGTCGACGACCGGGTAGGTCCTGCCGTCCTCCCACTCGACGGTCCTGTTGCTGGTCAGGGTCGAGCGGGTGAGGAAGGCGAAGCCGACGCTCGGGTCGCGGAAGACGACCGGACGGTAGTCGGGGTGCAGGTTCTTTCTCATGGCCCTTGCAACCAGGAGACAACGGTTTTCATTCCCTGGATTCGGGATCCAGACCGAGCACCGTACGGCCGCCGTCCACCGGGATCGTGGCGCCGTTGACGAAGGCCGCGTCCGGGGAGAGAAGGTGCGCCACGACGGAGGCCACCTCGGACGGGGCGGCGACGCGGCCCAGGGGGTGCAGTCTGGCCAGCTCCGCCACCACCGCCGCCGCGTCCTCCGGGGCCTGCCCGGCCAGGAACTCCTCGTACCGTTCCGTTGCCACCGAGCCGGGGGCCACGGCGTTGACCCGGATGCCGTACCTGCCGTACTCCACGGCCAGCGCCCTCGTCAGCCCCTCCGTGGCGGCCTTCGCCGTCGAGTAGGGCAGGCTGCCGGGCACCGCCCTGGTGGCCTGGTGGGAGGTGACGTTCACGATGGCGCCGGGCGTGCCGGACGCCAGGAAGTGGCGTACGGCCGTGGCGCAGCCCACCACGGCGAGGTCCAGGTTGGCCGCGATCAGCGCCCTGACCTCGGCTATCGGCGACGAATGCACGGAGGCGTCCCGGAACACGGCGGCATTGTTCACCCAGCCCGCCAGCGTGCCCGCCTCCTGGGCCAGGTCGGCGGCCCACGCGGCGACCTCCTCGTCGGCCGCGTCGCCGATCAGGGGGATGACCCGGGAGCCGGCCCAGTCCAGGGCGCCGGGCTCGCGCTCGACGGCCACCACGGTGTCCTTCTCACCGAGGAGGAGCCGCTCCACCACGGCTCTTCCGATGCCACGCCCGCCGCCGGTCACTACATAGGAAAGAGTCATGTCACGACGCTATGTCCCCAGTGACCTATATCACCGTATTTCCGGGAGGTGAACGGGAAAGAAACAGGCGTGATCGCCGGCGCCGAACTGAAGTCCCCCGCGCGCATGATCGGCGCACTCGCGATCACCCAGACCGCCGGATACGGCATCCTCTACTACGCGTTCTCCGTGTTCATCCCGCCGATGTCGCGCGACCTGGACGCCGGGGTCGCCCAGCTCACCGGGGCGATCACGCTGGCCGTGCTGGTGTCGGGCCTGGTGGCGCCGCTCATCGGGCGCTGGCTGGACCGGCACGGCGGGCGCGGGCTGATGACCGTGGGCTCCGCGCTGGGCGCGCTGGCGGTGCTGGCCTGGTCGCAGGTGCGGTCGGTGGTGCAGCTCTACCTCGTGTGCGGGGTGCTGGGCGTGGCGTCGGCCATGGTGCTGTACGAGGCGGCGTTCGCGGTGATCGTGGCCTGGTTCGACGCACGCCGGCGGGCGCGGGCGCTGCTGGCGGTGACGGTGGTGGCGGGGTTCGCCTCCAGCATCTTCCTGCCGCTGACCGGGTTACTCGTGGAGCTGTACGGGTGGCGGCAGGCGCTGGTCGTCCTGGCCGTCGGCTACGCGCTGACCGCCGTGCCGCTGCACGGGCTGGCCGTGCGGAGCCGGCGGGCGCCGCCCCAAGCCGGCCGGCGGGAGATCGTCCGGGCGGCGGTGCGGGGGCGGCCGTTCTGGCTGCTGGCCGCGGCCTTCCTGACCCAGACCGGCGCGGTGGCGGTCATGGGGGTGCTGCTGGTGACGTACCTGATCACGCTCGGGCATTCGCCGGTGTTCGCGGCCGGCGTGGCGGGGCTGCTCGGCGTACTGTCCGTGACCGGGCGGCTGGTCACCACCGGGTTGCAGGCGCGGTGGCCGGTGGCGCTGATCACGGCGGTCATGTTCGGGCTGCAGGGCCTGGCGGCCGTGCTCCTGCCGCTGGTCGGGCGGGGCGGGGTGGGGGCGGTCGTGGCGGTGGTGCTGTTCGGGCTGGGCTTCGGGGTGGCCACGATCGCGCGGCCCGCGCTGCTGGCCGACCGGTACGGCACGGCCGCGTACGCGTCGCTGAGCGGGGCGCTCGCGCTGCCGATCACCGTGGCCAAGGCCGTGGCGCCGCTGCTGGCCGCCGGGATCGCGCAGGTCGCCGGGTATCCGGCGGTGATGGGGGCGGTGGCGGGAGCGTGCGTGCTCGGCGCGCTGTCACTGGTGGCCTACGAACGCGGCGCCCGCGGCACGTCGGAGGCCGCTGCTTAGCCGTACGGGGAGTCGCCGGGCCTTGGCCGTACGAACAGTCGCCCGGCCTTAGTACCGTAGGCGTACCGGCCTTTCGGGGCGGCCCTCGGGACGAGCACGGCGCTGCCCGCCGCTGCCCGCCCCGGCCCGATCCGCCATCGGCGGAACTGACGATCCGTTCACTCGCGAACACGTAAGGTAGCCGCATGGATACCCCCACCGACGTCCTGCACCGCGTGTTCGGCTACGACTCGTTCCGGGAGGGCCAGCAGGAGATCATCGATCACGTCGTGGCCGGTGGTGACGCGCTCGTCCTGATGCCCACCGGCGGCGGCAAGTCGCTGTGCTACCAGATCCCCGCCCTGGTGCGCCGCGGCGTGGGGGTGGTCATCTCGCCCCTGATCGCGCTGATGCAGGACCAGGTCGACGCGCTGCGGGCGCTCGGCGTGCGGGCGGGGTTCCTCAACTCGACGCAGGACTTCGACGAGCGGCAGCTCGTGGAGTCGGAGTTCCTGGCCGGCGAGCTCGACCTGCTCTACCTCGCCCCCGAGCGGCTGCGCGTCGACGCCACGCTGCGGCTGCTGGCCAAGGGCGAGATCTCGGTGTTCGCGATCGACGAGGCCCACTGCGTGGCGCAGTGGGGTCACGACTTCCGCCCCGACTACCTGGAGCTGTCCCGGCTGCGCGAGCTGTGGCCCGAGGTGCCGCGCATCGCGCTCACCGCCACCGCCACGCCCGCCACGCACACCGAGATCTCCTCCAGGCTCGGCCTCGAGCAGGCCCGCCACTTCGTGGCCAGCTTCGACCGGCCCAACATCCACTACCGCATCGCACCGAAGAGCGAGCCCAAGCGGCAACTCCTGGAGTTCCTGCGCACCGAGCACCCCGGCGACTCCGGCATCGTCTACTGCCTGTCGCGCTCCTCGGTCGAGAAGATCGCGGAGTTCCTGGTGGACAACGGGATCGCGGCGGTGCCCTACCACGCGGGGCTCGACGCCCGCACCCGCGCCCTGCACCAGTCCCGCTTCCTGCGGGAGGACGGGCTGATCGTGGTGGCCACGATCGCGTTCGGCATGGGCATCGACAAGCCTGACGTGCGCTTCGTGGCCCATCTCGACCTGCCCAAGTCGCTGGAGGGCTACTACCAGGAGACCGGGCGGGCGGGGCGCGACGGGCTGCCCGCCACCGCGTGGATGGCCTACGGGCTCAACGACGTGGTGCAGCACCGGCGCATGGCCATGGAGGGCGACGACGCGCACCGCCGGCGGCAGGTGCTGCACCTGGACGCGATGCTGGCGCTGTGCGAGGCCGTGGGCTGCCGCCGGATGATGCTGCTCGACTACTTCGGGCAGAAGGGCTCGCAGCCGTGCGGCAACTGCGACACCTGCCATACGGCTCCGGAGTCGTGGGACGGCACGGTCCCCGCCCAGAAGGTGCTCTCCACGGTGCTGCGGCTGGCGCGGGAGCGGCGGCAGAAGTTCGGGGTGGGGCAGGTGGTCGACATCCTGCTCGGCAAGAAGACCGCGAAGGTCCTTCAGCACGGGCACGAGACGTTGAAGGTGTTCGGGGTGGGCGACGACCTGGGCAACGCGGAGTGGCACGGGGTCGTGCGGCAACTGCTGGCCCAGGGGCTGCTGGCGGTGGAGTCCGACTACGGGGCACTGGTGCTGACGGACGAGAGCGCGGCGGTGCTGCGCGGAGAGCGGGAGGTGCTGCTGCGCCGCGACACGCTGCGCCCGGCCCGCGCCAAGGTCGCCGCCACCTCCGCTGCCAAGGCTGTGGTCGAGCTGCCCGCGGAGGCCGCCGAGGTCTTCGAGCGCCTGCGCGCGTGGCGCGCGGCCACCGCCAAGGAGCAGGGCGTGCCCGCCTACGTCATCTTCCACGACGCGACCCTGCGCGAGATCGCCACCCGGGCGCCGTCGACTCTGGCCGAGTTGGGCACGGTCAACGGGGTGGGGGAGAACAAGCTGGCGAAATACGGGGAGCAGGTGCTGGAGACCCTCCGCCAGGACAGCCCAATCCCCTGAACCGCGGGCAAGCGTCCCATGCGGCGCTTGCCGGGGCAGCGGGAGCCGGTTCGAGCGCCACTAGAGGCGTGGTGGTGGCGACGGCCGCACGAAGAACGGTCGTCGCCACCACGTTGGTCGGCCTCTCCGCGGTGGGCGGGCGCGCCGCCTCGCGGATCCGGCCGGACGGGTTCCGTCCCCCTGGAACGGTGTCGTCTGCGTGGTCGTCCCGGCTGTGGTCGGGTTCCCGTTACCGATCTTCTCACCGTATCGGCTGGGGCGTCGTGGGTTCGCTGGGGAGGCGTGCCGGGATCGGTGGTCTGACTTTGGTCGTACAGAGTGATCGTACGACGTGTGGGCGCTGGATGACGGGTGGGTGGACCCTCAGTTGTCGAGATACCAGTTCGGGTGGCGGCCGAGGTAGGCGAGGAGGTGGTCCTGGGCGGGAGCAAAGGGGGCGACTGGCACCGGTGGGGCGAACCTGGTGGGGCGGTCGTGTGGGGTGACGAACAGGTGGGCCAGGTCGAGCAGTTCCTCCGCCAGGAGCGGTGGGATCGGGCGGTGCTCGCCGCACGCCCTGGCCACGTCCCAGCCGTGTACGGCGATCTCGATGGCGCCCACCGCCGCGACCATGGGGCTGGTCAGGTGGCGGTCGTCTATGAAGACGAGGTTGTCGGTGATCATGGCGGTCCACCGGCCGAGCACCTCCGTGGCGCCGTCCCTGACCAGGAGGGCCGGGTTGCAGCCCCGTGCGGTGGAGGGCTGTCCCCAGGCGGGTGGATGCGGCGGCCGTCCCGCGGCACGCCCCGACCCCGCACCTGTACCCGCACCCGAGGCCGCAGCCGCAGCACCACCGAGGCGGCCGACGGAGCCCTGCCACGGTCGGACGGAGCCCTGCCGTGGTCCCGCAGTGCCCGGCTCTCCGCCCGCGGCGCCCTGCCGTCCTCCCGCAGTGCCGTGCTGTCCTGCGGTGCCCTGCCATGGGCCCGCGGCGTCTTGCCATGGGGCCATCGGCGGGCTGCCCGGCGGGTCGGGGGTGGTGCGCCGCGCACACGCGGGGGGACCGCCGGCCTCGCCAGGTGTGGCCTGCCACGGACCCGCTGATGGGTCGCCGGTCTGGGCACGAAGGGGGTGGGTGGGGGTGGGTGGGATGTGGCCGGTGGCGGCTTCGTGCAGGGTGCGCAGGGAGTCGTCCATGTGCCCCAGCAGCCGCTGGAGGTTCCAGCCGGTGCAGGGCGTCGCGCGGCAGAGGGCGGCCGGGGTCACGACGCGCAGGCTGCCGAGCGTGTAGTCGATGGCCCGCTCCAGCAGCGCCACGCCCGCCGCCAGCGCCCGTTCATGCTCGCTCATATCGCCTCCTCATGGATGGAGACCCACCGGCAGGTGGAAAATCATCGCCTCGTATAGGGCTTTTCTCCGAAGGGTTCGGATCCGTCCCCGTTCGTGCTGGGGGTGCGCCGTACGCTGAGGGCGGAGCGAAAGGATCTGCCATGGGCATGCTCAGCAGACTGTTCGACCGATTCCTCGGCCTGCCCGAAGCCACCACCCCCGACATCGACGTGGCCCGTGACCTGCGGGTTCCGATGCCCGACGGGGTCGTGCTGATCGCCGACCGCTACCGGCCGCGCGGGTCGGGGGCGATGCCGGTGGTGTTGATGCGCACCCCGTACGGCAAGCACAAGTTCGACGCCAAGGGCACCGCCCGCGTGCTGGCCAGGCGCGGCATGCAGGTCGTCGTCCAGAACGTCAGGGGTACGTTCGGCTCGGGCGGGGAGTTCGCGGCCTTCCACCAGGAGAAGGCGGACGGCCTGGCCACGGCCGCCTGGCTGCGGGAGCAGCCGTGGTGCGACGGCCGGCTGGCGATGGCCGGGGCGAGCTACCTGGGATACACGCAGTGGGCGGTCGGCCCCTACCTCGACCCGCCGCTGGAGGCCATGTGCCTGGGGGTGACGGCCAGCGAGTTCCGGAGCACGTTCTATCCCGGCGGGGTGTTCGCCCTGCACAACCTGCTGACCTGGGCCTCGCTCATCGGTACGCAGGAGACGGCGCCGCTGGGCGGCCTGCTGCCGAATCCGCGGTTCGACAGCCGGGTACGCCGGGCCATGGCCCACGTCCCGATCGGCACGTCCGACGTGGCCGCCATCCGTACGCGGGTGCCGTTCCTGCGGGAGGCGGCGGCGCACTCCGAGGCGGGTGACGCCTTCTGGGTGGAGACCGACAACAGCGCCGCCGCGGTCAAGATGACGACGCCCACCAGCATGGTCACCGGCTGGTGGGACCTGCTGCTGCCGGCCCAGCTCCGTGACTTCACCGCGCTGCGGGAGGCCGGGCGGCGCAGCCGGATCGTGATCGGCCCATGGGGGCACGACCTGGGCGCGATGCGGGCGCTGCTGCCGGACGAGGTGTCGTGGCTGTCGGCGCACCTGCTCGGCGACACCGCCCAGCTCCAGCGCGCACCGGTGCGGCTGTACCTGCAGCGGGCCGACCGCTGGCTGGACTTCGACGAGTGGCCGCCGCCGCAGTCCGTGCCCACGCCGCTGTACCTGCTGGCGCATCGCGGGCTCGGCTGGGACCCGCCGGACGAGGGCGGGACGGACACGTTCACGTACGATCCCGCCCGTCCCACGCGGTCGTGCGGCGGGGCGCTCCTCGACATGCGCGAGTCGAAGCAGCGCGACAACCGGGACGTCGAGGCCCGCGCCGACGTGCTCGTCCACACCGGGACGCCGCTCCCCCGCCCCCTCGACCTGATCGGGCCCGTCTCGGCCACCGTGCACGTGCGGACCGACACCGGGCACGGCGACGTGTTCGTACGGCTGTGCGACGTCGACACCGCCGGGATCTCGCGCAACGTCACGGACGGCATCCTGCGGTTGCCCGCCGGGAGCGAGGGCGTGGTCAGAGCCGAGGTCGAGCTGCACCCGACCGGATACCGGTTCCGGCGCGGGCACCGGCTGCGGGTGCAGGTGGCGGGCGGGGCGTTCCCCCGGTACGCGCGCAACCACGGGACGGGCGAGCCGGTGGGGCAGGCCGTGCGGACGCGGCCCACCCGGTTCGAGGTCTTCCACGACACGGAGCACCCCACGTCGCTGACTCTGCCCGTGTTCGGGGGGCGGCGGCCGCCGGTGTAGGCGCCTGACGTCTGGAACCTCCTGCCCGGGATGCGGGTAATGGGGGCAAGGAGGTTCTCGACGATGTTGCTTTCGAACGGCCTGAGGATTCTTGGGCCGGTGATGGTCATGGCGCTCGCCGCTGGGTGCGGGGCCGCGGTTCCGGCGGGTGGCTCCGTGCCGACGGGTGGGTCCGTGCCTACTGGTACATCCGTGCCGACGGGTGGGTCCGTTCCGGCGCCAGCGACGCCGACGGCGGCGCCCGTGGTCACCGCTGCGGGCTGTAACGGCACGCAGGTTCTCCTGGGGAGCGGGTTCCCGGAGGTGAAGGGGGAGGCTCGGGACGCGGAGCTGTGGGGGTTGCTGTTCCTGCGGGCGCCGCCGCCGCTCCCCCGGGGAGAGGAGGTCAAGATCGTGTGGCGGATGACCGGTGAAGGGCCGCTGCGCGTCCGGGCCACGCTCGCGGACGGGACCGCCGCCAAGCCGGCCTGGGGACCCGAGGAGCACGGCGGGTCGAGCTGGCGGCGGCCCGGGCAGGAGTGGGGCACCGGGTTCGTGTTCCCGAAGCGCGGCTGCTGGAAGGTCGAGCTCACCCGCACCCGGGGGTCAGGGCACGTCTGGTTGTCGGTGAAATGAGGTCATCCCCGGGGCAGGGTGCGGTCGATGAAGGCGGTCACGTCGTCCAGGACCTCGTCCTTGTTCGTCTCGTTGAAGACCTCGTGCCGGGCCCCCGGGTAGATCCGCTCCGTCAGGTCGGTGCCCCTGACGGCCTCCACGCCGATGCGGCTGCCGGGGAGCGGCACCAGCTGGTCGTCCTCCCCGTGCACCCACAGCGTCGGGAGCGCGCCGAAGGTGCCGCCCTTGGCGATCGTGTCCAGCATCGCCGCGAACGCCTCCAGCGTGGCCCGCTTGAACGGCCCGTGCCACACCATCGGGTCGGCGGCGTACGCGGCGCCCACCGACGGGTCGCGGGAGAGCGTCGCAGGGTCGATGGGAACGTCCGGCGGCTCCTCGTACGCCAGCAGCTGGGGCACGACCGCCCACTCGCCGATCACCGGCCCGGACAGGACGAGGGCGGTCAGGCCCGCGCCGTACCGCTGGGCGTAGCGGGCCGCGATCAGGCCGCCCATCGAGTGGCCGATCAGCACCACCGGGACGCCCGGGTGCCCGGCCCTGGCGCGTTCCTCGACCGAGTGCACGTCGGTGACCACGTCCTCGAAGTCCTCGACGAGCACCCGGTCGCCCTCCGACCTGCCGTGGCCCATGTGGTCGAGGCCGAGGACGGCGGCGCCGTGACGTACGAGCCGGTCGGCCACGTACTCGTAGCGGCCGATGTGCTCGCCGTAGCCGTGGACCAGCAGGGCGAGGTATCGGGGCTGGTCATGAGGCCATTCGCGGACCTTGTTGAGGCCCCTGGTGCCGGTGAAGGTGTGCTCACGTGATTGCGCCATGCTCACTCCTGCCTCGAAATTGCGGTGAGCGTACGCCGCCGACAGGGCATCGTCCAACCGGGCGCGGAAAGGGTGGCCGCGATGTCCGAAAACCGCTGACTTCCGAGGGGGCGGCGGTGTTGAAGAAGGTATGGACATCTACACCACGATCGACAGCCCGGTGGGCGAGATCCTGCTCGCCGGGGACGGCACGGCGCTGACCCGCGTCTCGTTCGACCGGTCCGCGGTGCGGGCGGGGTGGCGGCGCGAGCCGCTCGCGTTCGCCGCGGCGGAGCGGCAGCTCGGCGAGTATTTCGCGGGCGAGCGCACCTCCTTCGACCTGCCCCTCAGCCCGCGGGGGACCGCGTTCCAGGAGCGGGTGTGGGCGGAGGTGGCGACGATCCCGTACGGCACCACGACCACCTACGGCGCGCTGGCCGCCCGCGTCGGCGCGCCCGCGGACCGGATCCGGGCGGTCGGCGCGGCCGTCGGCGCGAACCCGCTGCTCGTCGTCCTGCCCTGCCACCGTGTGATCGCCGCGAACGGCGCGCTGACCGGGTACGCGGGCGGCCTCGAACGCAAGCACGCGCTGCTCACGCTCGAAGGCGCCCTGCAACCGCAGCTCTGGAGCGTGCTCTCATGAGGCTCATGGAGGCCGAGCGGGTCGAGGCGGCCGACTGGGGAAAGCTGGCGGGCGAGCTCGACGCGTACGGGTGCGCGCTGACGCCCCAGGTGCTCACCGCCGAGGAGTGCGCGGAGATCGCCGGCCTGTACGGCGAGACCGGGTTCTTCCGGGCCACCATCGACATGGAGCGCTACCGGTTCGGCGCCGGACAGTACCGGTACTTCGGCCACCCGCTCCCGCCGCTGGTCGAGCGGCTACGGGCGGCGTTCTATCCCCGGCTGCTGCCGATCGCCCGCGACTGGGCGGCCCGGCTGGGGCAGCCCGCGCCCTGGCCGGACGACTTCGGCGACTGGCTGGACATGTGCTACCGGGCCGGGCAGACCAGGCCGACGCCCATCCTGCTGCGCTACCGGGAGAACGACTGGAACGCCCTGCACCGCGACCTGTACGGGGACCTGGTGTTCCCGCTGCAGGTCGTGATCGGGCTGGACCGGCCCGGCGAGGACTACACCGGGGGCGAGTTCCTGCTGGTGGAGCAGCGGCCCCGGGCGCAGTCGCGGGGCACGGTGACGCTGTTGCCGCAGGGGCACGGGCTGATCTTCACCAGCCGGGACCGGCCCGTGCGCTCCTCGCGGGGGTGGTCGGCCTCGCCCGTGCGGCACGGGGTGAGCACCGTACGGTCGGGCCTGCGGCATACGCTGGGGCTGGTCTTCCACGACGCCAAGTGACTTCATGGGAAAGATCGTGATTCCACTGCCGATGAGGGAGGTCGCGCCAGGGGCCGTCCACGTCCCCGGGTGGTTGACGCTCGACGAGCAGCGGCACCTCGTCCAGGCGTGCCGCGAGTGGGCGACCGGGCCCGTGCCGATCCGGCACACGGTGCTGCCCAGGGGCGGGGTTATGTCGGTGCAGACCGTCTGCCTGGGGTGGCACTGGCAGCCGTACAGGTACACGCGGCTCGCCCACGACGTGAACGGGCGCCAGGTGGCGGAGTTCCCGGCGTGGCTGGGCGAGCTGGGCCGCCGCGCCCTGGCCGACGCCTACGGCCAGGAGCACCCCGCCGAGGCGTACGAGCCCGACACCGCGCTGATCAACTTCTACGACGGCCAGGCGAAGATGGGCATGCACCAGGACAAGGACGAGAAGTCCGACGCCCCGGTGGTGTCGCTGAGCATCGGTGACGCCTGCCTGTTCCGCTTCGGCAACACCGAGACGCGCGGGCGGCCGTACACCGACGTCCGGCTCGCCTCGGGCGACCTGTTCGTGTTCGGCGGGCCGTCCCGCTTCGCCTACCACGGCGTGCCGAAGGTCTACCCGGGCACCGGCGATCCCGCCACCGGGCTGGCCTCCGGCCGCCTCAACCTCACGATGCGCGTCACTGGCTTACGGTGACGTAGTCGAACTCGTCGTCGGAGAGCGTGCGCCGCAGCGTGCGCAGCACCTTGGCCGGGTCGTCGCCGGGCCCTTCCACGTAGAAGGGCCGGCCGTCGCGGCCGAAAGTGATCGCCGAGCCGCCCTCCCACTTGCCCAGCAGGTCGGCGCCGGGCCCGAAGTCGTCGTGCGGCTCGAACCCGAACGTGCGCGCGTAGTCGATCGAGCCGAACAGCAGGTGCCTGGCCAGCTCGATCGGGGCCTCCTGCCAGCCCGCGTATTCGCCGAAGAAGTATTCGCGGAAGCGCGCCAGGTCGCGGTCGTCGAGCACGTCGGGGCCGATGGCGTTCTTCACGCCCAGGCAGTAGACGTCGGCCAGGTAGCCGCAGACCGACAGCCGGTCCCAGGTGTGCCGCCGGGCGACGAGCACGCTGACCATGCCGCCCACCCCGCCGGCGGGGGCCTCGTCCACCCATCCGCGGGCGGGATCGACGCCGAGCCCCTCGCTCCAGCCGACGTTGATCCAGCAGCCGGCCACCTCGGCCTCTTCGGCGCCCGTGGTCTCGGCGGCCACGGCCCGCACCAGCGGCGCCACGACCGACGGCGAGACCTTGAGCGCGCGGGCGATCTCCTTGGGCGACTTGCCCTGGCGGCGCAGCTCGCGTACCTGGTCCATCAGTTCCATTGGGGCAGCCTAGCCTCACCCGCCACACGCATCGAGCCACCACCAGCCGTCCGCGAGCTCGAAGCTCGGGCAGATGCGCATGCCGAACCCGTCGTAGGCGCCGCGCGGCGCTCCGGTGAAGTGGGCGTACCCGACGGCGTCGTCCGGGATGCCGACCCGGTCGGGCACGAACAGCACCCGTCCCCCGTCCTCGGCCCTCCAGGTCACCACGCCGCAGGTCGCGGAGACGAAGCAGAGCTCGCCGGGCAGCCGCGCCCCGTGGTACGAACCGGAGGCCAGCCGGCCCGCGCGGGCCAGCTCCACCACGCGGCCGAACGCGGGCCGTTCCAGGTAGAACCGCGCCCGGGCGCGCAGGTCCGGCGAGACCGTCAAAACGGCGGGTGTCACCACGCCCGCGACCAGGAGCAGGCAGGTCGCGCTGATCACGCCGGACCGTCCCCGGACGGCCACGAAGGCCACCGCGGGGGCGGTCAGCACCACGAACGCGGACATCGCGGCCATCAGCACGAACGGCGCCAGGATCCACAGCTCGGTGTGCAGCCAGCCGGAGTGCAGGACCAGGCCGACGAGCGCCAGACCCAGCGCACCCATCCCCAGCAGCAGAAACCCGCAGATGATCCGCCATCTCACGGCAACCCAGCCTAGGAACCACATGTGCAGAGGCAGCCCGATAAATGTGGAGGTATTGCCGCAGTATCGCGGGCCGCCCGGCGGGCTACGTGAGGCGGCGGGCGAGCCAGGCCAGGGCCAGCGGGTAGCGGTATTCGATGCCCCCGTGACCGGCGTCGAAGAGCTCGAAGTGGACCCGCTCGCCCGGCACGCCCGCCGCCCGCACCGCCCGGTGGAACGCCACGGCGCCGAAGTCGAGGAAGTACTCGTCCCGGTTGCCGGCGTCCACCCAGATCGCGCGCATCGACCGCAGCGCCTCGGCGTGCTGCGGCTCGCCGGCCATCACCACCGGGTCCCGGGCCAGCCAGCGCCGCCACACCTCCGGCACCACGGCGCCCGTGTCGTCGAACGGCATGCGCACGGTCCCGTCCTCGTCGGCGGAGTAGGCGGCCGCGTAGGCGTACATCTCCAGCAGCTCCAGGTCGCCCTCCTTGGTGCCGGCCAGCCGGCCGCGGAAGTCGGCGAGGAACTTGTCGTACGAGCCGCCGTACATGTCGCGCAGCCTGCGGGCCAGCTCGGGGAACGACCGCCGCGCGCAGACCTCGAACAGCGCGTCCCCGGCGTGCGTGGCCAGCGCGCCGAACACGTCGGGCGCCAGCATCGCGGTCACCATGGCGCCGTAGCCGCCGCTCGACTTGCCGGTGACGGCCCGGTGGTCGCGGTCGGCGATCGTGCGGTAGCGCGCGTCCACGTACGGCACGATCTCGTCGCGCAGGTAGGAGTGGTAGCGGCCGGTGCCGGGCGAGTCGAGATACTGGCTGCCGCCGAGCGAGGTCCACGCGTCCACGTACACGACGATGGCGGGCGGCACGTCGCCGGCGGCGAACATCGCGTCGGCCAGCTCCGGGTACGGCTGCCGGAACGGCGCCCGGTTGAACCACATGGCGACGTGCCCGGTGTAGCCGAGCAGCACGTAGATGGACGGGTAGCGGCGGCCGGGCTCGTCGTCGTAGCCCGGCGGGACGTACACCACCAGCGGCCTCTCGTGCGGGTCGCCCAGCGGGTTGCCGCGCAGCAGGGCGCTGTCGACGACGTGGTGGTCGAGGCGGCCGGCCGGCTCGGCGGACCAGGGCAGCATGGGATCTCCTTCTGGGGACGGGTCAGCCGACCGACGAGGTCACCGTGTCGACGTCCGCCTGGCCGACGGACCGGCCGGAGACCAGCACGAGTGACAGGTTGTGCAGGTCGGAGATGCGTTCGAGCGGGTCGCCCGCGACCGCGATCAGGTCGGCGCGCTTGCCGGGATCGAGGCTGCCGGCCACCTCCCCCACCCCGCAGGCGTCGGCGGCCAGCACGGTGGCCAGCTCGATGATCTCCGCGTTGCCGTAGCCGGCCATCGCGAAGACCTCCAGACCCCCGACGTACCCATCGGTCCGGTTCTCGATGCCGCCCACCGCGAATCCGGAGTCGGTGCCCGCGATCTGCCGCACGCCCGCCTCCCGCATCGCGGAGATCCCAGCCAGCCAGGTGTCCAGCATCTCCTCCCCGTGCACTTCGCGGATCCGCCAGAACACGCCGTGCACCGTGGGGCAGACGTACGTGCCGCTGGCCGCGACCAGGTCGGCGAGCTTGGCGTCGTAGCGGTGGCCCGACGGGGTGAAGAACGTGCAGTGCTCGATGGTGGTGACACCGGCCTCGACGGAGCTGCGGATCGCCGCGTGGGCGTGGGCGTGGGCCGCGACGCCCTTGCCGCGCGTGGCGGCCTCCTCGACGACGACGCGGAGCTGCTCGGTGCCGTACTGCGGCACCCAGCTCGGCGGCGCGCCCGGCGTCATCTGGCCGCCGGAGGCCATCACCTTCAGGCAGTCGGCTCCCGCGCGCAGGTTCTCCCTGGCCACGCGGCGGATGGCGGGCTCGTCGTCGGCCTCGCCGCCCATGTACCAGCAGTGGCCGCCGGTGATGGTGATCGGCCTGGTGGCGGCCACCAGGTGCGGGCCGACGGTCAGGCCCTCCTCGATGGCGTCGCGTAACGCCAGGTCGAGGAAGCCGCGCGCGCCGAGGTCGCGGGCGGTGGTGACGCCGGCGGAGACGAGCTTGCGGGCGTTCTCGGCCATGCGCAGGAGCAGGTGGTGGTCGCTCTCGGGGCTGCGCCGGGTCACCGGGTCGACCTTGTCGTCGAACCCCAGGTGCACGTGCGCGTCGACCAGCCCGGGCAGCACCGTGTGCCCGGGCAGGTCGAGGACCTCGTCCGCCTCGCCGGCGCTGCCGCGCGGCCCCACGGAGACGACCCGCGGCCCGTCGACGAGCACCTCGCCGTCCGCGATCACTTCTCCGGGACGCCCGGTGAGCACCTTGGCCGCGCGAATGATCCTCATGCGCTCCACCCTGCCACGCGCCTAAAGGCCGCGAGAAGGGGATCGTAAGCCGGGCGCGGCACCTTTGAGGACATCGCAGAGCCCAACAGGAAGGACCGGGACGATGATCCAGACCGCCGAGTACGACCTCACCCGCCTCTTCGACGCCCCCCGCGAGCTGGTGTGGGCCGCCTGGACCGAGCCCGAGCGGTTCTCCCGCTGGTTCGGGCCCGCGTCGCTGGCCACGCCGGTGGGCCGGATCACCCTGGACGCGCGCCCGGGCGGGATCTGGCGGACGACGCTGGTGGGCGACGAGGGGTTCGAGGTGACGATGGACGGGACGTACCGGGAGGTGGTGGCGCCGGAGCGGCTGGTGTTCACGACGGGCGACCCCGACGCCCCCGGGGACGGGCCGGCGTCCGTCGTGACGATCCGCCTGACGGAGGTGGACGGCAGGACCGAGATGCGCTTCCACCAGTACGGCGTCAACACCGACCAGGAGCATGCCGAGCAGGCCAAGGCGGGCTGGCTCGAGTTCTTCGACCGCCTGGCCGAGCACGTGGCGCCCGCCCGCCTGGCGTGACGCGGCACGGATCCGAAGCAGGGGTCAGAATAGCTGCTCGGCGTCGTCGAGCTTGTACGTCGCCCCCTCCGCGTACGCGGCCGCGAACGCCTCCTCCCCGAGCCCGTCGCGCGTCCGCGCGGTGACCCGCTCGACGTGGTCGGCCTCGGACGGCCCGGCCGGCAGCTGGTGCTGCTGCCTGGCCGCGGCCGCCAGGCCCAGCAGCCTGGCCGACCGGTCGGTGGGACCGGCCGCGGCGGCGGCGCCCTCCACCGCGGCCACCGCCGACCGGGGATCGCCGATCTTCCGGATGGCGGCCAGGGCCTCGGTGTGCAGCTCCATGGCCGTGGCCAGGTCGCCCCGCGCCTCCATGAGGTGGCCGAGCTCGATGAGCGTGTCCGGCAGGTGCATGGCCGGCTCGGCGTCGGGGTCGCGGGACAGCCCTTCGAGCAGGTGGTTCAGGTGCTTCTCGGCCAGCTCCAGGTCCCCCGACCGGCGCGCGGCGTAGGCCAGGCCCATCTCGGCCATGGTCGAGGCCAGCATGTAGCCCTGGGCGACCGCCATCTTCAGCGACCGCCCGGACAGCTCGACGGCGCGGTCGTAGTCGCCGCTCTGCATCGCGACCCAGCCCAGCCAGGCGATGTGCGTGGCGACCTCGGACCACAACCCCAGGTCCTCGGCCATCCGCAGGCCCTCGCCGAACAGCCGGTTGGCCCGGTCGAAGTCGTGCGCCATCTCGGCCACCGACGCCAGCCACTCGGTCGCCCGCAGCAGCCCCCACCGGTCCCCCAGCTCGGTGAACAGCCGGGCGCTCTCCCCGCCGATCCGCTCCAGCGCCTCGATGTCGCGCAGGGTGAAGGCGTCCATGGCCTGCCTGCTGAGCGCGGTGGCGATGCCCCACCGGTCGCCGAGCTCCCTGAACGTGACCAGCGCCCGCTCGTTCAGCTCCTGCCCGGTCTGCATGTCCTCGACGTGCAGCGCGATGAACAGCGCGGCCCTGGCGCGCTCCCCCGGGTCCTCGACCGCCTCCAGGACGGGTCTCCAGTCGGTCTGCTCGCCCAGGGTGAGGGCGAACCCGGCCGCCCAGGCCGCCGCCCTGGCGCGTACGCCGTCCCGCGGCCCCGGGATCGCCAGCGCCGCCGCCAGGGCCCGCCGGCCCTCGGCCAGCCGGCCGCGCAGGAACCAGTGCCAGGCCAGCGCGTTCACCAGCCGGGCCGCGCTGTCGGCGTCCTCGTGCGCCGCCGCCGTGTCGAGCGCCGCCCGCATGTTGGCGGCCTCCGTGTCCAGGCGCAGCAGCCAGTCGCGCTGCTGGTGCCCGTACAGCTCCGGCTCCGCGCGTACGGCCAGCGCCAGGTAGTGGCGAAGGTGCGCGAGGCGTACGCGGTCGAGCTCGCCGGCGTCGGCCATCCTGGCCGTGCAGTATTCG
The DNA here is from genome assembly GCF_040674815.1 of Nonomuraea sp. NPDC049709. NCBI lineage: Bacteria > Bacillati > Actinomycetota > Actinomycetes > Streptosporangiales > Streptosporangiaceae > Nonomuraea > Nonomuraea sp. NPDC049709. The sequence goes on from NZ_JBFANM010000022.1 coordinate 82,934, forward strand.
GACACCGACTCCAGCAGCCGGTAGCGGACCCCGGCGGGAGTGTCCACGACCACCACCAGCGAGCGGTCGACCAGGCGGGCCAGCAGGTCGAGCACGTCGAGCGCGAGGTCGTCGTCCGCCGCGCAGACGGACTCGGCGGCCTCCAGCGTGCACCCGTCGGCGTGCACGGCCAGGCGGCGCAGCACCACGCGCTCGTCCTCGGACAGCAGGTCCCAGCTCCAGTCGATCACGGCGGTGAGCGTCTGCTGGCGGGCGGGCGCGCCACGCTGGCCGGAGGCCAGCAGCCGGAACCTGTCGTCCAGCCGGGCCACCACGCCCTGCACGCCGAGCGCCCGCACCCGCGTCGCGGCCAGCTCCAGTGCCAGCGGGATGCCGTCGAGCCGGCGGCAGAGCTGGGCGACGGCCTGCGCGTTGCCCGCCTCCAGCGCGAACCCGCGGGCGGAGGCGGCGGCCCTGGTCACGAACAGCCGTACGGCGTCGGAGCGCGCCATGGCGGCCAGGTCGGCGCTCGCGGGCACGTCGAGCGGCGGGACGCTCCACAACACCTCGCCGGCCACGGCCAGCGGCTCCCGGCTCGTGGCCAGGACGCGCAGGCCGGGACAGGCCCGCAGGAGCACCTCGGCCAGCTCGGCGACCTGCTCGACCACGTGCTCGCAGTTGTCCAGCACGAGCAGCATCCGCCTGGGCTTGAGCACGGCCGCCAGCTGCGCGGCCGGAGCGCCGTCGGCGTGCCCCTTCGGGGCGGCGTCCTCCCTGATGTCCAGGGCCGCCAGGATCGCCTCGGCGGGCGAGCGGGACGCCTGGTCCAGCGCGACCAGCCAGGCCCCGTCCGCGAACCCGTCCACCAGCCGGTTCGCGACCTCCACCGCCAGCCTGGTCTTGCCGACGCCGCCGCTGCCGGTGAGCGTCACCAGCCGCTCCTCCTCGACCAGCCCGCAGATCTCGGCCAGGGCCTCGTCCCGGCCGATCAGCTTGCTGACGGAGGCGGGCAGGTTCGTCACGGGCCGCTCGGCGGGCACGCTCAGCGCCGGGTCCTGGCCGAGGATCGCCTGGTGGAGCGCGACCAGCTCCGGCCCGGGGTCGAGACCGAGCTCGTCGGCCAGCCGCTCGCGCAGCTCGCCGTAGCTGGCCAGCGCCTCGCTCTGCCGCCCCGCCCGGTACAGGACCCGCATGTGGACGGCGCGCAGCCGCTCCCTGAGCGGGTAACGGCCCACCAGGTCGCCCAGCTCGCCCACCAGCAGCCCGTGCTCACCGAGCTCCAGCCGGGTCTCGGCGTGCTGCTCCAGCGCCGACAGCCGCTGCTCCTCCAGGCGGTGGACGGCCGACCTGGTGTACTCCTCGTCGGCGAAGTCCGCGTACGCGGGGCCGCGCCACAGCGCCAGAGCATCCGACAGCAGCCCCGCCCTGGTCCTGGGGCTGTCGGCGGCCTCGGCCCGGGCCAGCAGCTCCGCGAAGCGCATGGCGTCCACGGCGCCGTCGTCGGTACGCAGCAGGTAGCCGGGGGCCCGGGAGACGACCAGGTTCTTCCCGCCGGACTCGGCGTCCTCGAACGCCTTGCGCAGCTGCGAGACGCGCACCTGCAGCGCGCCCGCCGGGTTGGCCGGCGGGTCCTCCCGCCACAGGTCGTCGACCAGCCGGTCCACGGACACCGGATGGCCCTCGTGGACGAGCAGGTCCACGAGCAGCGCCCGGACCTTGAGACCCGGAATCGTGACGGCCTCCCCGGCGTCCGTCCAGACCGCCAGCGGCCCAAGCACCCCAAATCGCATGCTCGTCACCTTATGCGCGGTCGTAAGCCCGCGAGAAGCGCTCCTGAAGCCCCTTCCCACACCGTGGAGTCACCGGAACCGAAAGGGGCACGACATGAACACCGCAACCACCGCTGGGCCGGCTGCCGAACCGGCTGCCGGGCGGCGCGAATGGACCGGGCTGGCGGTCCTGGCCGCCGTGGCCCTGCTGCTCTCCATCGACGGCAGCGTCCTCTACCTGGCGCTCCCGCACCTCAGTGCCGAGCTCGGGGCGAGCGGGCCGCAGCAGCTCTGGATCGTGGACATCTACTCGTTCATGCTGGCCGGGTTCCTGGTGACCATGGGCACGCTGGGCGACCGGATCGGCCGGCGCCGGCTCCTGATGATCGGCGCCGTGGCGTTCGGGGTGGCGTCCGTGCTGGCCGCGTACTCGGTGAGCGCCGAGATGCTGATCGTCACGCGGGCTCTGCTGGGGATCGCCGGGGCCACGCTGCTGCCGTCGTCGCTGGCGCTGATCAGGAACATGTTCCGGGACGCCGGGCAGGCGGGCACGGCGATCGGGCTCTGGTACGGCTGCTTCATGCTCGGCATGACGGTCGGCCCGCTGGTGGGCGGGGTGCTGCTGGAGCACTTCTGGTGGGGGTCGGTGTTCCTGCTGAGCGTGCCGGTCATGGTGGTGGTGCTGGTCGCGGCGCGTACGCTGCTGCCGGAGCACCGCGAGCCCGCCACCGGCCGGCTCGACCCGGCCAGCGTCGCGCTGTCCCTCGCCACCATCCTGCCGGTCATCTACGGCCTCAAGGAGGTCGCCAGGGGAGGCTGGGACCCGGTGCCGGTCGCGGCGATCGTGGCCGGGCTGGCGTTCGGCGCGCTGTTCGTCCGGCGCCAGCGCCGCCTTGCCGACCCGCTGCTGGACCTGAGCCTGTTCGCCCACCTGGCCTTCTCCGCCACGCTGGGGATCATGCTGCTGGGCGGGGTCGTCATGTCCGGCACGACGTTGATGACCACCCAGTACCTGCAGACCGTCGAGGCGCTGTCACCGCTGGCGACCGGGCTGTGGCTGGTCCCGCAGAACCTGGCCATGATCGCCGCCCTGGCCCTGGCCCCGGCGATCGCCCGCCGCGTCGGCGCCGCGTACGTGATGACCGCCGGCCTGACGCTGGGCGCGGCGGGGCTGTTCCTGCACACCCAGGTCCCGAGCGTCGGCGGCACCGGCCTGGTGGTGGCGGGGCTGGTCCTGGCCTCGGCGGGCATCGCGCTGCCGATGGGCGTGGGCAACGGCATCATCATGATGGCCGCGCCGCCGGAGAAGGCCGGGTCGGCGGCGTCGGTGACGGAGACGAGCGGCGAGTTCGGCGTGGCGGTGGGCGTGGCCGCGATGGGCAGCCTGGGCACCGCCGTCTACCGGGGCGAGCTGCCCGAGCACCTGCCGGTGGAGGCGGTCCGCGAGAGCATCACGGCCGCGGTGAGCGCCGCCGAGGACCTGCCCGGCCTGCTCGAACTGGCCCGTGCCGCCTTCACGACCGGCCTGAACACGGTGGCCGCGATCAGCGCGCTCACCTTCCTCGCCCTCGCCGCCGCCGCCTTCGTGATCCTCCGGCGGCACGACACCGCCGCCTGAGTCACCGGACGGCCAGGGAAACGGCGGCGCCTACCTGTACCCGGGGTCACGGGGGACGGCGACGCCTACCTGTACCCGGGTCAGGGGGACGGCGGCGCCTTCCTGGCCGACCCGCGGTAGCGCTCGGCGTCGTAGCGGCGGTCGTTGTCGTCGAGCTTGGCCCGCGCCGCCGCCACCAGATCCACCCCCAGGACGTCGGCCAGCCGCACCAGGTAGAGGGTCACGTCGCCCAGCTCCGTACGCATCCTGGCCAGCGTCTCCGGATCGGGGTCCGCGGACTCCTCGGCCGTGAGCCACTGGAACTCCGCCACCAGCTCCCCGACCTCGCCCGCCAGGGCCATCGCCAGGTTCTTCGGCGTGTGGAACCGCTCCCACTCCCTGACCCGCGCGAACTCGCGCAGCCGCTCGGCAAGGCACTCCAACTCCGTCGTCACGCCACAGGACCCTACCGACCCGCGCCTGTATGTTGCTGCTCGTGAATGGGGTCGAACTGTTCCTGCTGGGCCGGACGCTGATGAAGATCGGCGAGGAGGCGATGCCGACCGAGGGCATCGGCGAGCACTCGGCGAGCGTGCGTACGGTCCTGATCGTGGTGAGCGACCTGCGCGTGCACCCCGACACCACGGTGGGCGAGATCGCCGCCCGTACGGGCCTGCCGCAGAGCGCCGTGTCCGCCGCCATCGCGCGGCTGCGCACGGCGGGCGCGGTGACGGCCGAGACCGACCCCAGGGACCGCCGGCGCACGATCATCCGCGAGGCGCCCGCCGTGGCGGAGCGGGTGACCCGGGTCCGCGACACCCCGATCGACGCCGCGCTGGCCGCCGCGCTGGGCACGGACGACCCGGAGCGGGTGGGCCGGACCGTGGCGGCACTGGAGGAGCTGGCGGATCAGCTCATCCCGAAGCTACGCGACTAATCCATCAAGCTTGATACATCAAAATGATGTACTGGGGTGTCCGCATGAACGCCGACATCTTGCGCGTGCCCGGAGGCAGCCTCTACTACGAGACGCGCGGCACCGGGCCGTACCTGCTGATCTCGCAGAGCGGCGAGGGCGACGCCGACCGGAGCGTGGATCTGGTGGACCGGCTCGCGGACGACCACACCGTCATCACCTACGACCGGCGCGGGCTGAGCCGCAGCACGATCGACGCCCCCCACTCGGGCGTGAGCGTGCGGCAGCACGCCGACGACGTGCACCGGCTGCTGGCCCACCTCACCGACCGGCCCGTCATCATGCTCGGCCAGAGCATGGGCGCCTCGATCGGCCTCCACCTGGCCGCCCGCCACCCCGAGCAGCTCAGCCTGCTCGTCGCCCACGAGCCCGTCTCGCCCTGGCTGCTCCCGGCCGCCGAGCGGGCGAGGCACATGGCGGAGCTGGCCGAGCTCCGCGACCTCTACCTCGAAGCCGGTCTCCCGGCCGCGCTCGCGGAGATCGCGCGAGTCCTCGGCATCACCGGCGACGACGCCGAGCCCGGCCTGACCCCGCAGCCCATGACGCCCCAGCGGCGGGCCGGCTTCGACTTCTTCATCCGCCACGACTTCCGCGCGGTCATGGAGGACGACCTCGACCCGCCGGGCCGCCGGGTCCGCATCGTGCCCGCGGCCGGCCGGGCCACGCCGCGCACCGTCTTCGACCACCGGTGCGCGATCGAGCTGGCGCGGCTGCTGGGCACCGAGGTCGCCGAGTTCCCCGGCGGGCACAACGGCAACCTCAGCCATCCGCGCGCGTACGCCACCCGCCTGCGCGAGGTCCTCCAGTCCGCCGCCTAGGCGCACCCACCGTGTACGCTTCCGACGCGTGTCCGACTTATCCGTGCCCGGTTACGAGATCAAGGGCGTGCTCGGCCAGGGCGGCTTCGGCGTGGTCTACCTCGCCCTGCAGTCGGCCGTCGGCCGCGAGGTCGCGCTCAAGGTCGACAACCGGGTGCTGCTGTCCGACCGCGACCGGCGCCGGTTCATGCGCGAGGTCACGGCGGCGGGTGCGCTGTCCGGCCATCCGCACGTGGTGCCCGTCTACGACGCCGGGCTGCTGCCGGACGGGCGGCCGTACATGGTGCTGGAGCTGTGCCCCGGGGGCTCGCTGGCCGGGCGGCGCCTCTCCCCGGCCGAGGCGCGCGACGTGGGCGTGCGCATCGCCGACGCGCTCGCGGCCGCGCACGCGCAGGGGGTGCTGCACCGCGACGTGAAGCCGGGCAACATCCTGCTCAACCGGTACGGCCAGGTGGCGCTGTCCGACTTCGGGCTGGCCACCATGCCGGCGTCCGGCCCCGACGCCTCGGTGACCCGCGAGTCGCTCACCCCCTCCTACGCCCCGCCCGAGGCGTTCGAACTGGCCGAGCCGTCGCCGGCCGCGGACGTGTACGCGCTGGCGGCCACCGTCTACGCGCTGCTGTCCGGCCGCCCGCCCCGCTTCCCGGAGAGCGGCGTGCCCAACGTGGCGATGATCCTCGCCCTGCACCGCCTCCCCGTCCCGGACATCCCCGGCGTGCCACCGGACCTGACCGCCGTGCTCCGGCAGGCCCTGGCCACCGACCTCCGGGAGCGCACCCCGAGCGCGGCCGCCCTCCGCGACGCCCTGGCCGCCGTCCCCCTGCCACCCTTCTCCGAACAGCCCTCCGGACGCCACGTGGCCGCGCCCGCCCCTTCCCACGTGAGCCCTCAGCGGCCCGCCTTCCCCCAGCAGGCCACGGACCCGCCGCCCGGCACCCCGACGGACACCAGGCCGCCCGCTCCGCGCGGGGTCGACAAGGCCCTGCTCGCGATCATCGCCGCCCTGATCCTGGTGATCGCGACCGGCGCCGGGGTGTTCATCCACAGCCAGGTCACCCAGACCCCGGAGACCAAGCGGGCCGCGCCGGACACCGGCACCACGAAGCCCAAGGAGGCCGGCGCCTTCGAAGGGCTCGACACCTACACCGAGAACTGCCCGGCGGCCAAGGTACGCGGCGGCGGGGCGGCCTGTGTGCGGGAGTCGGAGTGCTGGAGCGGCCTGGTCATCATCACGGGCGACACGAAGGCCCGGCGGCTCGGGTGCGAGGAGACGCATTCGTGGGAGACGTTCGCGGTCGCCCCGATCCCGGAGGACGCCGAGACGTACGTCCAGCAGGACCTCGCCAAGCACCCGACGGTGAAGCGCGTCTGCAGCCGCACGGTGCTGCTGGCCACCCGGACCGGCACGGCCAGGACCATCGGCGCGACCCGGTGGCGGGCCGACGTCATGCCGCCGTCCCAGGCCCAGTTCGAGGACGGGGTGCGCTTCTACCGCTGCATCGCCGGCCTGAACGGCCAGGAACCCCGCAGGTCCTTCTTCCACTGACCGGCTGGGCGGCCTACTCGTGGCGGGCGGTGCTCTCCCGGACGATCAGCTCCGTTGACAGTTCCACGCGCTTGGTCTCCGGGACGTCGCCGTGGCCCATCGCCAGCACCGTACGGGTGGCCAGCGCCGCCATCTCCTGGAGCGGCTGGCGTACCGTCGTCAGCGGGGGCCAGGCCGACTTCGCCAGCGGCAGGTCGTCGAAGCCCACCACGCTCAGGTCCTCCGGGACCCGGAGCCCGCGCTGCCGGGCCGCCTCGAACACGCCGAACGCCATCAGGTCGCTCCCGGCGAAGATGGCCGTGGGCGGGTCGGCGAGGGAGAGCAGGGCGTGGCCCTGGTCGTGGCCCGAGTCGACGAGGAACGTGCCGCGCCTGATCAGGTCGGGCACCACGGGCACCCCGGCCGTCTCCAGCGCCGCCCGGTAACCGTCTATCCGGGCCTGGCTGCACAGCATGTCCGCCGGGCCGCTGATCATGCCGATCCGCCGGTGCCCGAGCTCCAGGAGGTGCCGGGTCGCCGCCAGGCCGCCGTTCCAGTTGGTCGCCCCGACGGAGACGACCCCGGGCGCGGGCTCGCCCTCCGGGTCCACCACCGCGAACGGCAGGGAGCGGGCGCTGAGCTGGGCCTGGATGCCGGTCGAGAGCCGCGAGGCCACTATCACGACGCCGTCCGTCCGCCTGGCCGCCAGGCGCTCCAGCCAGTCACGGCCGGGGCCCGCGTGCGTGTGCAGGACCGAGATGACGACGCTGGCCCCGGCATCGTGGGCGGCGCTCTCCGCGCCGCGGACGATCTCCATGGCCCAGGGCGACTCGATCTCCGCGAAGACGAGGTCCACCAGGCCGGCCGGCGTGTCGTCCTGGCTGATGCGCCGCTGGTAGCCGTGCTCCTGCAGGAGCCGTTCCACCCTGTGGCGGGTCGCCGGCGCGACCTCCGGACGCCCGTTGATGACCTTCGAGACCGTCGGGATGGAGACCCCGGCCTCCTCCGCGATCAGTGCGATCGTGACCCGCCTCTTCGCTGACACAAATCGGGAGTGTATCCGAAAGTTTCGGTTTGGGATCGCTCGCTCTGGAGGTGTTGACGCTTTACATGGCGTTTACTTACGATCACGGCAAAGAAATTATCGGGGGGTTCACGAAACTTTCGTCAATCGCTGAGGAAGGGACCCCTATGAAACGCAGTCTGGTGTTAGTCGCCATCGCCGTGCTCGTGGCCGGTTGCGGAGGTGGCGGCGGCGGGGAGACGGCTCCCCAGCAGAGCGGCGGCGGCTCCCCCGCCAAGGTCACGCTGGAGTGGTGGCACCTGTCGACCGCCGAGCCGCTCAAGTCCCTCTGGGCACAGCGCGCCAAGGAGTTCGAGGCGAAGAACCCGCACGTCACGATCAAGGCGACCGTTCTGGAGAACGACGCGTACAAGGCCAAGCTCACCACGATCACGCAGTCGGGCAACGCGCCGGACGTGTTCGCCTCGTGGGGCGGCGGCGTGCTCAAGCAGCAGATCGACGCGGGACTGGTCAAGGACATCTCCGGCGACGTCGCGGACGTGCTGCCCACCTTCACGCCGGCGGCGCTCAGCGCGTACCAGATCGACGGCAAGACGTACGGTCTGCCGACCGACATCGGCTTGGTAGGTTTCTGGTACAACAAGAAACTTTTCGAAAAGGCAGGCATCACCGAGCCGCCGGCCACCTGGTCGGCGTTCCTCGAGGACGTCAAGAAGCTCAAGGCCGCGGGCGTCACCCCGATCGCCCTGGCCGGCAAGGAGAAGTGGCCCGGCCACTACTACTGGGCCTACCTCGCCCTGCGCATCGCCGGCCTGGACGCGCTCAAGCAGGCGGCCACCGACCACGACTTCACCAAGCCCGACTTCGTGGCCGCCGGCCAGCAGGTGAAGGCGCTGGCGGACCTCCAGCCGTTCCAGAAGGGCTTCCTCGGCGCGGCGTACTCCACCCCTGACGGCCAGTCCGCCACCGTGAGCAACGGCAAGGCGGCCATGGAGCTGATGGGCCAGTGGGCGCCGAGCGTGCAGGCCGACTCGGGCAAGGGTCTCGGCGACGACCTCGGGTTCTTCCCCTTCCCGGCCGTCGAGGGCGGCAAGGGCTCGGCCGGTGACGCGTTCGGCGGCGGCGGCGGGCTGGCCGTGGGCGCGGACGCGCCGAAGGAGGCCCTGGACTTCGTCAAGTTCATGACCGAGATGGGCAACCACTCCAAGGCCGTCGAGTCCGGTGGCGTGCTGCCGGTGCTCAAGGGCGAGGAGAGCGCGGTCAAGGACCCCAACCTCAAGCAGGTGGCGACGCTGCTGGCCGGCGCCAGCGGCTACCAGCTCTACCTGGACCAGGCCTACCCGCCGGCCGTCGGCCAGCAGGTCAACGACAGCGTGGCCGAGCTGATCGCCGGTACGAAGACACCGGAAGAGGTCGGCGCGGACATCACAGAAGTGGCCAAGAGCGAGGGATGACGACACTCACGAGAGGGCCGGAGGCGGTCCAGCTTCCGGCCCCCACCCCTGTCGGCAGGCGTCGCAGTCGCTGGGTGACCATCGCCCTGTTCCTGCTGCCCGCCATGGTGCTCTTCCTGATGCTGGTCGTGGCCCCCATGCTGGTGGCCCTGTATTCGAGCGTGTTCAGGTGGAACGGCTTCGGCGGCCTGCCGAGCAACTTCATCGGGATGGACAACTTCACCCGGCTGTTCAGCAGCGAGATCTTCGCGCAGGACCTGTGGCACCTGCTGGTCCTCGTCCTGCTGTCGATCTTCGTGCAGCTGCCGTTCTCGCTGGCCATCGCCATGCTGCTGAACCAGCGCATGCGCGGGCGGGCGTTGTACCGGGTGCTGTTCTTCGCCCCGTACGTGCTGTCCGAGGTCATCACGGGCGTGCTGTTCTCGCTGATCCTCGCCCCTGACGCGGGCATGGCGAACCAGCTCCTGTCGATCGTCGGGTTCGAGTCGGAGTGGCTGGCCAACCCCGACACCGTGATGCCGTCGCTCTTCCTGGTCATGACCTGGAAGTACTTCGGCTTCCACATGATGATCTATCTCGCCGGGCGGCAGAACATCCCGAACGAGCTCGTCGAGGCCGCCCAGATCGACGGGGCCACGGGCTGGAAGACGTTCAGGTACGTCACGCTGCCGCTGCTCGGCCCGACGATCCGGATCAGCATCTTCCTGTCCGTGATCTACACGATCCAGCTCTTCGACCTGGTCTGGATCCTCACCGGCGGCGGGCCCTCGCACTCCTCGGAGACGATGGCGGTCACCATGATGGACTGGGGGTTCAAGCGCTCCCAGGTCGGCTACGCCAGCGCGATCAGCGTCGTGATGTTCGCGCTCAGCCTCGTCTTCGCCCTCATCTACCAGCGTTTCGTCATGCGCCGTGACCTGGAGGGCGCGACGACCTCCCTGGGAGGCCGCAGATGAACCACGGGAAGATCAAGCCGGCCAGGCGGCGGCGCAAGACGCTGCCCCTGCACGTGATCGCGTTGATCGTGGGCGCGTTCATGGTCATCCCGGTGGTCTACGCGCTGATCGGCGGTTTCAAGGAGAACAGCGAGCTGTCCGCCAACCCCTTCGGCCTGCCCGAGACGTGGGTGACGGCCAACTACACCGACGTGCTGGGCTCCGGCTCGTTCTGGCGGCAGATGTGGAACAGCATGTTCATCGCCGTGGCCACGACCGTGCTGACCGTCGCGCTGTCGGCGCTGGCGGGGTTCGTCTTCGCCAGGTTCGCCTTCCGCGGCAGGGAGCTGTTCTTCACGATGTTCACCGCCGGGCTGATGTTCCCGTTCGCGGTGGCCATCCTGCCCATCTTCGTGCTGCTGCGCACGTTCGGGCTGCTGGACAACCCGCTCGGCGTGATCCTGACGCAGGCCGCCTTCGGGCTGCCGCTGACGATCATCATCCTGCGCGGCTTCTTCCGCAGCATCCCGGGCGAGATCGAGGAGGCGGCCACCATCGACGGGTGCACGCCGTTCGGGTTCTTCTGGCGGATCCTGCTGCCGATGGCCCGGCCCGCGATCGCCACCGTCTCGGTCCTGGCCATCGTCGGGAGCTGGAACAACTTCATGCTGCCGCTGGTGGTGTTCAGCGAGGAGGTGAGCTGGACGCTGCCGCTCGGCATCCAGCAGTTCCAGGGCCAGTACGCCTCCGACACCGCCCGCATCCTGGCCTATCTGATCCTGGCCATGGTGCCCGCGCTCGGGTTCTACGCCATAGCGGAACGACACCTGGTCGGTGGCCTCACCGCGGGTGCCACGAAGGGGTGACTTCATGCTGCACGTGTCCGGAACCCATCTCCTCACGGACGACGACACGCCGGTACGCCTGCGGGGGGTGGGTCTCGGGGGCTGGATGAACATGGAGAACTTCATCACCGGCTACCCGGCGAACGAGTCCTCCATGCGGCACGCCGTACGCACCGTGCTGGGCGACGACCGGGCGGAGCTGTTCTTCGACCGGCTGCTGACCTCGTTCTTCACCGAACAGGACGCGGCCCTGCTGGCCGGGCTGGGCATGAACTGCGTACGCATCCCGGTCAACTACCGCCACTGGGAGTCCGACGAGCGCCCCCTGGAGATCGACCAGCGCGGCTTCCGCCACCTGGACCGGGTGATCGGCCTGCTGGGCGCGCACGGCATCCACAGCGTGATCGACCTGCACGCGCTGCCCGGCTCGCAGAACCAGCACTGGCACTCCGACAACCCCACCCACGTGGCCGCGTTCTGGCAGCACCGGCACTTCCAGGACCGGGCGGTGCACCTGTGGGAGGTCATCGCGGACCACTACCGCGACAATCCCTGGGTGGCCGGATACAACCCGGTCAACGAGCCGGGTGACGTGTCGGGCAAGGTGATCGGCCCGTTCTACGACCGCCTGGTGAAGGCGATCAGGGCCGCCGACCCGCGCCACGTCCTGTTCCTCGACGGCAACACCTACTCCACCGATTTCTCGATATTTCGGGAGGTGTATGAGAACACGGTCTTCGTCCTCCACGACTACGCGCTGGCCGGTTTCGCCCACGGCGGCCCGTACCCCGGGTACACCCGCGGCGAGTGGTGCGACCGCGACGAGCTGGAGCGGACGTTCGACAAGCGCTCCCGCTTCCAGCGCGAGACGGGCACGCCGCTGTGGGTGGGCGAGTTCGGGCCCGTCTACACCGGGGACCCCGTCGTGGACGGGCAGCGCTACCAGATCCTGCGCGACCAGCTCGCGATCTACGACGAGCACGGCGCGGGCTGGTCGCTGTGGACGTACAAGGACGTGGGGTTGCAGGGGCTGGTGCACGCCTCGGGGGCGTACCTCGACCGGTTCGGTGACTTCATGGCCAAGAAGCGGCGGCTCGGCGCCGATCGCTGGGGCTCGACGATGGAGGAGTCGACGGACGTGCTGGCCCCGCTGCACGCGCTGGTCGAGACCGAGTTCCCCGGCTGGGACCCGTACCCGTGGGGCGCCCGCTATCAGGCCGACGACCTGATCAGGCACATCCTGCTGGCCCAGGCGTTGCTCCCCGAGTACGCGGAGCTGTTCCGCGGGCTCGGCGACGACGACCTGGTCGCACTGGCGGACTCGTTCCGCCTGGATCGGTGCGTACGCCGCGAGCCCCTGCTCGATCTGCTGGCCGACAACCTCAAGAGGTGAGTGGGGGGTCCCTGTCGTTCCGGATGCTTGCGTAGGTATGCTTCGCCTGCCCTAATTTAGGCAAGGCTTCCCTCAGCGAGTGGCGGTAGGCAATCGTGTTCGCCAGTTACCTCATCGGATTGCGCGAAGGACTCGAGGCGGCGCTCGTCGTCTCGGTCCTCATCGCCTTCCTGGTCAAGAGTGACCGCAAGGACAAGCTCCCCCAGGTCTGGAGCGGGGTCGGCGCGGCCGTCGTGCTGTCGGTGGCGTTCGGGGCGCTGCTGACCTTCACCGCCGCCCGCCTCAGCTACACCGGGCAGGAGCTGTTCGAGGCGATCACCTCGCTGCTCGCCGTCGTGTTCGTGACCTGGATGATCTTCTGGATGCGCCGGGCGGCCCGCGCGCTCTCCAAGGAGTTGCGCGGCAAGCTCTCCGAGGCGCTGGAGCTGGGGTCGATCGCGGTGGTCGTGATGGCGTTCCTGGCCGTCGCGCGTGAGGGGCTGGAGACAGCGCTGCTGTTCTTCGCCTCCGTGCAGGGCGCCACCGCTTCGGCACAACCGTTGATCGGCATCTGCCTGGGGCTGCTCACGGCCGTGCTGATCGGCTGGGGCATCTACCGCAGCGCCCTGACGATCAACCTGACGAAGTTCTTCGCCTGGACCGGCGGGCTGCTGATCCTGGTGGCCGCCGGCATCCTCAAGTACGCCGTGCACGACTTCCAGGAGGCCGACGTGCTTCCCGGCCTGAACACCCAGGCCTTCGACATCAGCGCCGTCCTGCCCGCCGACTCCCCGCACGGGGCCGTGCTGGCGGGGATGCTGAACATCACCCCGCAGCCCAGCGTTCTGGAGGTCGTGGCCTGGGCCGCGTACCTCGTTCCCACCCTCTTCCTCTTCCTGCGCCCGCAGCAGGCCAAGTCCACCGCGCCCTCGGCCGCGTGAACAGGAGCATCATGCGTACCGTCATCAGCCTGTCCGCCGGCGCGCTCGCCCTTGCGGCGCTGGCCGCCTGCGGCTCGGGGGGCACCCCCGCCCCCTCCGGCTCCGCCGCCCCCGGCAAGGTCGCCGTGGCCGCGAACGACACCGAGTGCAAGGTCGCCGCCACCGAGGTCGCGGCGGGCACCACCACGTTCGCGATCACGAACGGCGGCACCAAGGTCACCGAGTTCTACGTGTACGCGCCGGGCGACCGGGTCATGGCCGAGGTGGAGAACATCGTGCCCGGCCTGACCAGGGAGCTCATCGCCGAGCTGCCGGCCGGCGCGTACGAGACCGCCTGCAAGCCCGGCATGGTCGGCAAGGGCATCCGCAACGCGCTCAAGGTGACCGGCGAGCACAAGCCGCTCAACGCCGACGCCAAGCTGGCCGAGGCCACCAGGAGCTACCAGCGCTACGTCAAGTCGCAGACCGACACGCTGCTGGTCAAGACCCAGGAGTTCGTGGACGCGGTCAAGGCGGGCGACATCGAGAAGGGCAAGGAGCTGTTCCCGGTGGCGCGTACGTACTGGGAGCGCATCGAGCCGGTCGCGGAGATCTTCGGTGACCTCGACCCCGCGATCGACGGCCGCGAGGCCGACCTGGCCGAGGGCGAGGAGTGGACCGGCTTCCACAAGATCGAGAAGGATCTGTGGATCCACAAGGACATCGGCAAGAGCGGCCCCATGGCCGACAAGCTGATCGCCGACATCAAGACCATCGTGGCCAAGGCCAACGCCACCGAGCTGACCCCGCTGAACCTGGCCAACGGTGCCAAGGAACTGCTCGACGAGGTGGCCACCGGGAAGATCACCGGCGAGGAGGACATCTGGTCGCACACCGACCTCTGGGACTTCGACGCCAACCTCGAAGGCTCCAAGGCGGCCGTGCAGGCGCTCAGGCCGGTGCTGGAGGAGCGGGCTCCCGACCTGGTCAAGACGCTGGACGAGAAGTTCGCGGCGGCCGAGGCGGCGCTCGCCGTGCACCAGAAGGGCGACGGCTGGCAGCTGCACAACGAGCTGTCCAAGGCCGAGCTGAAGGCGCTGTCCGACTCGATCAACGCGCTGGGCGAGCCGATCAGCAAGATCGCCCCGATCGTGGCGAAGTAGCGGGAGGGGGCACGATGGCGACCAACGGACAGGGCGCCGCGGACGACCGGGAGCGTACGCCCGTCCCGGCCGGCGGGCAGGGCGCCGCGGACGAGCCGGCCGCCGGGTCCGCCACCACGGGGTCGCCCGCGAAGGGGCGGGAGGCTCGGGTGAGCAGGAGGAAGCTGTTCGGTCTCGGTGCGGCGGGGGCCGCCGCGCTGGGCACCGGGGCGGTGGCGGCGCGGTCGCTGCTGGACGAGCCGCCCCGGGCGCACGCCTCCTCCACCTCCGACCCGTTCCCCTTCTACGGCGAGCACCAGGCCGGGATCGTCACGCCCGCGCAGGACCGGCTGCACTTCGTGTCCTTCGACGTCACGACGGACAAGCGGGCCGAGCTGATGGAGCTGCTGCAGGAGTGGACGGCCGCGGCGGCGCGGCTGACGCAGGGCAAGGAGGCGGGCTCGTTCGGCGCGGTGGGCGGCGCGCCCGAGGCCGCGCCCGACGACACGGGTGAGGCGCTCGGGCTGCCGGCGTCGGGGCTGACGCTGACGGTGGGGTTCGGGGCGTCGTTGTTCGACGAGCGGTTCGGGCTGGCGGGGAAGCGTCCGGCCGCTCTCGCCGACTTGCCGAAATTTCCGGGAGAGCAGCTCATTCCGGAAATTTCCGGAGGTGACCTCTGCGTGCAGGCGTGCGCCCACGACCCCCAGGTCGCCGTGCACGCCATCCGCAACCTGGCCAGGATCGGCTTCGGCAAGGTCTCCGTACGCTGGTCGCAGCTCGGCTTCGGCCGTACGTCGTCCACCTCCCGCTCCCAGACCACCCCGCGCAACCTCATGGGCTTCAAGGACGGCACGAACAACCTCAAGCTGGAGGACTCCGACCTGCTGCGCGACCAGCTCTGGGCCTCCGCCCAGGACGGCAGCGCCTGGATGGCGGGCGGCAGCTACCTGGTCACCCGCAAGATCCGCATGACCATCGAGACCTGGGACCGCACGTCGCTGGCCGAACAGGAGCAGATCTTCGGCCGGGACAAGGGCGAGGGTGCGCCGCTGGGCAAGAAGGCCGAGTTCGACCCGCTGGACTTCGCGGCCAAGGGGCCGGACGGGCAGCCGTACATCAAGGCGGACGCCCACGTAAGGCTGGCGCACCCGAGCTCGCACGGCAACGCGCACCTGCTGCGGCGGGGCTACAACTTCGTGGACGGCTCGGACGGGCTCGGCCGCCTGGACGCGGGGCTGTTCTTCATCGCCTACCAGCGGGATCCCCGCAAGCAGTTCGTACCGGTGCAGATGAGCCTGGCACGCACCGATCCGCTCAACGAGTACATCAAACACGTCTCCAGCGCCCTCTTCGCCTGCCCACCGGGCGTCCGGGACGCCGGGGACTACTGGGGCCGCACCCTCTTCGAAACCTGAGTCCCCGGGCTACCGGGAGTCGCAGCCGCGGGAGCTGTGCTTCCAGGGCACCAAAGGTTGGCGGAAATGTCAGGTCGGTCTGGTAGGACAGGACAGCCGTATCCCCCCATTACCTAGGACCAGCCCGTGACCGATGACCAGCCGACCCACTACGAGCGCTACCTCGACGCCTACGCCGGGTTCCCCCTGGCCTACGCGGCCGCCCCGGAGGACGGGGAGCCGGGGCCGGACCTGTCCGCCGTCGCCTGGCGGATCGAGGCGAGCGAGTGGGACGACGACGCCCCCGACCATATCTCCGAAAGTTTCGACTGGTTTCTCGAAAACGCGGACACCGCGAAGGTCCAGGCCATCGTGATCGGGGAGTGGGAGGAGTGCTACGACACCGACAACGCGCCCGTCATCGCCCGCCTCGCCGAAAACGCCGGCCGCCTGCCCGAGCTGCGTTCCCTGTTCCTCGGCGCCATCTCGCCGGAGCAGGCCGAGATCTCCTGGATCCAGCAGTCGGACATCACGCCGCTGCTGGAGGCGTACCCGAAGCTGGAGCGGCTGGAGGTGCGGGGCGGCACGGGGCTCGGGCTGGCGCCGGTGCGGCACGAGGCGCTGCGGGTGCTCAGGTTCGAGACCGGTGGCCTGCCCGCGCAGGTCGTGCGCGGGGTCGGCGGCAGCGACCTGCCGGCGCTGGAGCACCTGGAGTTGTGGTTCGGCGTAGATGAGTACGGCGGCGACGCGACGGCGGCCGACGTGGCGGGGATCCTGAGCGGCGAGCGGCTGCCCGCGCTGCGCCACCTGGGCCTGCAGAACTGCCCGTTCGCGGACGAGCTGGCCTCGGGGCTGGCGGCCGCGCCCGTCGTGGCCCGGCTGGAGTCGTTGAGCCTGTCGATGGGCTCGCTCGGCGACGAGGGCGTGGCGGCGCTGCTCAGCGGCCAGCCGCTCACCCACCTGCGCCGCTTCGACCTCGAACACCACTACATGAGCAGGGCGATGATGGCCCGCCTCATCGAGGCGCTGCCCGGGGTCGAGGTACGGCTGTCCGAGCCGCTCAGCCGCGACGAGGACTGGCGCTACGTCCAGGTGAGCGAGTGACATGGACCGGTACGAGGTGACGTTCGCCGATCCCGGCGACACGTTCCTGCCCGACGACCCGGCCCAGCACGACCACTCCTTCGGCCTGAACCGCGAGCACTTCGCCGGTTTGCCCGTCAGGGCTCCGGGCCAGGGCGCGGACCCGTCCGAGCAGGTCGCCTGGCTCGTGTACGACGAGAGCCACCACGACGCGGACAGCAACGAGTCAGACCTGGCCGACGACCTCGACGGCCTGCTGGCGAACGTGGACCCCGGCCGCGTGGAGGCCCTCGCGGTCACCGGCTACGGCTCGACCAACGCGCCGAGGGTGCTCGCGGCGTACGCCGACCGGCTGCCCGCGCTGCGCTCGGTGTTCCTCGGGTTCATCGGGACCGAGACGTGGGAGATCTCCTGGATCCGGCAGGGGGACATCACGCCGCTGCTGGCGGCGTACCCGAAGTTGGAGCGGCTGGAGGTGCGCGGGTCGGAGGGGCTCGTGCTGCGGCCGGTCGCCCACGAGCACCTCAGGGTGCTGCGGTTCGAGTGCGGCGGGCTGCCGGGCGAGGTGGTCAGGGCGGTCAGTGCGAGCACGTTCCCGGCGCTGGAGCACCTGGAGCTGTGGCTCGGCGTCGAGGACTACGGCGGTGACGCGACGATCGCCGACCTGGAGGGCATCCTGTCGGGCGTGCGGCTGCCCGTGCTCAGGCGGCTCGGGCTGCGCGACAGCGAGCGGCAGGACGAGGTGGCCGCCGCCGTGGCCGCCGCGCCCGTGGTGGCCCGGCTGGAGGAGCTCAGCCTGGGCATGGGGCTGCTCACGGACCGGGGCGCGGAGGCGCTGCTCAGCGGGCAGCCCCTGACCCACCTGCGCGTCCTGGACCTGCGGCACCACTTCCTCCGCGACGCCATGATCTCCCGGATGCAGGAGGCGCTGCCCGGCATCGTCGACCTCCAGGAGAGACAGGTTCCCGAGGCCGACGACTGGATGTACGTGGCGGTGGCCGAGTGACGGCCCCGAAGGTGACGGTGGGCGGGTGACGACGCCGGTGCGGTTCGGCGTGGTCGGGACGCCCGGGGATCGGCGGGTCACCATGTTCCGGGACGCCGTGGTCGGGCGAGGGCTCGCGGAGCCGTACGTGATCTCGTGGCTGGACGTGTTGGCCGGGCGCGCGGCCGGCGGGCCCGAGGGGTCGCTGCTGCGCGTCGACTCCCCCGGGGAGGACGCGCGGGCCGACGAGCTGCTGCGCGGGCCGGGCGATCCGGCGCGGGTGGGCGGGGGCGCCGCCTGGCACAAGGCGTTCACCGCCGGGCTGGAGCGGGTCGCGGCGATCCCCGGCGTGCGGCTGCTGGGGGACGTGGGCGAGATCGGGGTGATGTTCGACAAGCGGCGCTGCCACGCGGTGCTGGCGGGGGCCGGGGTGCCGGTGCCGGGCGCGTTCGAGGCCGGGTCGTACGAGGAGTTGCGCGAGGAGATGGCGCGGCGCGGCTGGGCCAGGGTGTTCGTGAAACCCGCCCACGGCTCCTCGGCCTCCGGGGTGGTCGCCTTCCAGGCCCATGCCGGCCGCGTGCGGGCGGTCACCTCGGCCACCTGGATCGGCGGGGTGCTGTGCAACTCGCTGCGGGTCAGGACCATGACGGAGGAGGCGGAGGCGCGGCGGCTGGTGGACTTCCTGGCGGCCGACGGGTTGCACGTGGAGCGGTGGTTCCCGAAGGCGTCGAGCGGCGGACGGGTGTTCGACCTGCGGGTGGTGACCGTGGCCGGGGCTCCGACGCACGCCGTCGTACGTACGAGCCGCAGCCCCATGACGAACCTGCACCTCGGCGGCTCGCGCGGCGACCTGGAGACGGTGCGCAGCCGGCCCGGGCTGTGGGAGCGGGTGCTGGAGGTATGCGCCCGGGCGGCCGCGTGTTTCCCGGGCAGCCTGAGCACGGGCGTGGACGTGATGGTCGGGGCTGACTGGCGGTCGGTGGCGGTGGCGGAGGTCAACGCGTTCGGGGACCTGCTGCCGGGGCTGGGGGATTTTTCGGGACATGGGCGGGACACCTATGCCGAGCAGGTCGAGGCGGTCATCGATGGCCGCTGGTGACGGGCGGCTGCTGGCGACCACCGGAGGTGACGGGCGGATCGACGCGATGACAGCCGCTGGTGACGGGCTCGACATGGACGCGATCATCGGCAGCCACGACGTCCTCCTGGTCACGCTCGACACGCTGCGCTACGACGTGGCCGCCGCCCAGGCCGAGGCCGGGCTGCTGCCGAACCTGCTGCCGCCCGGCGCGCGCTGGGAGCGGCGGCACAGCCCGGGCAGCTTCACGTACGCTGCCCACGCCGCCATGTTCGCCGGCTTCCTGCCCACGCCGGTCACCCCCGGCCCGCATCCCCGGCTGTTCGCGGCCACGTTCCCCGGGAGCGAGAGCACGGCGGCGGGGACGTGGGTGTTCGACGCTCCCGACCTGCCCACGGGTCTCGCGCGGGCCGGCTACCACACGGTGTGCGTCGGCGGCGTCGGGTTCTTCAACAAGCTCACCCCGCTCGGGTCGGCGCTGCCGGGCCTGTTCGCCGAGAGCCACTGGGAGCCGGAGTTCGGCGTGACGAACCCCGCCTCGCTGGAGCGGCAGATCGACCGCGCCGCCGAGGTGCTGCGGGACGCGCGCGGCCCGGTCTTCCTCTTCCTCAACGTCTCGGCCCTGCACCAGCCGAACCACTTCTACCTGCCCGGCGCCACCGGCGACTCCCTGGACAGCCACGCCGCCGCCCTGCGCTACGTCGACCAGCACATCGGCCGGCTCTACGCGCTCATGAGCCGCCGCCGGCCCTGCCTGGCGATCGTGTGCTCCGACCACGGCACGGCGTACGGCGAGGACGGGCACGTCGGCCACCGCATCGGCCACGAGGTGGTCTGGACGGTCCCCTACACCCATTTCGTCCTGGAGAACCATGCGGCCGTATGAGAGTTACGTCTACGCCTACCCGCACAAGACCGCGTACCGGCCGCTCGACCCGCGCCCGCACCTCAAGGAGGTCTGGGCCGGGGAACGGCCGGGAGCACTGTACGTGCACATCCCGTTCTGCGAGATGCGCTGCGGCTTCTGCAACCTGTTCACCCGCACCGGCGCGCCGGAGGAGCTGGTCACGGCCTACCTGGACGCCCTCGAACGCCAGGCCGGGCAGGTACGCGACGCGCTGGAGGAGACCTCCTTCGGCACGGCGGCGCTCGGCGGGGGCACGCCGACGTACCTCAGCGCCCGCGAGCTGGACCGGCTGTTCGACCTGACGGAGCGGACGATGGGCGTGGACCTGGCGCGGGTCCCGCTGTCGGTGGAGACCTCCCCGGCCACCGCCACGCCCGACCGCCTGTCCGTGCTCGCCGAGCGCGGCACGTCGCGGATCTCCATCGGCGTGCAGAGCTTCGTGCCGGAGGAGGCCCGCTCGGCGGTGCGCCCGCAGAAGCGCGCCGAGGTGGACGCGGCGCTGGACGCGATCAGGGCGTCGGGCGTGCCGGTGCTGAACATCGACCTGATCTACGGCATCGACGGGCAGACCTCCCGGTCGTGGCAGTACTCGCTGGACACCGCACTCGGGTGGCGGCCGGAGGAGCTGTACCTCTACCCGCTCTACGTCCGGCCGCTGACCGGGCTGGGCAAGCAGGGGCGGGCATGGGACGACCAGCGCCTGGAGCTCTACCGGGCCGGGCGCGACCATTTGCTGGCGGCCGGGTACGAGCAGGTGTCCATGCGCATGTTCCGGCTCCCCGGCTCCGGTGCGGAGGCGGACTACTGCTGCCAGACCGACGGCATGGTGGGCCTGGGCTGCGGGGCACGGTCGTACACGAGCGGCCTGCACTACTCCTTCGAGTACGCCGTCGGCGCGCGGCACGTGCGCTCGATCATCGACGACTACGTGGCCAGGGCCGACTTCGACGTGGCGAACGTGGGCTTCGCGCTCTCGCCGGACGAGCGCAGGCGGCGGCACCTCATCCAGTCGCTGCTGCGGGCGGAGGGCATGTCCCGGCGGCTCTACACGGACCGGTTCGGCAGCGACGTCCTGGACGACTTCCCCATGGACTGGCTAGGTCACTGGCTCACGATCACGGACGAGACGATCGCGCTCACCCCGGAGGGCCTGGCCCACTCCGACGCGATCGGCCCCGCCCTGTTCTCGCCCGAGGTGCGGCGGCTCATGGACGGGTACGAGGCATGCTGACCATCCTCTACCGGGGCCCCCTCGCCAGCTGCGACTACGACTGCGCCTACTGCCCGTTCGCCAAGCGCCGCGACACGCCCGAGCAGTTGCGCGCCGACAGGGCCGCGCTGGAGCGGTTCGCCGGGTGGGTCGCGGAGCAGGCGTTCGAGGTCTCGGTGCTGTTCACGCCGTGGGGTGAGGGCCTGGTCAGGTCCTGGTACCGGCGGGCCCTCGTGGAGCTGTCCTGGCTGCCGAACGTCGCGAAGGTCGCCGTCCAGACGAATCTGAGCTGCCGTACGGGGTGGTTGTCGGAGGCGTCGGAGCGGGCCGCGCTGTGGGTGACCTACCACCCGACGCAGGTGCCGTACGAGCGGTTCCTGGCCAAGATCCGCTCGCTGCCGGTGCGCCACAGCGTCGGCATCGTCGGCGACCCGGCGCACCTGCCGTACGCGAGGAGGCTCCGGGCCGACCTGCCGCCCGAGACGTACGTGTGGGTCAACGCCGAGGAGGGCCGCCTCTACACCGACGCCGAGGCCGCCGAGTGGTCGGCCGTCGACCCGCTCTTCCATCACAGCCGCTTCCCGCACGCCAGCGCGGGCCTGCCCTGCCGCACGGGAGACAGCGTGATCTCGGTGAACGGCGACGGCACCGTGCGCCGCTGCCACTTCGTGCCGGAGGTGCTGGGCAACCTGTACGACGGCTCGTACCGGGGCGCGCTGCGGCCCCGGGGGTGCCCCGCCACGGCCTGCGACTGCCATATCGGGTATGTCCACCTGGAGCCGCTCGGTCTCTACGACGTCTTCACCGGCGGGGTGCTCGAACGCATCCCCACCACCTTCTGACCTCGGCGAACGAACCGCCGTACCGGACCATGACCGCCCGGCCCTCCCGGGGCGCTGTGACCTCAGGTCTCACGCTGCGGGAGGTAGGCGTCCTCGGCGACCCCGAACGTCCACGCGACCCCCTGGCGGGCGCGCTCGGTCCACGGCGGCACCCGCAGGAAGTAGGTGCGGCGGGTGCCGTCGGGCTCGGGCGTGGAGTTGACCACCTCCACCATGACCAGCGGCTCGTCACCGGCCAGCTCGACCCGCCACAGGACGCCGGTCTCGTCGGAGTGCACCGGCTCCGCGCCCGACTCGGCCAGGTAGCGGTCGAACCCGAAGTGCTCCAGCATGACGCGGCGCAACTCGGCGTTCTCCTCGGAGCGGATGCGCTCGGGGGTGAGCCCGGTCATCGCGGCGCCGAAGCCGGCCGGGACGGGCATGCCGTGCCAGGCGTGCAGGGCGAACCCGTCGGCGTAGACCATGGCCGGCCCGTCCGCGCGGTGCAGCCGCCCCTGGTCGTCGAGGTGCAGCTCGACGGGCCGTTCCGTGACGATGGCGACCCGTTCGTACGGCCACCACCACCCCGCGCGCTCGGCCACCCGCTTGAGCCCGTCGAGCCCGCCCAGCGCCGCCGGCCAGGGCGCGTCGAGCGCGTCGAACGCCGAGAGCCAGGGCGCGTCGTGCTGCCCGAGCACGGCGTCGAGGGTCACCTGACGCAAGCTCTCGCCGCCCCGGTCGGCGATGGCCCGCCGCAGGTCGCCGACGAGCCGATCGACCTGCGGCCAGAGCCGCCCACCCGTCTCGGCCCACAGCTCCGCCCACCCGACATGCCCCAGCTCGCCGTACGCCGCCGCCCTGGCCCGCTCCCAAGGCTTGGTACGCAGCTCATCCCGCACACACCGCCCGGCCCCACCGCTCCCCAGCCTGAGACCACCACTTCCCACCCCGGAACCGGCACTGCCCAGCGCGCCGGAACCATCGCTCCCCTGCCCGTCGGGACCATCGCTCCCCTGCCCGGAACCGGCCTCCTCACCTCCGGCCAGGCGAGCCGCCAGTTCGGCTCCGGCGGCGGGCGACGGCAGCACCACGACCAGCTCGGGCTCGGCCAGCCCCGCCTCCCGGTACGCCTGCCGCACAGCCTCCTCGGCATCCTCCCCCGGCCCGGTCGCGAGGGCGACCCGCTCCCACGTCAAGGTCGCCATCAGTCGGCCACCACCCGGTAGGAGCCGGGCACGTATTCACGCTGCCGGACCACGCGATACCAGCCCTTCGGCAACGAGATCGCCTCATGCTCCTCGTGCACGAGCCGCCCGCCCTCGGGCAGGTGCAGAAAACCCCGGGCCAACGTGCCGGGACCGGGGATGGCGTGGCAGTGCCCGGTGGCCTCACCGTGCGCCAGCACGAGCCGCCCACGGGCATCCCTCGGCTCGGAACGCGCCACGCTGGGCGCGGACTCCTCGGGAACGGGCACGAGCAGGATGTCGCCCTGTCGGTACATCGACCAACCTCCATCGATCGGGGGGATGATCGAAAGCTAACCGGGCCCACCGACAATTCCCGGTCTCACCCGCGCCGCCCTACCGGCCACGCCGCTGGTCGGTCTGCTTCGGATGGCCGGCGCCGGCACGCGTGATCCACAAGGTGCGCTCCTCGTCGTCGATCGCGCACCACAACCGACCGCCGGACGTGGCTTCGTACTGCCACTGTTCCAGCGATTGGCCGCCTACCTTGACCACACCGAGCGCGCCCTTGAGCGGGTGCCGGCGGCAGTCCACCCGTCGCGGGTCCGCGGTGATGGACACCCATGCCCGGTCGAGGTTCTCCGGTGCTTGAGCGAGAAGGTGCCGCCAGCCCTCAGCCGCGCGCCTGTCGGCGAAGCGGACGCGCCATGGATGAGGCCGCGGCACGTCGTCGCCACGCCCTGACATCAGACGTCGCCGTTCGGGCGCGTTACCTCTCCACCATCGCCAGGGAAGGGCCCCTGCAGTTCGCGGGCGAGCCGCGGGTCGCTCCAGACCACCGCGGTCGATCGCCACGACGTCAGCGCCCGCGCGAACGGGAGCAGCTCTCCCGTGTCCGCACCGGCGATCAGGTGGTTGAGGAGCTCACGCACACACTCATGCCGCTCCGCATCGGGCAGCCAAGTGAGCCAGGGAAGCTCCTCTGCCAGCACTTCCTCCGCGAGATCGCCGTTGCGGCGAGCCACGACGGCGAGCGCTCGGGCGGCGATGCGCAGGCTGGCCGCCCCCGCTTCGAACCGTTCCGCGCGCATCAGGATGAGCTTCTCGTCGTCGCGGCGTTCGAGGATGACGTCGGCATTGTCCAGGGTGGGCAGCACCTCTGAGGGTCCTCGGAGGAACGCGCTGTACGGAAAGCTCTTCGTCACCATGGCCACCTGCTTATCTGAAGTAGTTCAGATAAGCGGCTCAGCGGTGTCGGGCGCGGGAGGCGGCGGCGTGGGCGCGGTTGGCGCAGCGGGTCGAGCAGAACTGGCGCCGGCCCGGGCGGCTCCTGTCGACGAAGGCGTCCTGGCACGGGTGGGCCGCGCACAGGCGCAGCCGTTCCCAGTCGCCGGCCGCCGCGAGGTCCAGCAGTTCCGTCACCGCCCGCACCGCGAGCCGCTCGCCCAGCGGGGCGCCCTCGGGGGCGGCGAGCCGCAGGACCGGGGTGCCCTCCGAATCCGCCACGGTCGCGCGCAGCGGCAGCTCGGCCGCCCAGCGTGCCAGGGCCCGCGTCCGTGCCTGCGCGTCCGCGCCGCTCAGGACCTCCCGGAGCCGCCCCCGCACCACCCGGACGGCCTCGAGCTCCCCCGCCTCACCCACCTCCCGCCGACCGCCACCAGGCCCCTCAGCCGAGCCCGCAACCCCCGCTTCGTGCCGGCCACCACCGGACCCACCCGCCAAGCCTCCATCACCCCGGCCGCCACCGGACCCACCCGCCGAGCCCGCATCGCCTGCATCATCCCGGCCATCACCGGACGCACCCGCCGAGCCCGCATCACCCCGACCGCCACCGGACGCAACCGCTGAGCCCGTCTCTCGCTCATCGCCGCCGGGCGGGCACGGCACGTCCAGTTCCGCGCAGAAGCGTCGCAACGCCGCCACGTCCGGCAGCCGCTCAGGGTCGTCCAGGTATTCGTCCCACGTGTTGGCCAGGTCGATCGCCACGACCCCCGTCTCACCGAACTGGCGCATCCGCACCCCTCCTGTTACCGTCAGGACTATGAGCATAATAACCCCTGACAGAGTCTTGACGGTCCTCGACGCCCCCTCCAACCTCGGCCTGCGCCCACCGGCCCCCGGCACGATCCCCGGCTGCTACAAGGCCCCCTGGGCGCTGCGGAACGCCGGCCTTGTCGGGCGTCTCGGCGCGACCGACGCGGGCGCGCTCGTCCCGCCCCGCTACGTGACCACCTGGAAGCCGGGCGACGGCGTGCGCAACGGGCCCGCCATCGCCGCCTACGCCCGCGCCCTGGCCGACCGGGTGAGCGTGATCAGGCGGGACGGCGGGTTCCCGATCCTGCTGGGCGGTGACTGCTCGATCGTGCTCGGGCCCGCCTTGGCCCTGCGCGAGCAAGGGCGGTACGGGCTGGCGTACCTGGACGCGCATGCCGACTTCCGGCACCTGGGCAACTCGCCGCACGTCGGCGCGGCGGCCGGTGAGGATCTGGCGCTGGTCACCGGGCGGGGTGACGACTACCTGACGGACATCGGCGGGCTGCGGCCGTACGTCAGGGACGAGGACGTGATCGTGCTCGGGGTGCGGGACGAGGAGGACCTGCGGGACATCGCCGACAGCGGGCTGGCGTACGTGCCCGGGAACGACATCCCCCTCGACCGGGCCAGGGAGGTGCTGGTGCGGGGCGAGCTCGACGGGTTCTGGATCCACGTGGACGCCGACGTGCTCGACCCGTCCGTGCTGCCCGCCGTGGACTCCCCGACTCCTGGCGGGCTGGACGCCGCCCAGCTCACCGGGCTGTTGCGCGGGCTGGCGGGCCTGCCTGGAGCCGCCGGGCTGGAGGTGACGATCCTCGATCCCGACCTCGACCCGGACGGCACCCAGGCGGCCCTGCTGGCCGACATCCTGGTGGCCGCCCTCACCTGACCCCCGGCCCCTGACCCCATCCTCCGCACGTCACCGCTCCTGGCCTCCCACTTTCGGCATCGGTCGTGACAAGCGCGGGTGGCACTGGGTGGTCGGGTGACAGCCCGCGGAGGCAGGGCTAGCGGATGACGTAGGCGCTGGTGCTGGAGTGGCCGGCCGCGTTGGTGGCCGTGATGGCGGTCCAGGTGCCCGAGGGCACGTACGGGGCCCAGGCCGACTCGAGCCGCTCCCGCCCGTACCATTCCTGCTTCACCACCACGTCGCCGAAGCGCAGCGTGCCGCCGTGCAGGTTGTGGCCTTCGACGAGGATCCCGGGCCGCCCGTTCAGCTCCTTCCGGTACGCGGCGACGATGATCGGCTGCTGCCACCCGGCCGCGATGTCGTCGGCGAGCGACGGCGTGTCGTAGCGGGCCTGGCAGGTGAAGAAGGGGTCCCACCCGTAAGAGATGACCTTGACGGCATGCCGCCCCGCCGCCATGACCTGCTGGTCGAGCCGGCTCTTCGTGGTCCGCCCGCGCAGCGGGAGCGGGTCCACCCGCCCGCACTCGCCCGCCGCCGGGGCGGGTTCGAAGCCCTCCACGTTGACCCACAGCTCCACGTCCTGCGGGACGCGCCGGGCCGCCGCCTCGACGTAGTCGCTGGTGGAGCCGTAGTACGCCTGCGCGTTGCGCACGTCCCCCACGACCGGCACCAGCCGGGGCGCCACCTTCGCGGCGGCCTCGTGCGCGCCGTACACCGGGACCTTGCCCGTCCCCCGCCCGTCCTGCACGGCGATCGCCATCGGCAGCCCCGCCCGGGTGCCGGCGAGATCCGCGAGGCCCTCCTCCACCTGCGACGGCGGGAACCCGCGGCCCCTGCGCGCGTCGATGTACGGGCTGACCACGATCTTCTTCCCGGGCAGCGCGGCGGCGACGACCGCGTGCTGGGCCGCGTACAGCGAGACGATCGGGTCCTTGTCCGCCCGCGCCCGCACGGCCAGCTCGAACGACTGGTACACCCCGCCGAACGCCGACAGCCCCGTGAACCGCTCCCGGTAGTCGGCCAGCACCCGCGCCGTGAAGGCGTTGAGCGCCGCGGTGTGGGCGTGGTCGGGCTCCCACGGCTTGCCCTCCCGCTGGGGCGCCGCGGGCAGCCCGGGGAAGACCGTCATGCCGTACGCGGTCGCCTCCCGCATCAGGTTCCCCAGCCCGTCGCCGTCGGTGGTGACGAGCACGAGGTCGTGCACGGCGTCGGCGCAGGAGGCGGCCAGCGACAGCCGGTAGAAGATCCGCCCCCGGCTCTCGATCCGCCGGTCGAGCCCGGGGCAGCGCAGCATGCCCTGCCCGAACTCCTCGCTGGTCGCGTACGTGTAGACCTGGCGGACCCGCTTGCCCGGCACCTCGGCGCACGGCCTGCCGTCCACGAGGCAGGCGTCGAAGTCGGGATCGGGCCGGGTGTCGAACCGGGGCCCGAACGTGATCAGCGTGTCGCCGCCGATGGTGTGGATCGCCTCGACCATGCGCTGCGTGACGCACCTGTCGGCCCGCGGCATGACCCAGTAGCCGGTGACCGCGTAGGGGGCCACCACCCGGGTGTCGCGGGGCGGGCACTCCTCCGTCTCCGGATCGTCCGGTATGACCATGCCCACCACAAAGGCGACCGCCACGACCAGCCACAGGATCCGGTGCACCCACGCCCCTTCCACGCGCCCCCAGCCTACGCATCACACCCCCGGTGCGAGCCGCCGTCGAGTGATCGCGGAGAATGGCGGCAGGAGGTGGGACATCGTGCGGATCGATCTCAGTGGCAGGACCGCGCTGGTCACCGGCTCGACCCAGGGGATCGGGGCGGCCATCGCCACCGGGCTGGCCCAGGCCGGGGCCCGGGTGGGCATCAACGGCCGCGGCGAGGGCTCGGTCGCGGCGGCCATCGAGCGGATGGACGACGAGCGCATCGAGGCCGAGCGGACCGCCGGCGAGCTGCCGCGCTACGACCTGGTCGCGGCGCCGGGCGACGTCTCGACGGACGAGGGCTGCGAGCGGGTGGTGAGCATGCTCCCCCACGTGGACATCCTGGTCAACAACCTGGGCATCTTCGGGACCAAGCCGGCGCTGGAGATCGGCGACGACGAGTGGCGGCGCTACTTCGAGGTCAACGTGCTGGCCGCGGTCCGCCTCACCCGGGCCTACCTGCCCGCCATGACCGAGCGCGGCTGGGGCCGGATCCAGTACATCGCGAGCGACTCCGCCGTCGTCATCCCCCAGGAGATGATCCACTACGGCATGACGAAGACCGCGCTGCTGGCGGTCTCCCGGGGGTTCGCCAAGGAGGCGGCGGGCAGCGGGGTGACGGTCAACTCCGTGATCGCGGGGCCGACGCACACCGGGGGCGTGGAGGAGTTCGTCTACCAGCTGGTGGACCGGGACCTGCCCTGGGATCGGGCGCAGCGGGAGTTCATGCGGCTGCACCGCCCGCAGTCGCTGCTCCAGCGGCTGATCGAGCCCGAGGAGATCGCGAACATGGTGGTCTACCTGAGCTCGCCCTTCGCCTCCGCGACGACGGGCGCGGCGGTGCGGGTGGACGGCGGCTACGTGGACTCGATCCTCCCCTGAACGCGATCCTCCCCTGAAGGAGAGCCGCGGGCTCCCACTGCCGGGGGATGTGACCGGCCCGGCCCGCGGCCAGCCTGAGGGCATGATCCTTCACACTCTCATCGCGGGCGCCGTGGCGCTCGGCGCCCTGGCCGTCCCCGAGCCACCGGCGATCGCGTGGCGGGACTGCCCGGCCTACTCCGACGACGTGCTGCGCTGGAGCGGGCTCGCCGAGAAGGACTTCCCCGAGTTCCGGCGCCTGTTCGGCCGTACGGAATGCGGCACGCTCAAGGTCCCCCAGAACTACGCGGACCCGGGCGGCAAGCAGATCACCATCGCCCTGACCAGGCTCAAGGCCACCGACCGGAAGCGGCGCGTGGGCAGCCTGGCGGTCAACCCCGGCGGGCCGGGCGGCAGCGGCTACCTGATGCCCATCGAGCTCGTCATGGGCGGCGCGAAGCTGAACGACCGCCACGACCTGATCGGGTTCGACCCGCGCGGCGTCGGCTACAGCACCAAGGTCAAGTGCGCGGCGGGCCGGCCGAAGCCACCGGGTCCGGGCCCCGTCACCGAGGAGGAGGCCAGGAGGATCTACGCCGAGACCGTCAAGGGCAACCAGGAGTGCGGCAAGTCGGACCCCGGCTTCGTCGGGCAGCTCACGACCGCGAACGTGGCCCGCGACCTCGACCGGATCCGCGCCGCGCTGGGCGAGCCGCGGATCAGCTTCCTGGGCGTCTCGTGGGGCACCTGGCTGGGGACGGTCTACCGCAGCCTGTTCCCCGGGAAGGTGCGGCGCATGTGGCTGGACAGCCAGGCGCTGCCCGTGCCCAGGATGGACGTCTTCACCGAGGTGCGCGCCATGGCCACCGACCGCGACTTCCGGCGGATGGCCGGGTGGATCGCCGGGCGCGACGACACGTACGGATTCGGCTCGACCGAGGAGGAGGTGGTCTCGGCGCTGACGCGGCTGCGCGAGAAGTACGACGCCGACCCGTTGACCTTTACCGACATCGACGTCACCATCGACGGCCGGATGATCGCGGGAGCCGCCGGGCAGCCGAGCGTGGCCTGGCCGGACGTGGCCGAGGTGCTGAAGGAGCTGGTGGACGCCACCGGGCCGGAGGCGCCGCCCGCGCTCAAGCGGGCCTTCGGCGATGAGCGGCCGCCGATGCCCGCGGATGCGCCCGAGCGCCAGAACCGGGTGGCCAACGTGTCCATCTTCTGCAACGAGGATCTGGGCCCGCGTACGTTCGAGTCGGCCTGGAACGCCTACCAGCAGCGGCTGAAGCGCTATCCGGTGACCGGCGAGGCCAGCACGTTCTTCCCGCTGTGCGCGGGGTGGCCGCTGCCCGCCCAGGCCCCGAAGCTGCGGCACAGCGGGGGGTCGCTGGTGCTGTCGGGGCATCTGCACGAGAGCCCGTCGCCGTACGAGTGGACGCTGGAGACGCAGAAGGTCGTCGGCGGGCACGTGGTGACGATCAATGACGACGTCCACGGCTCCGCCCTGAGGACTCCGGCCTGTCTCACCAAGGTCGTCGCCTACTTCGAGACCGGTCACCGCCCGGGCTCCTGCCCCGGGGTCCCGCTGCCGAGTTAACGGCGGTCGAGGCCGGAGAGCTGCCAGGCCAGGCGGCGGCGTACGGCGGGGACCCGGCCCGCGAGCCCCAGCACCAGGTTGCGCACCGGCCGCAGGGCCGCGCTCGCCGTGGCCAGCGCCGTCAGCCGCCCGGCCAGCGCCACGACCTTCTCCGCCACCGGCCGGCGGGCGGCGGCGTAGCCGTCGAGCTGGTCCTCGGGGCCGCCCGCCAGCACCTTGGCCAGCGCCTCGCCCAGCTTGACGGCGTCCTCGACGCCCAGGTTCATGCCCTGCCCGCCGGCGGGCGAGTGCACGTGCGCGGCGTCCCCGGCGAGCAGGACCCGCCCGTCCCGGTAGGTGTCGGCGATCCGGTGGTGAACGCGGAAGCGCGACCCCCACACCACCTCCTCGACCACGGCGGGCACGGCCTGCGGCCCGCGCGTGTCGAGCAGCCGCTGCACGAACGCCGCGTCGGGCTCGCGCGGGGCCTCGTCCACGGTGGCCACGATCCGGTACAGCCCGTCGGGCAGCGGTGCCACGACCACCAGGCCGTCGGGCGAGAAGTAGAGGATGACCTCGTCCTGCGGCACCCCGCCGCTCAGCCGGACGTCGGCCAGGGTGAACGACTCGGCGTACGTGCCGCCGCCGAAGCCGATCCCGGCCTGCTCGCGTACGACGCTGTGCAGCCCGTCGGCCCCCACCAGGTAGGAGGCCCGCAGCGTGCGCCCGTCCGCCAGGGTCGCGGTGACGCCGGAGGGGTCCTGCTCGACCGTGGTCACCAGCGCCGGCCGCAGCACCCGGACGCCCAGCTCCGTCAGCCGGCCCAGCAGGAACGCCTCGGTGTCCGCCTGGGAGACCATCAGCGTGTACGGGTAACGCGTCGGCAGCCCCTCGAAGGGCACCGGCACCAGCAGCCGGTCGCGGTCGCGGATCGTGAAGCGCGGCGTGTGCACCCCGCGCGCGGTCAGGGCGGGCGTGACCCCGTACGGCTCCAGCAGCTCCAGCGTGCGCGAGTGCACGACGGCGGCCCTGGAGGTGTTCGCGCCCTCGGCCTGCCCGTCCACGACGACGACGCCGTGGCCGAGCTGGGTCAGGACGATGGCGGTGGTCAGCCCCACGGGGCCGGCGCCGACGACGAGCACGTCAGTGCTGATCATGGTTCCTCCTTAGAAGCCCACGCTTGTAGGCCAACACCTGTTGACACTAGAGGGACCACCCTTGGATGTCAACGCTTGTTGGCCAACGGTCGCAGGCATGACCTCAGCACAAATGCAGGAAATTGTCCTATATCGCTACTTCCTGACCTTTATCCCGCTCACTGCCATGACCAGCGCACGAGCCATCGAGGCGATAGCCCACGCCGTTCACGGCTTTCTCCGCCTTGACAGGGCGAGAAAACAACTGTCACATCGTTCACAAAGGCCACATTGACCCTCTTTGCAGGCACATTCAGATCATGTTAGAAGGGAGGGAAGCAGAGAGGACCGGGCACAGTGACGGTGATTCTCGACGGCGTCTCCGTGCGACAGCGCGGAGAGATCTGGCTCGACGACATCCGCCTGGAATTATCTGATGGAATGACCACCCTCATCGGCCCGATGACGGCGGGAAAGACGACGTTGATGCGGGTCGTCGCCGGTTTGCTGACGCCCGACTCAGGCCGGGTGACGGTCAACGGAAAAGACGTCACCAGAATTTCGGTGCGAAAACGTTCGGTCGCCTTCGTCTATCAGCAATTCATCAATTACCCGTCGCTGACCGTCTACGAGAACATCGCCTCCCCGCTCCGCCTCGACCCGCGATTCCGCCGCGACGGCGTGGACCGCCGGGTGCGCGAGGTGGCCGAGCTCATGGGCATCGCCGAGCTCCTCGACCGCCGGCCCGCCGAGCTGTCGGGCGGGCAGCAGCAGCGCACCGCCATCGCCCGCGCCCTGGCCCGCCCCGTGGACGTGCTGCTGCTCGACGAGCCCCTGGCCAACCTGGACTTCAAGCTGCGCGAGCAGTTGCGGGCCGACCTGAAGAGCATGTTCGCCGGCTCCTCCGGCGTGGTGCTCTACTCCACCGCCGACCCCGGCGAGGCGCTGACGTTCGCGGCGCCCACCGTGGTCCTGGGCGAGGGCAAGGTCCAGCACGTCGGCGACGTCGCCGACATGTACGCGCACCCGCCGACGCTGGCCGTGGCCGCCACGCTCAGCGACCCGCCGCTCAACCTGCTGCCCGGCGTCGTCCGCGACGGCCGGATCGAGCTGCTCGGCACCTCCTTCCCCGCGCCCCGCGCGCACGCGTCCGGCCAGGACGTCCTGCTCGGCGTGCGGCCCCACCAGGTGTCGATCACCCCCGACGGCCCCGGCGCGCTGGAGCTGCCCGCCGAGATCAGGCTCGCCGAGGTCACCGGGAGCGCGACGTTCCTGCACCTCCTCCTCGAAGGCGGCCGCCACCTGGTCGCCCACCTGCCGGGCCCCCGGCTGTTCACCCCCGGCCAGCCCACGGTCGCGTACGTGAACCCCGCGCACGTCTTCGTCTTCGACCGCGCGGGCCACCTGCTCGCCACCAGCGCCGCGGAGGTGGACCTGCATGGCTGACATCCGGCTGGAGGGTGTGGGCCACAGCTACGACGGCGGCCGGACGTGGGCGGTCAAGCCGATGACGTGGACGTGGCGCGGCTCCAGGGCGTACGCGCTGCTCGGCCCCAGCGGCTGCGGCAAGACGACGCTGCTGAACATCATCTCCGGCCTGATCACACCCACGGTGGGCCGGATCTTCCTCGACGACCGCGACGTCACCGGCGTGCCCACCGCGGGCCGCAACATCGCGCAGGTCTTCCAGTTCCCGGTCCTGTACGAGGAGATGTCGGTCTACGACAACCTCGCCTTCCCCCTCAGGAACCGGAAGGTCCCGAAGCCGGAGATCGACCAGCGGGTCCGCCAGGTCTCGCAGCTCCTCGGTCTCGACCACGTCCTGAACCGCAGATCGCGCAGGCTCGACCCGGGCCGCCAGCAGATCGTCAGCCTGGGCCGCGGCCTCGTCCGCTCCCAGGTCGCCGCCGTCCTCCTCGACGAGCCGCTGACCGTGGTGGACCCCACGCTCAAGTGGACGCTGCGCAGCAAGCTCAAGGAGATCCACCGCGACACCGGCCACACCCTGATCTACGTCACCCACGACCAGACGGAGGCGCTGACGTTCGCCGACGAGGTGGTCGTGCTCAACGACGGTGAGATCGTGCAGGCCGGGCAGCCGGCGGAGCTGTTCCTGTCGCCGGCGCACGAGTTCGTCGGCCACTTCATCGGCTCCCCCGGCATGAACATGCTGCCCGCCGAGATCGTCGGGGACGTCGTGCGCATCGGGCAGGCGGACGTGGGGGCGGCCGTGGAGCCCCTGCCGCCGGGGCCGGTCCGGATCGGCGTGCGGCCCGAGTTCGTGCTGATCACCGGCGCGCTCACCTCGCCCGGGGTGCCGGCCCAGGTGGTCGGGGTCGACCGGATGGGCGCGTACGACCTGGTCCACACCGTGGTCGGCGAGCACCAGGTGATCGCCAAGACCGAGGCGGGCTCCGTCCACGAGCCCGGCGCGGTCGAGTTCCTGCACTTCCCCGCCGACCGCACGTTCCTGTTCCGGGACAAGGTCAGGTGCGGTTCCCTCGCACCCCTGAACGGAAGGGGGCCGGCGTGACCGACCAGGCCACTGTCGCGGGCAGCCAGGTGAGCGGCGAGGTCGTCACCGAGGCCACCGCCGAGGAGGAGCCGCGCGCCGCGCTGAAACGCAAGGACAACCGGGCCTGGTGGCTGGTCCTGCCGGTGGTCGTGTCGGTGGCGTTCACCGCGGTGATCCCGCTGATGACCGTGGTCAACTTCTCCGTGCAGGACGTCTTCAGCCCCAACGACCGGGTCTTCGTCGGCCTGGAGTGGTTCCGGTCGATCGCGCGGGACCCGGAGGTGCGCGCGGCGCTGGTGCGCACGCTGCTGTTCTCGGGGCAGGTGCTGCTGCTGGAGATCCCCCTGGGCGTGGCGCTGGCCGTGGTCATGCCGCGCCGGGGCGTGTGGGTGTCGGTCGCGCTGGTGCTGGTCGCGCTGCCGCTGCTCATCCCGTGGAACGTGGTGGGCACGATCTGGCAGATCTTCGCCCGCGGCGACATCGGGCTGGGCGGCTGGACGATCAACAACGTGCTGGGGATCAACTTCAACTACACGCTGGACTCGACGGACGCCTGGATCACGGTCCTGGTCATGGACGTGTGGCACTGGACGCCGCTGGTGGCGCTGCTGGCGTACGCGGGGCTGCGCTCGATCCCGGAGCCGTACTTCCAGGCCGCGCAGATCGACGGCGCCTCGGCGTGGGCCACGTTCCGGCACATCCAGCTGCCTCGGCTGCGCGGGGTGCTGACGATCGCGATCCTGCTCAGGTTCATGGACAGCTTCATGATCTACACCGAGCCGTTCGTGGTCACCGGCGGCGGGCCCGGCAACGCCACCTCGTTCCTCAGCATCCTGCTCTCCAAGATCGCGGTCGGCCAGTTCGACCTGGGCCCGGCGGGGGCGTTCTCGCTGCTCTACTTCCTGATCGTGCAGATCCTCTGCTACGTCTTCTTCACCGTGCTCACCAGGTCGGGGAGGTGAGGTGATGGGCGCAGAACGCGACAGGACCACCGGCCGGCGGCTCCCCTGGGCGCGCACGGTCTTCTGGCTCTACGTCGCCACGCTGATGTTGCCGCTGTTGTGGATGTTCGGCATGTCCATCCGCCCGAACGAGGACATCCTCGGCAGCTTCTCGCTCATCCCGCAGCGCGTGACGTTCGACAACTACGCCACCTTCTTCACCGACTCCGTCTGGTATTCGAGCTATCTCAACTCCATCGTCTACACCTCGCTGAACGCCGTGATGTCGCTGATCGTGGCGCTGCCGGCGGCGTACGCGTTCTCCCGCTTCCGGTTCGCCGGGGACAAGCATCTGTTCTTCTGGCTGCTGACCAACCGCATGGCGCCACCGGCGGTGTTCCTGCTGCCGTTCTTCCAGATCTACCAGAGCGTCGGCCTCTTCGACACGCACCTCGGCGTGGCCATCGCGCACATGCTCTTCAACGTCCCGCTGGCGGTCTGGATCCTCGAAGGATTCATGTCCGGGATTCCGCGGGAAATAGACGAGACCGCGGCGATAGACGGCTATTCGCTGCCGCGCTTCTTCATCAAGATATTCCTGCCGATGATCCGCTCCGCGATCGGCGTGACGGCGTTCTTCTGCTTCATGTTCAGCTGGGTCGAGCTGCTGATCGCCCGGACGATCACCTCGGTGGACGCCAAGCCGATAGCCGCGACGATGACGCGGACGGTGAGCGCGGCGGGCGTGGACTGGGGGCTGCTGGCGGCGGCCGGCGTCCTCACCATCGTTCCCGGCGCCATCGTCATCTGGTTCGTACGGAACTACATCGCCAAGGGCTTCGCCCTGGGAAGGGTCTAGCCGTGCTCGAATGGATGGTCTGGACCGCCCCCACGGCCCTGGTGTTCGCCGGACTGGCACTGCTGCTGGTCGTCATGACGGTCTGGGGCCGGATCTCCCCTCCTGTGGCCAGGCGGGGCTTCCTGCGCATCGAGACCGATCGGGGCGACCGGCTCTACATCGGCCTGGTCACCGCCGCCGTCGTGCTGGCCGGCTGGATCGCAATCACCGACCTGTCCATGTGGCTCGCGCTCGGCTGCGCGCTGCTCGTGGCGGTCGTGATCGGCATATGGGGCTAACAGAAGAGGAGCCAAGGATGAGGCATCGGGCAGGCAAGTCCGCGGCCGTAGGTCTGGCCGCGCTCGTCCTGATAGCGGCCGGCTGCACGCAGGGCGCGGAGCGACCCGCGAGCGACTTCAAGGAGGCCGACGGCAAGGCCGCGGCCCAGCGGTGGGTGTCACAGGAGTTCACGCCGAGCACCCTGAGCAAGGACCAGCAGATCGCGGAGATGGACTGGTTCATCAAGGCCGCGGCCCCGTACCGGGGCATGCAGATCAACGTGGTCTCCGAGACGATCACCACGCACGAGTACGAGTCTCAGCAGCTCGCCAAGGCGTTCACCGAGATCACCGGGATCAGGATCAAGCACGACCTGATCCAGGAGGGTGACGTCGTCGAGAAGCTCCAGACTCAGATCCAGGGCAACCAGAACATCTACGACGCCTACGTCAACGACTCCGACCTCATCGGCACCCACTCGCGCGGCGACTACGTGGTCCCGCTGTCGGACTACATGGCCGGAGAGGGCAAGAACGTCACCTCGCCCACGCTGGACCTGAACGACTTCATCGGCATCAGCTTCACCACCGGGCCGGACAAGAAGATCTACCAGCTCCCCGACCAGCAGTTCGCGAACCTCTACTGGTTCCGCTACGACTGGTTCACCGACCCGGAGATCAAGAAGCAGTTCAAGGACGCGTACGGCTACGACCTCGGCGTCCCGGTCAACTGGGCGGCCTACGAGGACATCGCCGAGTTCTTCACCAGCAAGGTCAACGGCAACGGCACCATCGACGGCAAGAAGGTCTACGGCCACATGGACTACGGCCGCAAGGACCCGTCGCTGGGCTGGCGCTTCACCGACGCCTGGCTGTCCATGGCCGGCAACGGCGACCCCGGCATCCCGAACGGCCTGCCGGTGGACGACTGGGGCATCCGGGTGGAGAACTGCCGCCCGGTCGGCTCGTCGGTCACCCGCGGCGGCGACACCAACGGCCCGGCCGCGGTCTACGCCCTGACCAAGTACGTGGACTGGCTGAAGAAGTACGCCCCCCGCGAGGCCGCGGGCATGAACTTCAGCGAGGCCGGCCCGGTGCCGGCGCAGGGCAACATCGCCCAGCAGATCTTCTGGTACACCTCGTTCACGGCCGACATGACCAAGGAGGGGTTGCCGGTCGTCAACAGCGACGGCACGCCGAAGTGGCGCATCGCGCCCAGCCCGCACGGCGCGTACTGGAAGGACGGCAACAAGCTGGGCTACCAGGACGCCGGCTCGTGGACGCTGCTGAAGAGCACCCCGCAGGACCGCCGGGCCGCGGCCTGGCTGTACGCGCAGTTCGTCACGTCGAAGACGGTGTCGCTGAAGAAGTCGATCGTCGGCCTGACGTTCATCCGCGAATCGGACATCAAGAGCCAGTACTTCGCCGACAACGCCAAGAAGTACGGCGGCCTCATCGAGTTCTACGGCTCACCGGCCCGCGTGCAGTGGACCCCGACCGGCACGAACGTGCCCGACTACCCCAAGCTGGCCCAGCTCTGGTGGCAGAACGTGGCCACCGCCGTGACCGGCGAGACCACGCCGCAGCAGTCGATGGACAACCTGGCCAAGCAGCAGGACGACATCCTGTCCCGGCTGGAGCGGCTCTCGCGCGAGCGGCAGGGGTACGGCGGCCAGTGCGCGCCGAAGCTGAACCAGGAGCGGCCCGCCCAGTACTGGTACGACCAGCCCGGCGCCCCCGCGCCGAAGCTGGCCGACGAGCGGGGCAAGCCGGAGACCCTCGACTACGACAAACTGATCGCCACCTGGAAGAAGGCCGACTGAGAGCGAAGCCCTACTCCTTGACGTGCGCGGCGAGCCAGTCGAAGGCCCGCTCCTGCATCGGCACGTCGAAGCTGTGCGGCACGTCGGCGAAGACGGCCTGGTAGGCGTCGGGTGCGTCGCGGTAGCGCTCGCTGATCCGGGCGTGGGCGCGGCGCATCCCCTCCTCGGGGAACAGCTCGTCGCGCATCGCGTACTGGACCATGAGCGGCGCCGGGGCGCGGGCGGCGACCAGGTCGGGCCAGTCGCCCAGCCGAGGCAGGCCCGGCGGCCACAACATCCAGGTGTGCTTCTCGACGTGCCCGCCGAGCATGTCCCGGTAGGACGAGACCATCGCGGCGACCACGACCGCGCGCATGTCCGGGTCGAACGCCCCGAGCAGCGCGGCCCGCAGCCCGCCGCCCGACAGCCCGACGCACCCGACCGGCCCGACGTCGGGCCGGGAGCGCAGGTAGGCCGCCGCCGCGAGGTCCTCCCCCGCCACGACGCCGGTGAACGAGGTGCCCAGCACCGCGCAGTGCTTGGCGACGACGTGCTCGTGCTGCCTGGCGGCGAGGTCGTAACGGTCGGCCTCGCTGAGGGGTCCGTCCTCGATGTCCAGGGGGAAGCGGCGGCTGCCCCACACGAACGCGTCGTGCGCCAGCACCGCGAACCCGCGCCGGGCCAGCTCGCCGGCGAACGCCCGGCCGCCGTAGATGTCGTCCCGCAGCCGCCGCACCTCGGGCGACGGCCCTTCGGGACCGTCGGCGATCTTCTCCTTGCCGGCCCACTTCATCCCGGCGTGGCAGTGCAGCGCCACCGCTCCGGGCAGCGGCCCGGCCGCGTCCCGGGGCCGCAGCAGGTACGCCCGCGTGCGCGGCCCGAACCCCACCGACCAGGACAGCTCCTCGCCGTACAGGTCGCCCGCGGTCCAGGTCCGCTCGACCCGGACGTCACCGGCCACGAGGTCGAGCACCCCGATGGCCTCGCGCGCCGCCGCGCGCAGCTCGGGCCCCGGAAGGACCGGGTACAGCCCGCGCTGCGCCGCGGCGATCCCGGCCAGCTCAGCGAACACGCGTGCCGTCGTCCGCCAGGTGCACGGGAGCCCCGGTACGGGCCGAGACGTTGGCCGCGTGGCCGGTCAGCACGCTGCGGATGCCGTCGCGGTAGCCGGCCTGCCGGGCCAGCGGGTCGCCGTCGGGGCCGCGGAAGACGTCGTTGAGCAGCAGGCGGTCGCCCCCGCCGTGCCCGCCGGCCCCTGTCTCGATGGGCACCTCCTCCGGCTCGCTCCAGTGCCGGCGCAGCATGAGCCGTTCCCAGGACCCGGTCGCGTGCTGCTTGGCGGCCGCGCTCGGGTCGATGGCGGCGTGCGGCGGCGTCCACTCCCGCTCCACCACGTCCAGCTCCAGCCGCCCGGCCGTGCCGTTGAAGGCCACCCGGTAGCCCTCCCAGGGCGCGTGGGCGTGCAGGGAGTAGGTCAGGACGGCGCGGTTGGCGTAGCGCACCATGACGGACATGTTGTCGTCGATGGTGATGCCCTCGCCGAAGACGTCCTGGTCGCGGATGTAGCCGTCCTCGTGCTCGGCGTCCAGGTAGAGGCGCTTGAGCCGGGGGTCGGCGGAGATGTCCAGGATGAACGGGTCCGTGCCCAGCCCGGGCGCGCCCTGCCCGCGCTCGGGGCGCTCCTCCAGGCCGCGCTTCCTGGCGTTCTCGGCGCCGTAGAAGCGCAGGTCGGTCTGAGCGAAGACGAGCTCCGGAGCCGACCCGAGCCACCAGTTGACCAGGTCGAAGTGGTGGGTGGACTTGTGCACCAGCAGCCCGCCGGAGTTGGCCCGGTCGCGGTGCCAGCGGCGGAAGTAGTCGGCGCCGTGGATGGTGTCGAGGGTCCACTCGAAGTGCACCGAGGTCACCTCGCCGATCGCGCCCTGCATGAGCAGGCGGCGCACGGCGGAGTTGCGCGGCGAGTACCGGTAGTTGAACGTCACGATCAGCTTGCCGGTGCTGCGCTCGGCCGCCGCGGCGATGGCCGCGCAGCCGTCCGCGTCGATCGTGAGCGGCTTCTCCACGATGACGTCCCGCCCAGCGTCGAGCGCCGCGCACACGTAGCGGGCGTGCGTGGCGTCGACGGTGGTGACGATGACCGCGTCGGCGAGCTCGAGCACCTTGTCGAACTCAGCGGGGGCGAAGCACGGCACTTCCTGACCGATCCGCTCGACGTAGTAGTCCATGCGGGTCCGGTTGGTGTCGCACAGGGCGACGATGGTGCCGGCGTCACGCCACTCCCCGAGCAGCGCGTCGACGTACATCTGCGCGCGGTGCCCGAGCCCGACGAACGCGTACTTCATGTCTCTCCTTTAGCCGGCGATGGAGGCGTTGGCCTCCGTGATGAACTTCTGTGCGGCGTCGTCAGGGGTCATGCGGCCGAACATGACCTCCTCCGAGTACCGCGTGAGGATGTCCTCCATGGCGCTGGCGCCCTTCGGCGGGGCGGCGGGCGGGTCGGTCAGCTCGCCCTTGGCCTCGTCGAGGAAGGCCAGCGTCTTCTTGTCCGCGTCGGGAAGCTTGTCCCGCACCGCGGCCAGCACCTTGGAGCTGGCCGGCAGGCCGCGGTCGCTGAGGATGATCTGACCCGCCTCGGGGTCGTTGATCATGTAGTCGATGAACTTGGCGGCCTCGGCGGCGTGCTCGGTCTTCGAGGAGGCGCTGTAGAACATGGCCGGCTGCAGGAACATGCCGCCGGTGGTGGCGCCCTTGATCTTCGGCATCCGCAGCAGGTCCAGCTCCTGGCCGGAGGCCTTGCTGGCGGCGCCGAGCTGGTTGCTCCACCACATGCCCATCGCACCGGTGTTGGTGCCCAGCAGCGACTGGTCGATGCTGGTGGCGCCGATCTCGGTGCTCTTGGCGGCGTCGGGGGCGCCCTTGCCCTTGATGAGGTTCTGCATGATCGCCCACCATTCCTTGATGGTCTCGGGCGACAGGCCGAGCTTGTTGCCGTTGTAGAACGGCTCACCCTTCTGCGTGGCGTAGATCTGCAGGTAGGCGGGGTTCCAGCTCAGCTGCGTGCCGGTGATCTTGCCGCCGCTGCCGGAGGTGACCTTGTTGGCCAGCTCGACGTACTCCTCCCACGTCCACTGCTTGTCGTCGGGCAGCTCCGCCTTCGCCTGCTCGACCAGCGCCTTGTTGACGATCAGGGAGAAGGCGTTGACACCGGTGGGGATGGCGAACTGCTTGCCCTCGATGGCGCCGGTGGCCAGCACCTTGCCGTCGATGTCGGCGGTGTTGACCTTGCTGGCCAGGTCGGCGAGGGTGCCGCGGTCGGCGTACTCGCGCAGGCCGCGGATCTCCAGGCTCATCACGTCCGGCGCGTCACTGCCCGCGACCTTCGTGGAGAGCGTCTCGTAGTAGCTGGCCCAGTCCGAGAACTCGCCCTCGACGTCGATGGTCGGGTTCTTCGCCTCGAACTTCTTGATCGCCTCTTCGGTCATCTTCTGCCGCGCGTCGCTGCCCCAATAGGAGAAGCGCAGCTTGATCTTGCCGTCGGCGGTCTCGCCGCCGCCGCCGCTGCCGCCGCCGCAGGCCGCGGTGACCGCCAGCACAGCGGTGGCGAGCAGTGCCGCCGACCACATCTTCTTGCCAGAGCTCACGGCTCTACCTCCTATGGGTGTTCTCTGTTGGGGGGTGGAGGAACTACTTCAGGCCCGTGGTGGCCACACCACGGATCAGGTACTTCTGACCTGCCAGGAAGAACCCGAAGATGGGGCCGAGCGCGATGATCGACATGGCGAACATCGGGCCCCACGACGAGTCGCTGCTGGCGTCCAGGAACGTGCGCAACGCTACCGGTACGGTGAAGTTGTCGGGATTGTTGAGATACAGGAGCTGGCTGAGGAAATCGTTCCAGGTCCAGATGAACGTGAAGATCGCGGTCGTGGCCAGTGCCGGCATGCACAGCGGCATGACGACCCTGATGAAGATCCGCCAGTAACCGGCGCCGTCGATCTCCGCCGCCTCGTCCAGCTCACGGGGCAGCGTGCGGATGAACTGCACCATGAGGAAGATGAAGAACGCGTCGGTGGCCAGGATCTTCGGCAGGACCAGCGGCCAGATCGTGTTGATCAGGTCGAGCTCGGAGAACATGATGTACTGCGGCACGATCGTCACGTGGTGCGGCAGCATGATCGTGCCCAGCATGAGCGCGAACCACAGCTTCTTCAGCGGGAAGTTCAGCCGGGCGAAGGCGTAGGCGGCCAGCGAGCACGCGACCAGGTTCGCCACCACCGACAGCCCGGTGATCACCGCGGAGTTCCACAGGTAGTAGCCGAAGGGATGCTTGAGCGCGGTCCAGCCCTCGGTGTAGTTCTCCAGCGTGACCTCGCTGGGCCACAGCCCCGGCTGCCGGAAGATGAGCTCCTCCGGCTTGAGCGAGCTGGAGATCATCCAGAGCAGCGGATAGAGCATGACCAGCCCGAAGCCGATCAGCAGGATGTGCTTGACCACCGGCCCGCCCTTGAGCGGGCGGAACAGGACCGGGATCGGCCTACTTGGTGTCGCCATAGAAGACCCAATACTTGGAAGCGAGGAAGTTCACCCCGGTCAGCCCGGCGATGATCAGCAGCAGGACCCAGGCCATCGCGGCCGCGTAGCCCATGTCGTAGTTCTTGAACCCCTGCAGATACAGGTAGAGCGTGTAGAAGAGGGTGGAGTCGGCGGGGCCGCCTTTCCCACCGCTCACGATGAACGCCTGCGTGAACGACTGGAACGACTTGATGAGCTCCAGCACGAGGTTGAAGAAGATGATCGGCGTCAGCAGCGGCAGCGTGATCGAGCGGAACTGCCGCAGCGGCCCGGCCCCGTCCACGGAGGCGGCCTCGTAGTAGCTGCTCGGGATCTGGCGGAGCCCGGCCAGGAAGATGATCATCGGGGCGCCGAACGTCCACACGTGCAGCAGGATCAGCGTCCCCAGCGCGGTGTCCGGGTCACCCACCCACCCGGGGCCCTGGATGCCGAAGACCGCCAGCACCGCGTTGACCAGGCCCTCGGCGCCGAAGACCTTGCGCCACAGGATCGCGATCGCGACGCTGCCGCCCAGCAGGGAGGGCAGGTAGAAGATCGAGCGGTAGATGGGCAGCCCGCGCAGCCCCCGGTCGAGCACCAGGGCCAGCGCGAGGGCGAAGGCCAGCTGCAGCGGGACCGAGACGATCACGTACACCGTGGTGACCTTCAGCGAGGCCAGGAACCTCGGGTCCTCGGTGAACATCTTCACGTAGTTGTCGAACCCGACCCACTTGGCCTCCTCCAGGAGGCTGTAGTCCGTGAAGGACAGGTAGAGGGAGGCGAAGATCGGGCCGATCGTGATGATGAGCAGGCCGGCGAACCAGGGAGCCAGGAACAGGTAGGCGGCACGTGCCTCGCGGCGGGACCGTTTCGTGGAGCGGTGACCACCACGTACGGGCTGCTTCGCCGCGTGGGGGGGTTTCACCGCCACCGAAACTTCAGTCATCACGGACCTTCCGGCGAGAAGTGAATGGATAGCGCTTTCCTATAGCTGGCGGGAAAGTTACGTCAACCCTTTGCAGGCGTTACATAGCCGTTACC
Source organism: Nonomuraea sp. NPDC049709 (assembly GCF_040674815.1). NCBI lineage: Bacteria > Bacillati > Actinomycetota > Actinomycetes > Streptosporangiales > Streptosporangiaceae > Nonomuraea > Nonomuraea sp. NPDC049709. Next base: position 126,123 of record NZ_JBFANM010000022.1, read on the forward strand.
GATATATCGCCACGACGTTTTCCCAGCTGACAAGCGTGACCGTCCGAGAAGTCAGATGAATTTCGTTCCGGTTTAGTACAACCGTTTGCAGCTGCCGGGCTATCGTGGAGCAGCGGTGGAGTCCCTGATCACCAGGCGGGTCTCCAGCGAGGTGGTGGCGGTGACCTCCTGGATGAGCAGGTCCACCGCGAGCCGCCCGGCGGCGGCCGTCGGCATGGCCACCGTGGTGAGCTTCGGGCGGCTCAGCCGGCCGGGCACGATGTCGTCTATCCCCACCACGCTGACGTCCTCGGGCACGCTCAGCCCGAGATCGCCGAGCCCCTCGATGAGCCCGATCGCCACCAGGTCGTTGTAGGCCAGCACGCCGGTCGCCCCCGAGTCCCGGACCCGGGCCGCCGCGGCGAACCCGCCCCGCTCGGTGGGCGCGTTGGGTCCGATGACGACGAGCTCGACGCCCGGCACCTGTTCGGCGGCCGTACGGATCTCCGCGCTCGTCCACGAGCCGGCCGGCCCCGAGACCAGCGCGACCCGCGCGTGCCCCAGCCCCGCCAGGTGCTCGACCGCCAGCCTGGCCCCGTGGCCGACGTCCATCAGCACGGTGGCCGCGCCGCGCAGCCGCCGGTTGATCACCACGAACGGCACCCGCTCGGCCAGCCGCTCCAGCGCCTTGTTGGAGGAGCGCGGGCTGCACAGCACCAGGCCGTCCACCTGCTTGGAGAACGCCTGCACCAGCTCCTCCTCGGCGGCCGGCTCCTCGTCGGTGTCGGCCACGAACAGGTGGTAGTCGCGCTGCCGGGCCGCCGAGTGCGCCGCCTTGATCAGCGGCGGGAAGAACGGGTTGGCGATGTCGGCCACGATCAGGCCGAGATTGTGGGTACGCCCGGTCGTGAGCGCCCTGGCCGCCCGGTTGGGCCGGTATCCCAGCTCCTCGGCCACGGTCAGCACCCTGGTGCGGGTGGCGGCGTTCACCATGTGCGGCGCGGAGAACGTCCGGGAGACCGTCGACACATGCACGCCGGACGCCCTGGCCACATCACGAATCGTCACTGTCACAGTCGCCCACCCTAACGCAACCGATTGCAGTACCCATGAGTACAATGAAAGCGCTTGCCACACGGCTGCGTCAGGACAGGGCCGAGAACTCCCAGCTAGACGGGCGGTGACGAAATCGCCTCTTGACGCCTCACCCTTCCTGACACAAAGGTTTAGTGCAACTGTTTGCAGTCTTGAAGGAGCCCCTCACGGTGAGCAGAGTCCTCGTCACCGGAAGCGCAGGACGCCTCGGCCGCAGCGTGGTCAGCACGCTCGCGGCGGCCGGGCACGAGGTCATAGGCGTGGACCGCGCCCCCGGGACACCGGAGGAGGCGGCTGTCGCGTTACCGGCCGACCTCACCGACACGGGCGAGGCGTTCGAGGTGATCGCCAGGTTCCGGCCGGAGTCGGTGATCCATCTGGCCGCGATCGCGACCCCGTTCAGCTTCCCCGAATCGGTGATTTTCAAGGTCAACACGCAGCTCGCGTTCAACGTGTGCGAGGCGTCGGTGGCCCTGGGCGTGGCGGGCGTGGTGGTGGCCAGCAGCCCCACCGTCATGGGGTACGGCGCGCCCGGCGGCTGGGCGCCCCATTACCTCCCGATCGACGAGGAGCACCCCGTACGCCCCTGGAACGCCTACAACCTGTCCAAGGTCGCGGCCGAGGAGACGATGAAGGCGTTCGCCCGGGCGGGCAGCACGAAGATGGCGGCGGTGCGGCCGTGCTTCGTGATCCCCCCGGAGGAGTGGGCGGGCGCGCCCACGCAGTCCGGCCACACGGTGCGCGAGCGGCTGGACCGGCCCGAGCTGGGCGGGGTGTCGCTGTTCAACTACATCGACTCCCGCGACGCCGCCGAGATGATCGCCGTGCTCGCCGAGGCGCTGCCCGAACTGCCCAACGGCGAGGTCTTCTTCGCCGGCGCGGCCGACGCGCTGGCCAGGAAGCCGCTGGCCGACCTGCTGCCCCAGGTCGTGCCCGGCACCGAGCCGTTCGCGGCCGGGCTCACCGGCACCACCCCCGCCTTCTCGACCGCCAAGGCAGAGCGCCTGCTCGGCTGGCAGCCCAAGCGCAGCTGGCGTACCGAACTCAAGGATGAATCCGAATGAATCTCAGCGGTGTGCTGTTCTTCCCCGTGACCCCCTTCGATGCCGACGGCACCCTTGCCGAGCAGGTGCTGGCCGAGCATGTGCGGCAGGGCATGGAGCACGGTCCGGGCGGCGTGTTCGTGGCGTGCGGCACCGGCGAGTTCTCGGCCCTGTCCGAGTCCGAGCACGCGCGGGCGGTGCGGGTGGCGGCCGAGGTCGTGGGCGGCCGGGTGCCGCTGTTCGCGGGCGCGGGCGGGCCGCTCGGCGCGGCGCTGAACCAGGCGCGGGCGGCGCGGGAGGCGGGCGCCGACGGGCTGCTGCTCATGCCGCCGTACCTGGCCCAGGGGCCCGGGCACGGCTTCGAGGCATACGTGCGGGCGGTGGCCGAGGTGCTGCCGGTGATCGTCTACCAGCGTGGCTCCGTGGTGCTGGAGCCGGAGGCGGTGGTCGCGCTGGCCGGCGTCCCGGGTGTGATCGGCCTGAAGGACGGCCTGGGCGACATCGACCGGATGCAGCGGACCGTGCTGGCCGTACGCGAGGTGTACCCGGACTTCCTGTTCTTCAACGGGCTGCCGACGGCCGAGCTGACCATGCCCGCCTACCGGGGCATCGGCGTGGAGCTGTACTCCAGCGCGGTGTTCGCGTTCGCGCCCGAGATCGCGCTGGCCTACCTCAACGGTGACGAGCGGTTGCTCACCGAATTCTACGCCCCCCTCGTACGCCTGCGCGGCAAGGTCCCCGGCTACCCGGTCGCCCTGGTCAAGGCCGGCGTACGGTTGCGCGGCCTGGACGTCGGCGCCGTCCGCCCGCCGCTGGTCGAGGTGACCGGCGAGCACCTGGAGGAGCTGGAGGCGCTGATCAAGACCGGTCTCGAACGGGCGGCGTCATGACGATCGCGGACCTGCGTACCGAGCTGCGCACCGCCCCGCTGCCGCGCCCCTGGGGCGCGGACGTGCCCGCCAACCACGTGATCGTCACCCACGTCACGCTGACGGACGGGCGCACCGGCACCGGGTTCTCGTGGACGCCGCAGATCGGCGCGCACGCCGTCAAGGCCCTGCTCGACCACGACCTGCGCGAGGCGCTGATCGGGCTGCCCGCGCACCCCGAGGTGGTGTGGGACCGGCTGTGGCGGCACCTGCGCGAGGCGGGCCCCGGCGGGGTCACCACGATCGCGCTGGCCGGCGTCGACCTGGCGCTGTGGGACCTGCGCTGCGGCGCCGACGGGCTGCCGGACGCGCTGGGCCGGCGGCGCGAGGAGGTGCCGGTCTACGGCAGCGGCGTCAACCTGCACTACCCGCTGGAGGAGCTGGTCGAGCAGGCCAGGCGCTGGGTGGCGGCCGGCTACCGGGGCGTCAAGATCAAGGTGGGCCGCCCGGACCTGGCCGAGGACGTGGCGCGGGTGGCCGCCGTCCGCGAGGTGATCGGGCCCGACCGGCTGCTGATGATCGACGCCAACCAGCGCTGGGACCTGCACCGGGCCCGGCGGGCGCTGGCCGCGCTGCGGGAGTTCGGCCTGCACTGGATCGAGGAGCCGCTGCCCGCCGACGACGTGGCCGCGCACGTGGAGCTGCGCCGCTCCGTCGACGTGCCGGTCGCCGTCGGCGAGAACGTCTACACGACCTACGGCTTCCGCGACCTGCTGGCCGCCGGGGCCTGCGACGTCGTCCAGCCGAACGTGGTGCGGGTCGGCGGCATCACGCCGTTCCTGCGGATCGTGGAGCTGGCCAGGACGTACGACGTGCCGGTCTACCCGCACCTGCTGAGCGAGGTGTCCGGGCAGCTCGCCCTGTCCCTGCCGCTGCCCGTCATGGTGGAGGACGTGGAGGACGCCTCGTTCGCCGCGCTGGGGTTGCTGGCGGAGCCGTACCCGGTGGAGATCTCGGGTGGCGTGCTGCTCGCGGGCGGGCACGCCGGCCTCGGGCTGCGGTGGTCGTGATGGCACCGGTGAAGGTCGTACTGGCCGGGGCCCAGGGCCACGGCCGCCACCATCTGGGCGTCCTGCGCCTGCTGGCCGATCGCGGCCTGGTCGAGCTGGCCGGCGTCTGCGACCTGCGGCCGGTGGAGGTGGACTTCGGGGCGCCGCTGCAGTCGCCGGACCTGGGCGATCTGATCGCGAAGACCGGAGCCGAGGTCACCGTCATCTGCACGCCGATCGACACGCACGCCGACCTCGCGATGACCGCGCTGCACGGCGGCTCGCACGTGCTGCTGGAGAAGCCGCCCGCGGCCAGCCCGGAGGCGCACCGCAGGATCGCCGCGGCGGTCGCGGAGACCGGCCTCGCCTGCCAGGTCGGCTTCCAGTCGCTCGGCTCGGCGGCCGTCCCGGCGCTGCGCGAGCTGATCGCGAGCGGCGCGCTCGGCCGGGTGCGCGGCATCGGCGGCGCGGGCGCCTGGGAGCGCCCCTCGGCCTACTTCACCCGCTCCCCCTGGTCGGGCCGGCGCCGGCTGAACGGGGTGGACGTGGTGGACGGCGCGCTGACGAACCCGTTCGCGCATGCCGTCGCGACCGCGCTCGCCCTGGTGGACAGCCCGATTGCGGAGATCGAGACCGAGCTCTACCACGCCCATCCGATCGAGTCGGACGACACGTCCTGCGTGCGCGTCCGCCTGGAGGACGGGCTCGTGATCACGATCGCGGTGACGTTGCTCGCGCCGGAGCGGCACGAGCCGTACCTGGTCGTGCACGGCGACCGGGGCCGGGCCACGCTGATCTACACCGAGGACCGGCTCAAGGTGGAGCTCGCCGACGGTTCGGTCACGACGACCGTGCACGACCGTACGGGGCTGCTGGAGAACCTCATCGACCACGTGCGCACGGGCGCGGAGCTGCTGGTGCCGCTGTCGCGCACGGAGACGTTCACGCAGGTGCTCGACGCGGTGCGGCTGGCTCCCGAGCCGCTGCCGATCCCCGAACGGCACCAGCTGGTACGGCGGGACGAGGCGGGCGAGGTCGTGGGCCGGATCCTGCCCGGCGTGGTCGAGCTGACCGATCGCAGCGCGGCCGAGCTGGCGCTCTACTCGGAGCTCGGCGCGCCGTGGACGGCGGTGGAGCTGCTGGTGTCGGGCCGGGCGGTGGCCGCCTACGACTGGCGTCCCGACCTGCCCGTCACCGACTCGCCCCGCCCCTACCTGCACCGGGTACGCACCCTCGGCGGCGTGGAGGTCACCCAGGTCCGCCCCGAGGACCACGTGCACCACCTGGGCGTGGGCGTGGCGATCTCCGACCTCGGCGGGGCGAACTTCTGGGGCGGCCGGACATACGTCAAGGACCAGGGGCCCACCTGGCTGGAGAACCACGGCACGCAGCGGCACCTGGCGTTCACCCGGCTGGACGACGGCGGCTTCGCCGAGCAGCTGGAGTGGACCGGTCCCGGCGGCCCGCTGGTCCGCGAGGAGCGGACGGTCACGGCCCGGCCGGTCGGGGACGCCTGGGCGCTGGACTTCGCGTTCACGCTCACCAACCTCACCGGCGCGCCGCTGGAGATCCACAGCTCGGCCACCAAGGGCCGGGCGGGCGCGGGGTACGGCGGCTTCTTCTGGCGCGCGCCCGGCACCTCCACCGCCCGGACCACGCTCCCGGGCGGCGAGCAGGTCGTGCACGGCAGCCGGGACCCGTGGGTGGCCATGTCCGGCACCACGCCGGAGGGCCGGGACTGGACGCTGGTCTTCGTCCAGGCGGACGGCGACCCGTGGTTCGTCCGGGTCGAGGAGTATCCGGGGGTGGGGCAGGCGCTGGCCTGGGACACGCCGCTGGTCCTCGACACCACTCTGACCAGGCGGGTCGTCACCGTCGTGGCGGATGGAAGACTGACCGAGGAGGAGGTTTCCGCTCTGGCGGCCGATATGAGACTCTGATGCGAATAAATCATAAAATATGAGGAGTTCGCGTTGATCGTTTACGGCGGTGACTGGAACCCGGAGCAGTGGCCGGAGGAGACGTGGGCCGAGGACGTCCGGCTGATGGGCCAGGCCGGCGTCAACCACGTCAGCCTGGGCATCTTCTCCTGGTCGATGCTGGAGCCGGTGGAGGGCCGCTACGAGTTCGGCCGGCTGGACCGGATCATGGACCTGCTGGCCGGCGGCGGGATCCGGGCCTACCTGTCCACGCCCACCGCCTCCCCGCCGCCGTGGTTCGGGCAGCGCTACCCCGAGGCGCTGCCCGTCGACGCCGACGGGCGCCGGCTGTGGCACGGCAGCCGGCAGGCGTTCTGCCCCAGCTCGCCCGCCTACCTCGACAAGGCCCTGGCCGTCGCCGAGCAGCTCGGCCGCCGCTACCGTGACCATCCGGCGCTGGCGATGTGGCACGTGCACAACGAGTACGGCTGCCACAACTCGCGCTGCTACTGCGACACCTCGGCGGCCGCCTTCCGCGCCTGGCTCGCCGAGCGCCACGGAAGCCTGGACGCGGTCAACGACGCCTGGGGCACCGCGTTCTGGTCGCAGCGGTACAGCGAGTGGGAGCAGATCCTGCCGCCCCGGATCACCCCCAGCTACACCAACCCCGGCCAGCAGCTCGACTTCCACCGGTTCAGCTCCGACGCGCTGCTGGCCCTCTACCGCGCCGAGCGCGACCTGCTGCGCTCGCTCTCCCCCGGCGTGCCGGCGACCACGAACTTCATGGCCGGCTACCACTGGGACATGGACTACTGGGCGTTCGCCGAGGAGGTGGACGTGGTCTCCACCGACCAGTACCTCTTCGGCGACGACCCGCACATCGACCTGGCCTTCGCCGCCGACCTCACGCGCTCGTTCAAGCGGGACCGGCCCTGGCTGCTGATGGAGCACTCCACCAGCGCCGTGAACTGGCAGGGCTACAACCGCGCCAAGGCGCCCGGCGAGATGCACCGCAACTCCGTGCAGCACCTGGCCAGGGGCGCGGACGCGATCATGTTCTTCCAGTGGCGCCAGTCGAAGGCGGGCGCCGAGAAGTGGCACTCGGCGATGTTGCCCCACGCCGGCACCGACACCAAGATCTGGCGCGAGGTCGTCGCGCTCGGCGACCTGCTGGGCGAGGCGGCCGACGTGGCGGGCAGCTCGGTCGAGGCCGACGTGGCGATCCTGCTCGACTGGTCCAGCATCTGGGCCCAGGACCACCCGGCCCAGCCCACCTCGGAGCTGAAGCCGGTCGAGGAGATCAAGCGCTGGCACGCCGCGCTGTGGCGGCTGGGCGTCACCTGCGACCTGGCCCATCCCGAAGGCGACCTGTCCCGCTATCGCCTGGTGCTCGTGCCCTCCCTCTACCTGGTGACCGACGCGGGGGCCGCGAACCTGGAGCGGTTCGTGGCGGGTGGCGGCGTGGCGCTGGTGGGGCCGTACAGCGGGATCGTGGACGAGCACGACAAGGTCCGGCTCGGGGGTTATCCGGGGGCCTGGCGGGAGCTGCTCGGGGTGACGGTGGAGGAGTTCTTCCCGCTCGCGGCCGGGGAGACGGTGACGCTGGCCGGCGGGGGCGCCGGTGCGGTGTGGAGCGAGGTCGCCCGGGCCACCACCGCCTCGGTCCTGGACACGTACGCCTCGGGCGGGCCCGCGTGGACCAGGAACGAGCACGGTCAGGGGGCCGCGCACTACCTGACCACGCTGTTCACCGGCCCGGAGCGGGTCCTGTCGGCGGTCTGCGCGGAGGCGGGCGTCCGGTTCGGGGGGACGCCCGGGGTCGAGCTCGTACGCCGCTCGCACCCGGACGGCCGCTCCTTCCTGTTCGCCGTCAACCACACGGGAACCGACGCGGTGGTGCCGGCCAAGGGCAGCACGCTGGACGGCGCGGAGGTCGACGGCGAGCTGGCGGTCCCGGCCGGCGCGGTCAGGATCGTCCGGGAGGCTCGCTGACGGGCGCGACCGAGGCCGCCTCGCCCACCGGCCCCGCCTCGCCGACCGGCTTCGCGGCGGCGACCGGCCCCGCCCCGCCGACCGGCCCCGGCTCACCAAACAGGCCTGTCTCGGCGGCCGGCCCCGTCTCGGGCAGAAGGCCGGTGGAGGCGGCGGCCTCGCCTGCCGCCTTCCCCGACGTCGACCTGAGCAGCCTCAGGGCGCCCCGCGACAGGGCGGTGAGGATGTCGGCGGCCTCCGCCAGGTCGGGGTAGCGCCCCTCCAGGTGGCCCATCGCGAGCGCGTTGGTGGCCGCGTTTATCCCCTCGGCGATCATCTCCAGCCGCCGCCGGTCACGCTCGTTGTCGGCGGTGTAGCCGAGGGCGGCCAGGTCGGCGGCGTGGTGCTCGCGGTAGGCCGCCGCCGTCTCCACCGCGAAGTCGCGCAGCGAGGACGACGGGTCGTGCCGGGCCCTGAGCTGGATGCGCAGCAGCTCGGGGTGCCGGCAGATCGCCTCCAGGGGGATGCGGAACGTCTCGCGGTGCCGTTCGAGATCGTCGGGAGCCTCGCGGGCCCTGCGGCGCGCCTCCCGCATCGATCCGCGCAACCGCGCGCCGCCCTCCTCCACGAGCACCCCGAGCAGCTCCTGCATGTCCTTGAAGTGCACGTAGAAGCTGGACTGGGCGATGCCGGCGGCCTTCGCGACCTTGACCGTGGTCAGCCCCGCCTCGCCCTCCTCGTCCAGGATCGCCAGGGCGGCGCGAACGAGCTTGCGCCTGGTCAGATCCTTGGCCTCGCTCCTGGTGAGCGGCGTGCCTGTCATCGATCCCCCTCCCCTCGTAACGATTGTCCCGCGGCACTTGTGCGTAATTTCACCGATAGTACTATCGGTGAAATTGCTCTCGGGGGATCTACCGGGAGGAGGCGTGGATGAAACGCTGGAGAACACCGGCCACGCTGCTGCTGGCCGCGTCGGTGCTGCTGGCGTGCAGCGGACAGCGGCCGGTCGCGGGGCCGCCGCAGTCGAGCGCGCCGGCGACGGGACCGACCCAGGGCGGACGGCTGGTCTACGGGCTCAGCGCGGACGCCAACGGGTTCAACCCCGTCACCGACCAGTTCGCGGCACAGAGCTACAGCATGGCGGGCTCGATCATCGAACCGCTGGTCAGCGTGGACGCCAACGGCGAGTGGAAGCCGTACCTGGCCGAGTCGCTGACCCCGAGCAAGAAGTACGACGAATGGACGATCAAGGTCAGGCCGGGCGTCTCGTTCTCCGACGGGATCGCCCTCACCGGTGACATCGTCAAGGCCAACCTCGAAGCGCAGAAGGCCTCACCGCTGAACGCGGCGGTGTTCGTGCCGGTCAAGTCGTTCGAGCTGGTGGACCCGATGACGGTCAAGGTGCAGCTCAACCAGCCCTGGGTGGCCTTCCCGTACTACCTGGCCGCGCAGATCGGCATGATCGTCCCGCCCGCGTCGCTCAACGACCCCAAGTCGGCCAGCCTCAAGCCGGTGGGCACCGGGCCGTTCGTCTTCAAGGAGTACGTCCCGGACAACCGCATGGTCGTCGCCCGGAACCCCAAGTACTGGCGGCAGGGCCTGCCGTACCTGGACGAGGTCGAGTTCAGGATCCTGCCCGACAGCCAGACCCGGGCCCAGACCCTCGAAGCGGGCGGCGTCGACGCCATCGGGACCTCGCGCGACGAGGACCTGACCAAGTTCGGCGCGCAGAAGGACACCTACACGGTGCACCGCGCGCAGGGCATGGCCGTGCCGGAGTACATGTTCCTGCTCAACACCGCGGTGGCCCCGCTCGACGACGTACGGGTCCGCAAGGCCCTCGCCTACGCCACGGACCGCAAGACCGTCATCTCGACCCTGCGCGGCGGGCTGACCAAGCCGGCCGACGGCCCGTGGTCGGAGGACTCCAAGTGGTACGCCCCCGGCGGCTACCCCGACTTCGACGCAGCCAAGGCCGCCGAGCTGGTCAAGGAGGTGGAGGCGGAGAAGGGCCCGATCCGCTTCGAGCTGATCTCCACCCCCGACCCGAACACCATGCAGGGCGTGGAGCTGGCCCAGGACATGTGGCGCAAGGCCGGCATCGACGTGTCGATCAAGCAGGCCGACCAGCCCGACCTGATCAACCGCGCCATCACCGGGAACTTCGCCGCCACCGTGTGGACGCAGTTCTCCTCCCCCGACCCCGACGGCGAGTACATCTGGATGCACCAGGGGTACGCCAAGCCCGTCGGCGCCATCTCGCTCAACATGACCCGGCTCAAGGACGACAAGCTGAGCGCCGCCCTGGACATCGGCCGGACGAACCCGGACGAGGCCGCGCGCAAGCAGGCCTACACCACCGTGCAGGAGCGGTTGCGCGATCTGGTCCCGTACGTGTTCATCGACCACCTCAACACCGGGGCGATCGTGGCCAGGACCAAGGTGCGCGGCATCGGTGAGCACGTGCTGCCCGACGGCGAGAAGGGGCTGCCGCTGACCGGCTCGCCCATCCCGTACCACCCCTTCGGCCAGCTCTGGGTCAGCGAACGGTGATCATCCTCCACCGGCTGGTCCGGCTCCTGGTGGTGCTGGTCGTGGTGACCTTCCTCTCCTTCGTCCTGCTCAACCTGCTGCCGGGCGATCCGCTCACGCAGATCCTGGGCCTGTCGGCGACCGAGGAGGCCCGCGCCCAGCTCCGCCAGGAGCTCGGGCTGGACCAACCGCTGATCGTGCGCTATCTCGACTGGCTCGGCGGGCTCGCCACCGGCGACTTCGGCGACTCCTACATCACCAGGATGCCGGTCGCCACCGAGCTGGCCGAGCGGCTGCCCGTCACCCTGGAGCTGCTGGTCGCCGCGCAGATCATCGCGCTGGGACTGGCGATCCCGGTGGGCGTGGCCGCCGCCCGCCGCGCCGGCCGCGCTCTGGACCAGGTGCTCACCGCGCTCAGCTTCGCGCTGCTGTCCACGCCCGTCTTCGTGCTGGGCGTGCTGCTTATCCTCGTCTTCGCGGTCACCTGGCAGGTGGTTCCGGCTACCGGCTGGACCCCCATCACCCTCGACCTGGGCTGGAACCTCACCTCCGTGATCCTGCCCGCGATCACGCTCGGCTGCGGGCAGCTGGCGGTCTACGCGCGACTGCTGCGTACCGACCTGATCGCCACCCTCCAGGAGGACTACATCACGCTGGCGCGCGCCCGCGGCCTGTCGCCGCGCCGCATCCTGTGGCGGCACGCGCTGCGCCCCTCCGCGATCACCCTGATCACCGCCATCGGCCTCAACCTGGGCGCGCTCATCGGCGGCACCGTGATCATCGAGACCCTCTTCGGCCTGCCCGGCGTCGGGCGGCTCATCGTCGACTCCATCTTTTCCCGCGACTACCTGACGGTTCAGGGAGGCGTCGTGCTGATCTCGGTCGGCTACGTGGTGGTCAACTTCGCGGTGGACCTGGTGTACGCCGCCGTCGACCCCAGGATCCGGCGTGCGTAGGCGGCTGGGGCTCGGGTTCTGGCTGGCGATCGGCTGGATCGGGCTGGTGCTGCTCGCCGCCCTCCTCGCCGACCTGCTGCCGTTCCCCCGCTACGACGAGACGCTCGCCGGGCCGCCCCAGTCGGGGCCCAGCGCCGCGCACCCGCTCGGCACCGACGGGCTCGGCCGCGACGTCCTCAGCAGGGTCGTGTACGGGGCCCGCGTCTCGCTCGGCGTGGGCCTCGGCGCCGTCCTGCTCGGCCTGGGCATCGGCGCGCCGCTCGGCGTCCTGGCCGGATACCGGCGGCGGGCCACGGACGCGATCATCATGGCGGTCAACGACGTGGCGCAGGCGTTCCCGGCGCTGGTGTTCGCGCTGGCCGTGGTGGCCTTCGCCGGGGCGAACCTGCGCAACGTGCTCATCGTCCTCGGCGTGCTCGGCGTGCCCTCCTGGGTCCGCCTGATCCGGGGCGCCACCCTGACCTTCGCCGAGCGCGAGTTCGTGCTGGCCGCCCGCGTGCTGGGCACCCGTGACCGGCGGATCCTGTGGCGGGAGATCGTGCCGAACGTGGCGGTGCCGGCAGCGTCGTACGCGTTCATCGGCATGGCCGTGGTCGTGGTCGCCGAGGGCAGCCTGGCCTTCCTGGGCCTGTCCGTGCAGGCACCCACCCCGACCTGGGGCGGGCTGATCAACGAGGGCCGTACCCTCATGGAGACCGCGCCGCACATGGTGCTGGCCCCCTCGATCGTCATGTTCCTGACCGTGCTGTCGTTCAACCTGGTGGGCGACCGGCTGCGGTCCATGACGGACGTGCGGGAGAGCGGCCTGGAGCCGGTACGCCAGGCCGCCGCCGCGCCTGCCCTGCCCACCGCGCCGCATCCGATCCGCGACACCCTGCTCCAGGTTGAGGACCTGCGCACGCACTTCGTCACACCGCGCGGGGTCGTCAAGGCCGTGGACGGGGTCTCCTTCACCCTCGAACGCGGCCGCACCCTCGCCATCGTCGGGGAGTCGGGATCGGGCAAGTCCATGCTCATCCGCTCCATCCTCGGCCTGCTGCCCGGCACCTCGGTCCGGGGCGGGAACGTGTACCTGTCCGGCGACGACCTGACCACCTACAGCCCCGTCGAGATGCGCTCGGTCCTCGGGCTCCGGCTCGGGACCGTGTTCCAGGACCCGATGACGGCCCTGAACCCGGTACGGACGATCGGGACCCAGGTGACCGAGCCGCTGCGGGTGCACCTCCGGATGAGCCGCAAGCAGGCCCGCGCGGAGGCGGTGCGGCTGCTCGCCTCGGTCGGCATCCCCGACCCCGTACGCATGTTGCGCCGCTACCCGCACCAGCTCTCCGGCGGGATGCGGCAGCGGGTGACGATCGCGATGGCGCTGTCGTGCCGTCCCGACGTGCTGTTCGCCGACGAGCCCACCACCGCGCTCGACGTGACCATCCAGGACCAGGTGCTGCGGCTGCTGCACCAGCAGCGCGAGGAGCGGGACATGGCCGTGGTGCTGGTCAGCCACGACCTGTCGGTGGTGGCGCGGTGGGCGGACGAGGTGATCGTGATGTACGCCGGGAAGGTGGTGGAGCGGGGGCCCGCGGACGAGGTGTTCGCGCGGGCGCGGATGCCGTACACGGAGGCCCTGCTGCAGGCGGCGCCCCGGCTGACGGACCCGGTGCACCACCGGCTGCGCGTCATCCCCGGCCGGCCGCCGGACCTGGTGGACCTGCCTGCCGGGTGCGCGTTCCGCGCGCGGTGCGCGTACGCGCAGGAGCGGTGCGAGCGGGAGGCGCCGCCGCTGTTCGAGGAGGCCCACCACCAGTACGCCTGCTGGTACCCCCGCGACACCGCCCCGGCCCGTCCCCTGGAACCCGCCCTGCTCCCCACCACCGCTTCGCCGAACTCCGACCACCCACCCACCCCGGACACCCACCCCTCGGACACCCACCCCTCGCACGCCCAGCCTTTGGACGCCCACCCCTCGGACACCCAGCCTTTGGACGCCCACCCCTCGGACACCCAGCCTTTGGACGCCCACCCCTCGGACGCCCAGCCTTTGGACGCCCGCCGACCATCCACCACCGAAGCCCATCGACCGTCGCCCCCCACGGGCACCGCCGACCCCCAGCACCCCCCGCTCCCGTCACCGAGCGAGGCGGCCACGAAGACGACCACCGCGGCCGAAGAGGCGGCAGGCGTGAAGGGAGCTGAGTTCGGTGGCCGGTAGCGGAAGTGCGCACCTCCGTCCCCGTGACGAGGTGCTGCTGCGGGTGGAGGATCTGGTCGTGGAGTTCCCAGCGGGCCGCGGCCGCACCGTGCGGGCGGTCTCCGGGGTGAGCTTCGACCTGGCGCGCGGCGAGACGCTCGGCATCGTCGGCGAGTCGGGCTGCGGCAAGTCCAGCGCCGCCCGAGCGCTGGTCCAGCTGCCCAAGCCCCGCTCGGGCTCCGTCCAGCTCGACGGCCTGGAGCTGACCGCGCTGCGCGGAGAGGCCCTGCGCAGGACCCGCCGGCGCCTCCAGATGATCTTCCAGGACCCCATCTCCTCCCTCAACCCCCGCCGCCGCGTCCGCGAGATCGTCGGCGAGGGCCCCCGCGTGTGGAACCTCCCCGGCGACCGGGTGGACGAGGTCCTGGAGGCGGTCGGGCTCGACCCGAAGACGGCGGCGGTGCGCCGGCCGCACGAGTTCTCGGGCGGGCAGTGCCAGCGGATCTCGATCGCCCGCGCTCTGATCCTCGACCCGGAGGTGGTGATCTGCGACGAGCCGGTCTCCGCCCTGGACGTCTCGGTGCAGGCCCAGATCCTCGGCCTGCTGGAGGATCTCAAGGCCCGCTACCGGCTCACGCTCGTCTTCATCGCCCACGACCTGGCCGTGGTGAAGAACGTCAGCGACCGGATCATGGTCATGTACCTGGGCAAGGTGTGCGAGCTGGCGCCGAGCGCGGACCTGATCAGCCGGCCGGCGCACCCGTACACGCGGGCTCTGATCGCCTCCATCCCCGGGGGCGGCCTGGACCTGCCGCCCGCGGACACGCTGATCAGCGGCGAGCCCCCGTCCCCCGTCAGCCCGCCCACCGGGTGCCGCTTCCGTACCCGCTGCCCGCGGGCGACGGCGACGTGCGCCGCGGAGGAACCCCAGATCAGGCAGATCGGCGAGGACCACTGGCTGGCCTGCCACAACCCCGATGATTCGCAACTTCACCGCAAGGAGTAACACCAGCATGGCCATCGATTTCACCCTCGCCCCGGAGCACGAGGAGATCCGCAAGCGGGTCCGCACCTTCATCCAGGGCACCGTCGTTCCGGCCATGGAGGACCTGAAGGAGGGCGACCGCGACGAGTACCTCCGGGCGATCTTCCAGCTCCGTTCCCTGGCCAAGGCGGAGGGCCTGTGGCTGCCGCACATGCCGAAGGAGTGGGGTGGCATGGGCTTGGGTCACGTGGAGCTGGCCATGGTGCAGTCGGAGGCGGCCAAGACCCGCATCGGCCCGTGGGTGCTCAACTGCCAGGCTCCCGACGAGGGCAACATGCACACCCTGCTGCACTGGGCGAGCGACGAGCAGAAGGAGAGGTACCTTCGCCCGCTGCTCGACGGGGTGCAGATGTCCTGCTTCGCCATGACCGAGCCGGAGGTGGCCGGGTCCGACCCCACGCTGATCCGTACCGAGGCGGTCCAGGACGGCGACGAGTGGGTGATCAACGGCCACAAGTGGTTCATCTCCAACGCCCGGCGGGCCAACTTCGCCATCCTCATCGCCAGGACGGAGCAGGACGTACCGGAGGGGTCGCGCGGCGCCAACACGGCCTTCCTCGTGGACCTTCCCAACCCGGGCTGGAACGACGTACGCGAGGTGGAGACCATGCACGGCTCCACCGGCCACAGCGAGATCGTCATCAAGGACCTGCGCCTGCCCGACAGCGCCATCCTCGGCGGGCGGGGCAACGGCCACCGCCTGGGCCAGTACCGTCTGGGCCCGGCCCGCCTCGCCCACTGCATGCGCTGGATCTCACAGGCGGAAACGGCGCTGGACATGATGGTCGACCGCGCACTCAAGCGCTACAGCCACGGCTCCCTGCTGGCGGAGAAGCAGGGCATCCAGTGGATGATCGCCGACTCGGCCATGGAGCTCTACCAGTGCAAGCTGATGGTCCTGCACGCCGCCTCCAAGATCGACAAGGGCGATGACTTCCGTACGGAGGTGTCGATGGCCAAGCACTTCGTGGCCAACAGCCTCAACCGGATCATCGACCGCGCGATCCAGGTGCACGGGGCCCTGGGCTACTCGACGGACACGCCGCTGGCGAACATGTTCCAGCACGCCCGCTGGGCCCGCTTCGCCGACGGCGCCGACGAGATCCACCAGATGCGCATCGCGGAGCGCACGATCGCCGCCTACCAGGCCACCGGCTCCACCAGCACCGCCACCGGCGACCTCCCCCTGTAACCCCAGACCCCCGCCCCTCCGGCAACGGAACCGCTCACATCCCCCCACTCACCTGCATGGCGCCCGGCCTTCACCGAGAAGCCCGGGCGCCGCGCACGAGGCACACCATGGGCGCGCTCCACATCCGCCTGAATTGGCCCCCGCCCCGCCCCCGCCCCGCCCCCGCCCCACCCCCGGTCCGGCCCCACCTCGGCCCCACCTCGGCCCCACGTCGGCCCCACCTCGGCCCCACCTCGGCTCCGCCCCGGCCCGTCTCGACCCCGGCCCGTCTCGACCCCGCCCCATCTCGACCCCGCCCCATCTCGGTCCCGTCCCGGCCCCGTGCCAACCCAGCCCGTCCCAACCCAGCCCCGGCCCGACCACTCCGAGGCCGGGAATCCTTCGCCTCAGACGGTCACCCGAGGCGTGGGCAACGGCACGATCTCCCGCTCGTAGTAGGCCCGGAAGTCCTCACCACCGGCGAACATCTTGTCGAGCTCCCCCCGGCAGGCCGCGATCACCTCGCGATCGTCGATCCGCCGCGCCCCGCTGTGCGCCCCCGCTTCGTCATACGTCACCTCGTACATGACCGCAGTCCCGAGCACGACCAGCTCCGGCAGTCGCCGCCCCACCTCAAGCTCGGCCACTTCACCGGCATCAAGCACCCGCACCTGCTCGACGGCCGCGACCTTCAGCGCCAGAACATGCATCTCCCACTGCAAATAGGGCGTGACCGGCTGCTCAACGATCCGAATTCTCCTGCGGACGAATTTCTCAGCCGGCCGTTCCCGAATCCCCGTCGCCCCCGTCGCATCGCACTCGCCGTCGATCAGCTTCAGCGACCGATTCCAGTCGCCCTCCATCATGGCGACCCAGCTGGGCTCCCCCGCCTCCCGGAAGCTCTGGATCCGTTCGAGCTTCCAGAACACATCATCGATCTCCCGGAAATTCGGCCAGAAGTCATCGAGATACTCATCCGCACTCAGCAAGTCGCCCGGAATCTCACGAATGCGCTCAAGCATGAGGAATATCCCTTTTAGCCGCAAGCAGCGCGTTCCGCAGAACAACTACCAGACATTCAGTCGTGGGCCGGTGAACACATCCGACGGCAACCGCTACTCATACTCGCTGGTCAACTCCCTACCTATCACCATGAAGTCCCCGTTGTCGAGTTCCCGCAGATCAGACCGGGCGGGTCGGCCCCGGGCAACCCCCGGGCCCAAGGACCAATTCCCACCCATCCGACCTCCCCTCTCCACTACTCACTCCAATCCCCCGGCACCGGCCCCGCCCGCATGGGCCTGCCATTCGACTCGGCAGCGACCGGCTCGGGTCGTCGGGCGCCGGGGACCCGGCCGGTGGGTCAGGTAGCGGTGCAGGACCGGGTGCCAGCGGTTGGCGGGCAGGTCACGGAGGGCGGCGACCGCGAGGCAGTATTTGCTCACCGTCACCGGCCGCACCCCCAGCCCGCGCAGCACCTTGTCGATCACCGCCTTCCCGTCCACCGACTTCGACTCCAGCAGGACCAGGTCCTCGCGAGCCGCGGTGCTGCGTTGCCCGTCGCGGCAGAGCAGCCCGGTGTCGCACGTGAGCCGGGCCGCGCCGGATCGGTCGATGAGCGTGACCCGTTTGTAGTCGGTGGCCAGCACCGGCTCCATCGTCTCGGGCGCGATGAGACGCAGCTCGCTGAGCAGCGTGTCGCGGACGAAGTCCAGCGCCTCCCTGGTGAGCGTCCGGCTCGGCACGCCGTCGTACGGGATGCGGTGTTTGTCCGTGGAGCCCCGCGCACCGTTGAGCTTGAGCTCCAGCCACTGGCCGCCCCCATCGAGGTAGGTCCGGGTGCGCAGCTTGAACCGGCGCCGCCGGTCCTGCCGATGCTGGTGGTAGGTGAGCAGGTCAGAGGTGTCGAAGTAGGTGGAGGTGTAGCGGAACTGCCGCCGCCCGTCGATCCGCAACGCGCAGAACCGGTCGCCCAGCTCCGCCGCGAGTCTCGCCATGGTCGAGGCGGTCACGATGTATTTGCAGTCGACCCGGCTCATCAGCTCCGGCACGTCCTCGAGCCCGATGGCGGGGAGCGCGGCGGCGACTCCGGCGAGCAGCGCATCCGCGTACGGTTCAGCCATCCTGCCCCTCCAGCGATACCACGCCCACCCGACCCGGCCTCGACCATCGCCCCACCCGCTCGGCCCTCCGCCCCCTCACCCGACCGGCCGTCGGCCCCCGACCCGCCCTCGACCCCCGCCCCGCCCGACACACCGTTGCCACCGCTGCCTCCACCCTCTCCATCCGATTCATCCGGCAAGCCACCACCGAACGCACCCCCACCCAGCGGTCCGGCGTCACCGCACGCCCACCCTCGGGTTGGGGGCCACGTAGCGGACGTCCACGACCGTCACGTCGCGTACGTAGTCGACCTGGGTGACCACGCAGTGCAGCACCCGCGCCCGCAGCCGGCTCTCCAGATCCACCCGCAGCAGCTCCGGATCGGCGTGTACGACATCCAGCGTCACCACCTGATGGCGCGTGCGGCCGAGCAGACCGGGATGGTCTGCGATGTACATCACCACCAGCAGCACCCCGTTGAGCAGGAGAGCGGTCAGCGGCCACGATCCGGCGATGCCGTTGACCAGGCCCAGCACGATCGCGATGAAGTAGTAGGCGATCTCCTGCTGCGTGATCTCGCTCGACCGGAGCCGGATGATGGAGAGCACGCCGAACAGCCCGAACCCGACGGCGATGTCGACCCGCTGGACCAGCAGCAGCGACACGACCGCGAAGATGCCCACGTTCAGCGCGACGTAGGCGAACAGCAGGTCGCGCCGATGATGCCGCCGATAGTAGAGACCGTAGGCGAGGACGATGATCGCCACGAGGTCCATCACAAGCCCGGCTACCAAGACCGCTCCTTCCGTCGGTGCCTTGATGAACAGCTTGGCGGCGTACGGTGAAGCGGCGGTGAGCTGATGATTAGGCGACTCTCATCCGGTAGCCCGTGCCCCGGACGGTCTCGATCCGGTCTGCCCCGATCTTGCGTCGCAGGTAGCGCACGTAGACGTCCACCACGTTGGAGCCGGGGTCGAAGTCGAACCCCCACACGTGGCTGAGCAGCTGCTCCCGGGTCAGCACCTGGTCAGGATGGCGGCAGAAGATCTCCGCGAGCGCGAACTCCCTGGTGGACAGGTCGACCGCCCGCTCCCCCACATAAACCCGCCGGGTGCGCAGATCAAGCGACAAATCGGACACCCGCAGCACCGTCACCTCGGGCGTACGCTCGGCCCGCAAGCGCAACCGCACCCGCGCCAGGAGCTCCTCGAAGGCGAAGGGCTTGGCGATGTAGTCGTCGGCCCCGCCCTCCAGCCCGGCCACCGTGTCGGTCACGCTGTCACGCGCGGTCAGGATGATCACAGGGATGCTCACCATGGCGCCTCGCAGCCGCCGCAACACCGTGAACCCGTCGCTCAACGGCAACCCGATATCCAGGATGAGCAGATCGAACCCGCCCGAGCTGGCCAGGTCGTAGGCCGCCACCCCGTCGCCCACGACGGCCGTCACGAAGCCGTTGGCCCGCAGCCCCTTCTCCACGAAGGAAGCGATCCTGGATTCGTCCTCGGCGATCAGAATCCGGTTCAATGCAGCCTCCACAGCTCCCACAGCGGAAGAGACATGACAAAACACGCCCCGCCGCCCGGGGCCTCGGTCACTTTCACGTTGCCTCCATGAGCTTGGGCGATGGATCTGACAATGGCCAACCCAAGACCGGCGCCGTCGTGGGCGCCGGTGCGCCCGGCACCGCGGACGAACCGTCCGAAGATCCGCTCGCGCTCCGCCGGCGCGACGCCGGGACCGCTGTCGCGCACCCACAGCTCGACGCGCCCGTCGCGGACGGCGGAGCCGACGGCGATCAGGTCGTCGTCGGCGGTGTGGCGCACGGCGTTGGCCACGAGCTGCATGAGCGCCTGCGTGAGCCGGTGCCGGTCGGCCGGCAGGCGCGCCTCGGCCACCTCGTCGACCCGCCACCGGCGCTCGCCGAGCGCCCGGGCCTTGGCGACCACGCTGACCGTGAGGTCGGCCAGCTCGACGTGGTCGAGCGCCAGGAACCCCGGCTGCTCGGCCTTGGCGAGGGTGAGGAGGTCGTCGACGATGCGGTTCATCCGCTCCAGCTCGTCGGTGACCAGGGCGAGGGTCTCGGCGCGGTCGTCGGGGTCGTCGCCCATGAGCTCCAGGTGGCCCCGGATGACGGTGATCGGCGTGCGCAGCTCGTGCCCGGCGTCGTCCATGAAGTGCCGCTGCACGACGAAAGCCTGCTCGAGCCGGTCGAGCATGTGGTTGAACGTCCCCGCGAGCGCGGCCACGTCGTCGTCGCCCGGCACGTCGAGCCGGCGGGTCAGGTCGGAGGAGTCACTGATCTGCTCGGCGGTCTGCCGGACCAGCCGGACCGGCGCCAGCACCTGCCCCGCCACGAGCCATCCGGCCACCCCCGCCAGGCCCATGGCCGCCAGCGCGGACAGCCCGAGCACCCGCACCGCGTCCACGATCTCGTCGCGGTGCTGGTCGTAGAAGATGGCCACGACGAAATGCCCGCGGCGGTTGTCGCCGGCCACGGAGACCGGGATCACCGCGTATTGGACCGTTCCCTGGGTGGTCTCCATCTCGTCGCGGATGACCCGGGTCGCCGTGGCCATCCGCCCGACCAGCTCCTCGTCGGTGTCGAGGCGGACCGGCGGCAGCTTGAAGGGGACCTTGTCCGCCCTCCCGTCGATGATGCTGAAGAAGGTCTCCCGCTGATCGGGAGCGTTGAGCGCCAGGTATTTCGTCAGCAGCTCCTGGACGCCGGTCACCGTGCTCCCGGTCTTCGGGTCGAGCGCGGAGTCGGCGTAGTTGCGGAGCTTCTGGACCTCGTTGCCCAGCTCGGCCGTCATGCGATCGTCGAGCCGCGCGAGCAGGATGGTCCAGGTCGCGAAGATCGCGACTGACAGGGCGAGGCCGACAACGGCGAGCATCCAGCCCACGATCCGGGCTCGGGCGCTCACCCGCATCTGGCCTCCCCATCAGTCGTCGCCGTCATCGTCGCCACCACCATCATCGTCGTCATCGTCGCCGCCGCCACCCGGCCTCGGGGAAGGCGGCTCGACCGGCTCGGCCTTGGACTTGCGCGACGTGGGCCGCTCGCTCGCGCCCGGCTCCGCGCTCCCGCCGGGCTCGGCGCCCGGGCTCCCGGTCGGCGAACCGGCCTTGGACGTCGGCTCCCCGGCCCGCCCGGAGGGCACGGCCGAGGCCGGGGACGACGGTGACGGCGAGACCACCACGGGCTCGCCCAGATCAGGATTCTGACCCGCCGCCCGCACCAGCCCCATCGACATGACGCCCGCCACTGCCACCCCCAGGGCGAGGAGGATCATCGTTCCCCGATGTTTCATGAGCTCGACCCTGACGCCCTTCGAGGAGACCACGCTGAGGCCCAGATGAGAAACCTCTCATCTAAGTGCGGCCCACCGCAGTAGAATCTTGTTCTATATCCGGCCCGGGAGGAGCACGCATGCGAGTACGGGACAAGGTCGTCGTCGTCACGGGCGGGGCAAGCGGGATCGGCCGCGCGCTGGCCCTCAGGTTCGCCGCGGAGGGGGCGTCCGGTGTGGTCGTCGCCGACCTCGACGAGGCGGGCGCCGCCGCGGTGGCCAAGGAGATCGGCGCCCGGGCGACCCCCGTACGCGTGGACGTCTCCTCGGAGGCGGAGGTGGCCACCCTCGCCGAGACCCCGTACGGCCCGGTCGACCTGTTCTGCTCCAACGCCGGCATCATCGGCGGTCACGGCCTGGACGCCCCCGACCAGGAGTGGAACAGCCTGTACGCGGTGAACCTCATGGCCCACGTGTACGCCGCCCGCGCCGTCGTCCCCTCCATGGTCGCCCGGGGCGGCGGCTACCTCCTCAACACCTGCTCGGCCGCCGGTCTGATCGGCTGCCCCGGCGACGCGCCGTACGCGGTGACGAAGGCGGCTGCGGTCGCGTTCGCCGAGTGGCTGGCCATCCACTACGCCTCCAAGGGCATCAAGGTCAGCGTCCTGTGCCCGCAGGGCGTGCGTACGGCGATGCTCGAACGCGGCATCGACACCGACCACGTGACCGCCAGGGCGGTGCACGCCTCGGGGGCGATCCTGGACCCGGCGGACGTGGCGACGGCGGTCGTCGAGGGCCTGGCCGCGGAGCGTTTCCACATCCTCCCGCACCCGGAGGTCGCGGAGTTCGCCCGCCGCAAGTCCGAGGACCCCGACCGGTGGCTGGCCGGCATGTCGCAGTTCGTCGACTCCCTGTCGGAAACCTGAGGCCGCGAACATCCCTGCCGGAGGCCCGAGGCCGCGAACATCCCCTGCCGGAGGCCCAAGGTCATGAACGTCCCCTATCGGAGGTCTGAAGCCATGAACATCGCTGACGGAGGCATGAGGTCATGAACACAGCAGCGGCCCGCCGGGCCTGGCGCCGCCTGGAGCCCGTGCACGGCATGATCTATTTCGTCCCGGAGGCTTCCAGCCGCTTCACCAAGCTCGGCCTAACCGGCATGTCCGGATATTTCACCTCCCGCAGCGCCCCCTTCGGCCGCGCCTCAGCCGAGCTGGTCATCGCCACGTTCTACAACTTCTGCCCGGCCCTCGTACGCCAGTCACTCCAGGACGCCTGGACCATCGTCACCCCGGAGCAGGTCCTCCAGGCCCGCTACGAAGCGGCCGAGGAAGCGCTGCGCCGGGCGGGCCTGCACGAGCTCCCCGATCTCGACCAGACCCTCGCCCTGGCCCGCCGCGCCGCCGAAGCGGCCTGCCTGCACCCCCAGGGCCGCCCCCTCTTCGCCGCCCACGCCACCCTCCCCTGGCCGGACGAGCCGCTCATGCAGCTGTGGCACGCCCAGACCCTGCTGCGCGAGTTCCGCGGCGACGGCCACGTGGCCATGCTCCTCGCCGAGGGCGTGACCGGCCTCGAAGCCCTCGTCCTGCACGCCGCCTCCGGCACCGTCCCCACCCCCTTCCTCAAGATCAGCCGAGCCTGGCCCGAGGAGGACTGGGCGGCCACGGAAGCCGGCCTCCGCGACCGCGGCCTCCTGGACGGCGACACCCTCACCGAGGCGGGCCAGGCCCTGCGCCGGCACATCGAGGACCGCACGGACGCCCTGGCGATGCCGGCGTACGAGACGCTGGGCGAGGACGGCTGCGAACGCCTCGCCGAACTGGCCCGTCCCTTCGGCCGCCGGGTCGTCGACGCGGGCCTGCTCAGCCTCAGCTGACCGGCGCGATCCCGGGAACGCCGGACCGAGGCGGGCTTCGTCAGCCGACCGGAGCGACACCGGCGAACGCCGGGACGAGGCGGGCTTCGAGTGCCGGGGGCAGGGCATTGAGCGCGGCCCTGATCCGCTCGGCTCCGGCCGCGCCGAAGCGCCTGCGGTGTTTGAGCGCGAGTTGCGCGGCCCTGCCCTGGACGGGGTACGACTCGTGGCCGAAGGCCGAGGCCAGGGCCGGAGCCAGGTCGTCCGCGAGCGCCGGCGACTCGCGTACCGTCTCGTCGAACCACGTGAGACCGGCGCGCACCAGCTTGGTCTCGGCCCTGAACAGCAGCCCTTCGAGCGCCTCCGTGACCTCGGCGGGATCGTGGCCGCCGAGGCGGCGGAGGTGGTGGAGGGCGAGGTCGGCCACCGGGCCCGGCGCCACGGGCAGGAGCCGCACGTAGTCGCGGCGGCGGCGCTCCACCTCCGCCGCGGTCGGCGCGAGCAGCTCGTGCAGGCGCGCGAAGAAGCGGAGGTCCTGCGCTGTGCCGCCGCGCAGGAAGCGGCGGACGCAACCGTCGAGGATCTCCTCCCGGTCAAGGCCCCCGAGCAGCTTCAGCCAGCCCGTGGGCGGAGCCGCGCGCTCGTGCCGCAGCGCGCGCCCGACCCCCTCGGCCTCGAAGAGGCGGGGCACCAGGGCGGGCATGAGGGGATCGGACGAGGCGGCGGCTCCGCCGGAGACCCACGCCACCACCAGCGGATCGTGCGGGGGCGGGGCGGCGGCCGTGTGGCGGAGCAGCGCGAGGGCGAGAGGGGCCCCGGGATCGCGCGGGCCCCGGAGCCTGCCGGCCAGGCGGACGGCGAGGTCCGCCTGCCAGGCGGCGGGCCGGTGGCCGAGGAGGCGCACCATCGGCGCCGGGTCCCCGAAGCCGGCGGCCGGCAGGTGGCGATGCTCGGTCAGGAGGTCACGGCGGGTCACCCAGGCGGCCACGGCGGCGGCCGTGCCCAGCGTGCCCGCCCCCGCCAGGCGCGTCAGCTCGGCCCACTGCTCCCAGGGCTCGAGCGACAGCTCCTCCCAGCCGTCCTCGTCCCACAGCGACGCCCGCCCGGCCTCGGCCCGGGCGCGCAGGACGGGGAGGTGACCGCGGAGCTCCGCGGCCACGAATCCGCGGTCGGCGGGGCTCAAGGTGACCAGCCGGTCGATGAGGTCGTCGGCGTCACCCGCGTGGATGAGGCGGCGGATCTCGTGCCAGGCGGTCATTCTCGGCTCCTCCGACGTCGTTGTGGAAAGAACTGTAGGGGTCCGCCACGACAAACGATCAAGAACCTCTGATGAGCCGTTTGAGGTATGAGGCACCGGTTACGTACCAGGCTGATGAGCCTGTGGGAGTACATCGAGGACAGGTGGGATCTCATCGTCTTCGAGGCGGTCCAGCACGCCGCCATGGTCGCCCAATGCGTCCTGGTGGCGGCGCTGCTCGGCGTGCTCGCGGGCGTGCTCACCTACCGCCGCCCGAAAGTGGCGAACCTGGCGACGGCGAGCGCGGGGGTCCTGTTCACGGTCCCGTCGCTGGCCATGCTGGGGCTGCTCATCCCCCTGCTCGGGCTCGGCGTGGCGCCGAGCGTGACCGCCATCGTGCTGTACGCGCTGCTCCCGATCGTCCGCAACACCGTCGTCGGCCTCCAGAGCGTGGACCCCATGCTGGTGGACGCCGCGCGCGGCCTCGGCATGAGCCGCCGCCGGGCGCTGACCAGGGTCGAGCTGCCGCTGGCCTGGCCGGTGATCCTCACGGGCATCCGCGTCGCCACGCAGCTCTCCATGGGCATCGGCGCCGTCGCCGCGTACGTCTCCGGCCCGGGTCTGGGCGAGCAGATCTTCTCCGGGCTGGCCCGGCTCGGCGGCGCGAACGCCGTCAACTCCACACTGACCGGGACGATCGGGGTGGCGATCCTCGCGCTCGCCTTCGACGCCTGCTTCGTGCTGCTCGGACGGCTCACGACCACTCGGGAACGTCAGGCCGCGGGAGGCGCGCGTGGCTGACCGGCCCACCGGCGGCGTGCCGATCGAGCTGCGGAAGGTGACCAAGGCGTTCCCGGGGGGCGAGGCCCCGGCCGTGCAGGAGCTTGACCTGCACATCCCGGCAGGCGAGATCGTGGTCCTGCTCGGCCCCTCCGGGTGCGGCAAGACCACCACCATGCGCATGATCAACCGCCTGATCGAGCCCACCTCGGGCGACATCCTCATCGGCGGCCAGAACTCCCGGGACATCGACCCCGACCGGTTGCGGCGGCACATCGGGTACGTCATCCAGCAGGCCGGCCTGTTCCCCCACATGACCGTGGCCGCCAACATCGCCCAGGTGCCGAGGATGCTCGGCTGGGACAAGCGGCGGATCGCCGAGCGCGTCACCGAGCTGCTCACGCTGGTGGGCCTGGAGCCGGACACGTTCCGCGACAGCTTCCCGCGCCGCCTCTCCGGCGGGCAGCAGCAGCGCGTCGGCGTGGCCAGGGCGCTGGCCGCCGACCCTCCCGTCCTGCTCATGGACGAGCCGTTCGGCGCCCTCGACCCCATCAGCCGCGAACGCCTCCAGGACGAGCTCCTGCGCCTCCAGGACGACCTGGCCAAGACGATCGTCTTCGTCACCCACGACGTGGACGAAGCCCTCAAGATCGGCGACCACATCGCGATCATGCAGCGCCCCGGGCACGTCGTGCAGTACGCCAGACCGGCCGAGATCCTCACGAACCCGGCGAGCGAGTACGTCGAGCAGTTCCTCGGCGCCGGCTCCTCCATGCGCCTGCTGCGCCTGACCAAGGTGGGCGACATCGAGCTGGACCAGGTGCCGTACGCCTCCGAGGACGCCGACGCGCACGAGCTGCTCCACGAGGTCGAGCGCGACGGCCGCGGCTACGCGCTGATCACCGACGGGATGCGCCGCCCGCTCAGGTGGATCGCCCTGGCCGACCTCCATGGGCGCATCGGCCGGGTGGGCACGGTCGGCGACCCCGTCACCGCCTCCATCGGGCACCGGATGACGCTGCAGGACGCCCTGGAGGCGCTGCTCAACGCCGACACCGACATCGTGCCGGTGGTGGGCCGGCGGCAGGCGTACGCTGGGGCGCTGTCGCTGGGCACGGTGCAGAGCGCGATCCAGTCGATCAAGGCCCACGAGCGCGAGCGCCGCCTGCGGAGAGGCGATGCCACGTGACCGTCGAGAGCGCGGCCGCCAAGGAGGCGGCGACGCCGGAGCCCCGGATCGGCCGGTCGTGGCACGCGTTCCTGCCCCCGCTGTGCTATCTGGCCGTGGGCGTCGCGATGGTGGCCTACACGCAGGTCGTGCCGCTCGACAGCATCGAGCGCGGTTCGCTCGGCCTGCCGTTCATCCTCCGGCGCACGTGGGAGCACGTTGAGCTGGTGTCCTACTCGACCGTGCTGGTGCTGGCGGTGGCGCTGCCACTGGGCGTGCTGCTCACCCGGCGCGGGCTGCGCCGGGTGACGCCGATCGTGCTGTCGCTGGTGAACCTGGGTCAGGCCATCCCGTCGGTGGGGCTGGTCGTGCTGCTGGCCGTGCTGTTCCGGATCGGGTTCTGGACGGCGGTGGCGGCGCTGTTCGCGTACGGGCTGCTGCCGACGCTGCGCAACACGATGGTGGGGATCGAGCAGGTGGACCCGCGGCTGGTCGACGCCGGCCGGGGCATCGGCATGTCGGCGGCCGGCGTGCTGTTCCGGGTGGAGCTGCCGATGGCGGCGCCGGTCATCATGTCGGGCGTACGGACCACGCTGGTGCTGAACGTGGGCACGGCGGGCGTCGCGGCGTTCATCGGCGCGGGCGGGCTCGGCGACCTGATCACCGCGGGCGTGAGCACCCAGCGCAACCTGGTCCTGGTCACCGGGTGCGTGCTGATGGCGGTGCTGGCGCTGCTCATCGACTGGCTGGGCGGGCTCGCGCAGCGGCTCCTCGCGCCGAAGGGGCTGTCGTGAGGGCTCTCACGGCCGTGCTGTTCCTGCTCACCGTCGCCGCGTGCGGGCTGCGGCCCGCGTCGTCGTTCGTGCCGCCGGTCGAGCCGGGCAGCATCCGCCCGGTGCCCTCGCTCCAGGGCACGACGGTGCGGGTGACGTCCAAGGAGTTCACCGAGCAGCTGGTGCTCGGCAAGATCGCGGTGCTCGCCCTCACCGCCGCCGGGGCGGACGTGGCCGACCAGACGAACGTCCAGGGCAGCGTGAACGCCCGCGCCTCGCTGACGCGCGGCGACGCCGACCTGATGTGGGAGTACACCGGCACCGGCTGGATCACCTACCTCGGCCAGGGCGACCCGGTGCCGGGGGCGGAGCGGCAGTTCGAGGCCGTACGCGACCTCGACCTGCGCAGGAACGGCATCGTCTGGCTGCCCCCGGCCCCGCTGAACAACAGCTACTCGATCGGCGTCACGCGCGCCACGGCCGGCCGATGGGGCCTGACGAAGATCTCGGACATGACCAGAATCCCCGTGGACCAGCGGACGTACTGCGTCGACCACGAGACCTTCGGCCGGGACGACGGCTTCCTCGGCATGCTCAGGGGCTACGGCCTGGAGTACGGCAAGGACGTCCCCAGGGGGAACGTGCGGCGGGTCTCGGTCGGCGTCCTGTACGACTCCGTCGCCCGCGGCCAGTGTGCCATGGGCATGGTCACCACGACCGACGGCCGCGTCAAGGCCCTCGACCTGGTCCTGCTGGAGGACGACAGGCGCTTCTTCCCGCAGTACAACGCAGCCGTGACCCTGCGGCGCGAGCTGGCCGACGCGCACCCGGAGATCGCACGCATCTTCGCTCCCATCAGCGCCAGGCTGACCGACGACGTGATGCGCGACCTCAACGCCAAGGTGGACGTGGACGGCGACGTGCCGGTGCTGGTGGCCCGCGACTGGCTGAGGTCACAGGGCTTCGTGAAGTAGGCGATCCGCTGGCGTTAGCCATACCCGAACACGGGCAGGCCGCTGTTCATGTCGGAAACACCACCACCCCAGACCCAGCCGTACCCGGGTCGTACCGGCGAGATGGCGCCGGAGCCGCGTGACGAGATGCGCGGTTACGTGGGCCGTGACCTGCTGAGCGGCAGGAAGGCCCTCATCACCGGCGGCGACTCGGGCATCGGCCGGGCGGTCGCCGTGGCCTTCGCCAAGGAGGGGGCGGACGTCGCGATCGCGTACCTGAGCGAGCACGAGGACGCCGCCCACACCCGCAAGCTGGTCGAGGAGACCGGCCGGCGCTGCGTGCTGCTGCCCGGCGACCTGGCCGACGGCGCCCACTGCGCGTCGGTCGTCGAGCAGACCGTCGCGGAGCTGGGCGGCCTGGACGTGCTGGTGAACAACGTCGCCTACCAGGCGCCGGTGAGCGGCCTGGAGGAGTTGACCGACGAGCAGTGGGAGCGCACGTTCGCGGTCAACATCCACAGCTACTACCGCGTCACCAAGGCGGCCCTCCCGCACCTGCGGGAGGGCTCCGCGATCGTCAACACCTCCTCGATCAACGGCCTGCGCGGCAACAAGTCGCTCATCGACTACGCCGCCACGAAGGGCGCCATCAACGCCTTCACCTACTCCATGGCCCAGAACCTGGTCGAGCGCGGCATCCGGGTCAACGCCGTGGCGCCGGGGCCGGTGTGGACGCCGCTCATCCCGGCCACGATGCCCGAGGAGAAGGTGGGCAAGTTCGGCGAGCACGTGCCGATGGGGCGGCCCGCCGACCCGGACGAGATCGCCCCTTCGTACGTGTTCTTCGCCTCCGGGCGCATGTCGTCGTACTACACCGGCGAGGTGCTGGCCCCGGTCGGCGGGGAGACTTTGCCGGGCTGATCGACGTAGACGGTGCCGCCGCGCTGCCTGAACTCGGCCGACTTCTCCGCGAAGCCCGCCTCCCGGATGTCGTGGCTGATCCGCATCGAGCAGAACTTGGGCCCGCACATCGAGCAGAAGTGCGCGGTCTTGGCAGGCGCGGCGGGCAGCGTCTCGTCGTGGAAGGACCGTGCCGTGTCGGGGTCGAGCGAGAGGTCGAACTGGTCCTCCCAGCGGAACTCGAACCGCGCGTCCGACAGCGCGTCGTCCCACGCCTGCGCCTGCGGGTGTCCCTTGGCCAGGTCGGCGGCGTGGGCGGCGATCTTGTACGTGATCACGCCGGTCTTGACGTCGTCCTTGTCCGGCAGGCCGAGGTGCTCCTTGGGGGTGACGTAGCAGAGCATGGCGGTGCCGAACCAGCCGATCATGGCCGCCCCGATGCCCGAGGTGATGTGGTCGTAACCGGGGGCGATGTCCGTCACCAGCGGGCCCAAGGTGTAGAAGGGCGCGTCGTCGCAGAGCTCGCGCTGCAGGTCCACGTTCTCCTTGATCTTGTGCATGGGCACGTGCCCGGGGCCTTCGATCATCACCTGGACGTCGTGCTCACGCGCGATCGCGGTCAGCTCCCCGAGCGTGCGCAGCTCGGCGAACTGGGCCTCGTCGTTGGCGTCGGCGATCGAGCCGGGCCTGAGCCCGTCGCCGAGCGAGAACGACACGTCGTAGCGGGCCAGGATTTCGCACATCTCGGCAAAGTTCTCGTACAGGAAGCTCTCGCGGTGGTGCGCCAGGCACCAGGCGGCCATGATCGAGCCCCCGCGCGAGACGATCCCGGTCTTGCGGCGGGCGGTGAGCGGCACGAACTCCAGCCGCACCCCCGCGTGCACGGTCACGTAGTCGACGCCCTGCTCGCACTGCTCGACCAGCGTGTCGCGGTAGACCTCCCACGACAGCGCCTCCGGCCGGCCCTTGACCTTCTCCAGCGCCTGGTAGATGGGCACGGTGCCGACCGGGACGGGCGAGTTGCGCAGGATCCACTCGCGCGTCTCGTGGATGTCGTCGCCGGTGGACAGGTCCATGATCGTGTCGGCGCCCCAGCGCGTGGCCCAGGTCATCTTCTCGACCTCCTCCTCGATGGAGGAGGTCACGGCGGAGTTGCCGATGTTGGCGTTGATCTTCACCAGGAAGTTGCGGCCGATGATCATCGGCTCGGACTCGGGGTGGTTGACGTTCGCGGGGATGATGGCCCGGCCCGCCGCGACCTCCTGCCGGACGAACTCGGGGGTGACGCCCTCGCGCACGGCCACGAACTCCATCTCCCTGGTCACCAGCCCGCGCCGGGCACAGGCGACCTGCGTGACCGGCTCGCCCGCCGCCCCGCGCTCGCGGATCCACCCCTCACGCAGGCGCGGCAGCCCCTGCCGGAGGTCGGGCCGGAAGGACGGGTCGGTGTACGGGCCCGAGGTGTCGTACAGCGTCACCGCCGAGCCGTCGGACAGTCGCACCTCGCGCATCGGCACGCGCAGGTCGCCGCGGTAGATCTTGGTGAAGCGCGCGTCAGTCATCGCGCAAACTCCCTTCGCCGGCATTACCCGGAGCAGGTTCTGGCGGTCGGCGGCTGTCAGCCGTCCTCTCAGCCCGGTCTCCACCGGGCTCCCGCGTTGGACGGCGAAGATCGTACCCAGATGTGCCCCCGGCCCAAACCCGCGCGGCGAGGTTTGACGAGCGCCCTCGGCGGTAGGCTCCCCATCAGGGGAAACATGAAGAGAATCGCCGCTGTCGCAGGACTACTCGTCGTGATGGCCGCGTCCGGCGCCACCGCCGCCGCCGGGGACGGCATGGATCAGCACGAAGTAAGCCAGGAACAGTACGACACCCTGATCGCCCAGTGCCGCTACGCCGACACCGGGAAGGCGAAATGCCGGGCCGCGGTCAGAGAGATGTACCGCGTCGGCAGAACCGACAGAGGCCTCGACTGCCGTTCCTACTCCGGCGTGACCGTCTGCGGCACGCTCCGGCTCAGCAGGTCCGAACGCGCGTGCGTCCGTGACTCGGAGGCCCAGGGGCTGCCGTTCCGCCGCGCCGAGGTGGAATGCTACGCGCTGTCCTGAGGGGGCTGGGTCGTGATCATCGTAGGGGTGGACGGCTCCCGCACCGGCCTTGAGGCGGCCGGCTGGGCCGCGGCCGAGGCGGAGCTTCGCCAGGCGCCGCTGACCATCGCGCACGCCGTGCCGAAGTGGGTGTGCGAGCAGGGTGCCGTCCGCTACGCGGAGGTGGCCCGGTGGATGCGCGACGGCGCGAACACGGTGCTCACCTCGGCTGAGGAGCGGGCCCGCCGGGAGTGGCCGCAGGTGCGGGTGGAGGGCGTCCTGCTGCCCGGCGATCCCCGCTCCGCCCTGGTCAAGGCATCCGAGGGGGCCGAGCTGCTGGTCGTCGGCAGCCGCGGGATCGGGGGCGTCCGGGGGTTGCTGGTCGGGTCGGTCGCGTACGGGGTGTCCGCGCACGCGCGTACGAACGTCGTACTGATCCACGGGCGCCCCGACACCCCGCGCGGCGAGATCGTGGCCGGGACCGACGGCTCGCCCGGCGCCGGGCGGGCACTGGAGTTCGCCTTCCACGAGGCCGAGCTGCGCGGCGCCCGGCTGCACGCCGTACAGGCGTGGGCCTGGCCGCACGTGAGCGGCTTCGAGCCGGCCGACCGGGAGAGCGAGCAGGACACGCTGCGGAGGTTGAAGGAGTCGCTGACCGCGCACCGGGAGCGGCATCCCGGGGTGGACGTGGTGGCGGAGGTCGTCCACGGGCACCCCATGGAGGTGCTCAAGGAGGCCGCTTCCGGCGCCGACCTGCTCGTGGTCGGCTCGCGCGGGCACGGCCAGCTCGCGGGCATGCTCATCGGCTCGATCAGCCAGGCCCTGCTCCACCACGCCCCCTGCCCCCTGGCCGTGGTCCGCGCCTGAAAGTTACATGTATCGCCCCAGGTCACGCCCTCGCGATGATCGTCTCCCTTTCCGCCGCGAGCCCGCGCTCCTACGATCTGCGCAGGCTACGACGGGAGAGCAGACGATGCCCAAGACCGGCGCCGCGCTGGCCGCGATGCTGGCCCTGGCCGCCGCGGTGTTATTCGCCACCACCGCATCGGCCGGCGCCGCCGCCACCAGGATCATGCCCCTGGGCGACTCGATCACCGGATCCCCCGGCTGCTGGCGGGCCCTGCTCTGGAACCGCCTCCAGAGCGCCGGCCACACGAACGTCGACTTCGTCGGCACCCTCCCGCCCCAGGGCTGCGGGGTCGCGCACGACGGCGACAACGAGGGCCACGGCGGCTACCTCGCCACCAACATCGCCAACCAGAACCTGCTGCCCGGCTGGCTCTCCGCCACCCGACCCGACGTCGTGCTGATACACCTGGGCACCAACGACGTGTGGAGCAACATCGCGCCGGCGACGATCCTCGGCTCGTTCACCACGCTCGTCAACCAGATGCGGGCGAGCAACCCCGGCATGAAGATCCTCGTCGCCAAGATCATCCCGATGAACCCGTCCTCCTGCGCGGACTGCGCCCAGCGGGCCGTGAACTTCAACAACGCCATCCCCGCCTGGGCCGCGGCCACCAGCACCGCGCAGTCGCCGATCACGGTGGTGGACCAGTGGACGGGCTTCAGCACGGCCACCGACACCTACGACGGGGTGCACCCGAACGCCGCGGGCGACCAGAAGATGTCCGACAAGTGGTACCCGCCCCTGGTCGAGGCCCTGTCCGGCACCGCCACGCCCACCGTCACCACCACGACCCCGCCGCCGCCCGGCGGCTGCACGGCCACGTACAAGAACACCGGTCAGTGGCAGGGCGGCTTCCAGGGCGAGGTCACCGTCAGGAACACCGGCACCACGCCGATGAACGCGTGGACGGTGGCGTGGACGTTCGCCGACGGTCAGCAGGTCAGCCAGCTCTGGGGCGGCGCGCTGAGCGCGAGCGGCTCCTCGGTGACGGTACGCAACGCGGGCTGGAACGGCCTGCTGGCGCCCGGGGCCTCCACCGCGTTCGGCTTCCTGGCCTCCTGGAACGGCACCAACACGGCCCCCACGCCTAGTTGCTCAGCGTGATGGCCGCCATCCGGGGCGCCGCCAGCCGCACGTAGTCGTCAGTCGCCAGCGCCACGGAGCGGTCGAGCCGGGCGGCGTTGAAGTACAGCTCGGGCCGGTTCAGCAGCGAGGGATCGGCGACCAGCTCGAGCCGGGGGTCGTAGCTGAACGGCAGCACGGTCCCGCTCACGCTCCCGGCCAGCTCCTCGGCCTTCTCCTTGCCGGCGAAGGCCACGTACGTGCCGTCGAGCAGCGCCTTGACCGCCTGCAGGTCGAGCCGGGCATCGCCGGGCACGACGGCGAGCACGTGCCGGGTCTGCTTCTTGCCGACCTTGACCATCACGATCAGGCACTTGGCGGCCTGCGCGACGTGGTGCCCCCGCAACGCGCTGACCAGCTCCGTACGTCCCTCGGGCGCGTGGTCGATCACCCGGTAGCGCGCCCCGGCGGCGTCCATGTCGGCGATCAGGCGCTCGTAGGCGGCGTTCGGCTCACCAGTCACTGCTCAACAACTCCTTAGCGGCGGCGATCCGGCCCTCGTCGCGCTGGTAGAACACCCACTGCTTGA
This sequence comes from Nonomuraea sp. NPDC049709, assembly GCF_040674815.1. Classification (NCBI taxonomy): domain Bacteria; kingdom Bacillati; phylum Actinomycetota; class Actinomycetes; order Streptosporangiales; family Streptosporangiaceae; genus Nonomuraea; species Nonomuraea sp. NPDC049709. The sequence goes on from NZ_JBFANM010000022.1 coordinate 159,647, forward strand.
TCTTGCGGCCGCGGATCAACCCCGCCTTGGCCAGCACCTTGAGATGCTCGCCGCAGGTGGGCTGGCTCACGCCGAGCTTGTCGGCGATGAACAGCGAACAGACCCCGTCGCGTACGAGATCGCCGTCGCGCTGAGGCGGGAAGTGCCGCTCGGGGTCGCGCAACCACTCCAGGATCAGCAGCCTCTTGTCATTGGCCAGCGCCTTGACCAGGTCGACGTCCAGCACAAAGGCATTATGGCAATTAGCTAATTACCTGTCTACCCGGCGGCCGGGGCGGCGGTCACTTGGCGGCCGGGGCAGCGGTCACTTGGCGGCCGTCACCACGGGAGCCCCCTCGCTGGCCTGCACCAGCACGAACCCCTGCCCCCTGAACGCCAGCTGCATGGCCTCCCCGCTCCCCCGCCCGATCAACGCCCCCACCTTCATCGTCCGGTTGACGCCGATCTCCAGCCCGGCGCTCCAGCAGACCGCCGACTGACCATCGGCGAACGTCGGCATGCGAGCCGCGTCGAGCAGCACCGGCGTGCCATGCGTGGTCACCGCCACCCACCCCGTCCCGGTGACCGTGGTGTTGAACAGCCCGCCGGCCGCGACCCCCGCGCCCTGGACGCGCTGGATGTCCCAGGAGAGCTGCGGCTGGAAGGCCAGCAGGTTGCGCCCGTTGACCGTGATGCCCTCGTTCTCCAGGTAGAACAGGTGGATGTCGTCGGCGTTGTCAGCGAGATAGAGCAGCCCCTGGCCGCGTACGCGCATGAGCGAGCCGCCCTCGCCCGTCATGGCCTTCTTGAACATCTTCCCGAGGCTGCCGGCGCCCTCGTAGTCGAAGTCCATCTGCCCCTGGAAGGCGACCATGGACCCCTGCTTGGCCAGCACCTCGTGGGGCAACTGGACGCGGAGCATCTTCCCGTTCTCCAGGGCGAAGCCGGGGGGCAGTTGCTGGGGGTCGAGGTTGCCGAAGATCGAGCTGCGCACGTTTTCCAGCCTTTCGAGAGAGGTGATGCGGCCAGCGTACGGAACAACCCGCCCACACACGCACGCCCCAGGTCAGACTGCCATCACCCTCGAACACGCACGGTTAGCCCGTAAGCCCGCCGAGCCTCCTCAACCCACCCCATCCACGCACCCACCAGCTCAAGCACTGGCACCCACGGAGACAGGACGGAAACCCCACCAGCTCAGGGCCGGGAACCCTCCGCCAGATCCCGAACAACCTGAATCAACTCAGCAGGATCGAACGGCTTGGTCAGATAGGCATCCACCCCGATGCCCCGCCCCCGCATCTTGTCGTCGTCCTGAGCCCTGGCCGTGATGAGCACCACCTTGATGTGACTGGTGGCCTCCTCCGTCCGCAACCTCTGCGCGGTCGTCCACCCGTCCAGGAACGGCATCATCACATCAAGGGTGATGACGTCGGGCATGACGTCAAGCACCCGATCGAGGCAGTCCTGCCCATCCGTGGCGGTCACGACCTCGAACCCCTCCAGGTTCAGGTTCACCGCGATGAGCTGCCGGATGACCTCGTCGTCATCCACGACCAGTACCTTCCCAAGAACCTCACCCACGGGCGCAAAGTTACCTGTAGCGGGCTGGTCACGGGCGGTTTTCGCTGGATGCGTTCAAGGAGCTTTAATCTGGTGCCGAGTGGTGTCGAGATGCTGATAGCCTTATCACTCGTCGCCCCCTTAGCTCAGGGGATAGAGCACCGGCCTCCGGAGCCGGGTGCGTAGGTTCGAATCCTACAGGGGGCACGCAGAACAAGGGAAACATCATCGGTCGCCGATCCTCCTCCGGGAGGGTCGGCGATTTGCTTGTCAGAGCTTTGATCGCGGGCAAGTTGTCCTCCTTGACAGTGATGCGGATGAGCACCTCGTGGGTGTCCACGCGGTAGCGAAGTTCGAGGTTGAACGCGTCGAAGAGCTTGCGCTGCAGGTCCTCCCCAACAGTGCTGAGGTCAGCGGCGAGTCGCGAGAGCTCGTTGAGCAGCTCCGTATCCTCATCTGGCGGAGTGCTGGCGGCCAAGGTCTTAAGCTCTTCGAGCTTCGTCTTCCGGATGCGGGCGAGGTCGGCGTATCGGCGCTGAAGACGTTCGCGGAAGTCCTGGTCGATCTCCTCATCGCCGCTGGGGAGTTGCTCTTCGATCCGAGTCAGGACGTTGTCCTGACGTTTGCCTAGGTCAAGAATTTCCTTCTTGAGCAGGTCACCGCGGGTTTGACCTTCTGAGGGCTTCTTGGGGAGTTGTCGGCGCAGGGTCTCGACGTACGGGGCGCTGAAGACGCGGACGGCGAAGAACTCGTGCACCAGATCGAGTAGATCATCTTCGCGAACCCACAGGCTCTTGGGGTGGCTGGCATACCAGTCGCGACGATCCTTGTGGTGACGCATGTCGGGCTCGCACGCGTAGTACTGGGTGTTCCTGCGGCTCTTGCCGTGCATGCGCCTATCGCAGATGTCGCAGATGAGATACGAGCGGAGCTCGTACGTGCGGTTGGTCTGGGGGTGGCTGCTGGCGTCAGCTGCGGGCGCCGAGGTGGAGGCCGCCGCTGGCGTCGATGACCTGGCCGGTGATCCAGCGGCCGTCGTCGGAGGCGAGGAAGGCGACGGCGTCGGCGACGTCCTCGGCCCGGCCGAGGCGGTTGAGTGCGGTCTGGCCGGTGATGAGCTCCTCGACGCCCGGAGCCTCGAAGACGGGCACGTTGACGTCGGTCTTGGTGGCGCCGGGGGCGACGGCGTTGACCGTGATCCCCCGGATCCCCAGCGCACCGGCCAGGGTCAGGGTCATCGTCTCAAGAGCGCCTTTGCCCATGGCGAAGGAGGTCTGGCCGGG
>NZ_JBFANM010000023.1:0-156961 GCF_040674815.1 Nonomuraea sp. NPDC049709
CGGCGTCGAGGAGCTCAAAGCCCTCGCCCTGGGCGCGCTGCGGCGGTTACAGAAGATGCCTGCGCTGGTGCGATCGTTCTTCGCCGATCCTCATCTGGCCTACATCGCCGCCAGCCTCCGATAGTCCAGAAACCCACGAACTGATTGGATAAACGGTGTCATTCCCTTCAAAGCTGTTTAATTTCCCTATTTCCGCTAAAAGCGGATGATCCGGGGGCGGTGCACGCAGGGCTCTTTTCACCGCTCCCGCACCAGCCGTTCACCGTTCTGGCGGCGAAATCCTGCCGCCGAGCGGCGACGCAGACACCTGACCCGGCCCGATGTGACCGCTCACCCGCACGCCGACCGCGCACCGACGGCTGCAGGTGCACGACGAACACGTCGCCGCGATGGCGAACCGACCGCCTGCCACCTTCCACACCGACGGCCGCACCCAGCCCAGCCGGCCACCTGGATGATGGATCGCTGCATGTCGAGGCGGTGCACCGCTGCTCCCTCGATTACAGTCAGTGATCGAAAGGAGGCGGTGATGCGTGTGACCGCCGGCCCGTGAAGGACTGGGCGAAGCGGGTCCTGATCGGCCGCCCGTTGCCGACCGGGAGCCTTGCCACACAGCTCCTGCCCAAGCGGCTGGCGTTGCCCGTCTTCTGCAGCGACCCCATCTCATCGGTGGCGTACGCGACCGAGCAGATCATCATGGCCCTCACCCTGGGTGGGCTCGCCCTGCTGCACGTCACGGGGTGGATCGGGGCGGCCATCGTGGCCATGCTGGTCATCATCATCGTGTCCTACCGGCAGACCTGCTATGCCTACCCCAACGGAGGCGGAGCGTACGTCGTCAGCCGGGAGAACCTGGGCACCAACGCCAGTCTGGTCGCGGCGAGCGCGCTGCTGGTCGACTACGTGCTGACGGTAGCCGTCTCCGTCGCCGCCGGAGTCGACGCGATCACCTCCTATCTACCCGCGCTGGAACGCTGGTCGGCCGCGCTGAGCGTGGCCTGCATCGCGATACTCACCCTGATCAACCTGCGCGGCACCCGGGAGTCCGGGCGCGGCTTCGCCGTGCCCACCTATGCCTTCATCGGCGGCATCTACCTGCTGTTCCTGGTCGCGGCGTGGCGGCTGGCCACCGGCGACCTACCACGCGCCATCAGCGCGGACTTCGCCGTCGACCCGCTCTACCAGCCCGTCGGTGTGGTGGCGATCTTCCTGGTGCTGCGGGCGTTCGCCTCCGGGTGCACGGCACTGACGGGAGTCGAGGCCGTCAGCAACGGCGTACCTGCCTTCCGGCCGCCCAAGAGCAAGAACGCGGCGAACACCCTGGCGATCATGGGCGTCTTGTCGATCACGATGTTCTCCGGCATCACCGCGCTGGCGCTGTTCACCGGCGTACGGATGACCGACCCCGATCACCCTGGCCGGGTCGCCGGGATGCCCGCGAACTACGTCGAGCCGACCGCGCTTGCCCAGATCGGCGACGCCGTCTTCGGCGGCGGCGTCCTGTACGCCTACCTCCAGGCCACCACCGCGGCAATCCTGATCATGGCCGCCAACACCGCGTACAACGGGTTCCCCCTGCTGGCCTCCATCCTGTCCGCGGACTCCTACCTGTCGCGGCAGCTTCACAAGCGGGGAGACCGACTGGTCTTCAGCAACGCGATCCTGCTGCTCGCCACGGCCGCGGCGATCCTGCTCGTCGCCTTCGACGCCAACACCTCCCGGCTGATCCAGCTTTACATCATCGGCGTCTTCGTGTCGTTCACGCTCAGCCAGGCAGGCATGGTCCGGCACTGGCAGCGCCTCGGCCGGCCGTACACCCTGAAGGTGCGGCGGCGCCAGGCGATCAACGCGGTCGGTGCGGTGGTGACCGCCGTGGTGCTGGTGATCGTCCTGGTCACCAAGTTCCTCAACGGCGCGTGGATCGTCTGCCTGGCCATGCCGGCGCTGTTCGTGCTCATGAAGGCAATCCGGCGGCACTACGACCACGTGCGGGAGGCGACCAAGCCGGACGCGCCCCCGGTTCGCCCGGCCGTCGGTCACGCCATGGTGCTGGTGTCCCGGCTGAGCAGCCCGGCCCTGCAGGCGCTCGCCTACGCCGCCGCAACCCGGCCGGCCAGCCTCGAGGCCGTCCACGTGTGCACCGATGAGGAGGTGACCCGGGAACTGCGGGACGGCTGGGAGCGGTACGCCCCCGATGTGTCGCTGACACTGATCGACTCGCCGTACCGGACCACCGTGGGACCGGTGCTGCAGTATGTGCGCGAACGACGGGCCCGGCACGACGGCGAGATCGTCACCATCTACATCGTCGAATACGTGATCGGGCACTGGTGGGAGCGGGTGCTGCACAACCGGCTGGCCGCGCGGCTGCGGGACCGGCTGCTGCTGATCTCCGGAGTAATGGTCACGCTGGTGCCCTACCGCCTGGCCTCGGGTGAACGCCGCGCCGCCGACCGGCGTCCTCCTCGGCGGGTCCCTCGCCTGGTCGCGCTGGCCCGAGGGCTTCCCCGAGACTCAGCATGATGCCGAAACACTCGGTCCCCAAGCTCGCCGGCCGACGATCCGCCGATGCGAGCCGCCTGGCCCGGCACGGCAATCTGGGCATCGCTCTGCCCGGCGGCGCGATCGGCCGGCGCCTGCACACGAACCCCGCCCTGATGACGACCCTGCGGGGACTACCTCATCGACACCTGACCGCCCTCCTGCAAACGCCGGACCCCGCCGCCGCGACGATGGCAGCACCCGGCAAGCCTGACAAGCCCCCGCCGTGCGCCTGACCGCCTCCCTGCCACCCGGGGGAGCGCACCGAGATCGTGGCCCACCGGCTCAACCGGGAACCGCGGGCCGTCCGCCGACTCCGGCCTCGCGGACGTCTCGTGCGTGAAGCCGTACACCGAGCGCAAGCCGACGGCGTACGAGCACGCGTGGGAGATCCGGGACGCCTACGAGTACCACGAGTACGAGGATGCGGAGTGCGGGGCCGAGGAACCGGCGGACAGCCGTTGGCGCTGAGAAGGATCTTGATTGCCCGATTCTGAGTCCCGCTCAGCCGTCTCGTTCAGCGAACCAGTCCAGTCACTCTCTGTTGATGATGTGTGACTTTCTGCTTCAATGAAGGGTCTGCCTCCGCAGGCATCTCCGAGAGCAAGGAGTGAGCGCACATGCCCGTCCTCCGCAAGGCCACTGCCGTAGCCGCGCTGGTCATGGCCGTTACCGGCCTGCCCCTGCCCGCTTCCGCCGCGACCGCTCAACCGCCCGCAGCCGGCTTCCCGTGCCCGCCCGTGCTGGGCGTCTGCGCCTACGACGTGGACGACAACCTCAGGGTGCTCTTCGACGACGAAGCCGACATCATCCCGCCCATCGTCCGGGCGGCCAACTACAGCGGCGACCCCTGGTGCTTCTACAACTGGTTCGGTTACGGCGGTGACCGCCGAGAGCTCGCCCCGGGACAGGTCGTCCACGACTTCGGCTTCGTCATCCGCGCCGCTCGACGCGGACCGTGTAACTGACGGAAGCGGCGGCCGACGACCTCCACCCCGCGCACCGCCACCTCCAGCAGCGCCGTGCCCTTGGGCGGGACAGCAGCCCGGCGGGAGGTCGCGGCCCCATTGACCATCACGGCGCCTACACCGCGTCCCCGATTGTTTGTTCAGCACATCGCCCCGTCGCTGGACAAACCACAACCAACTAGCTTGACTCCCCGAACCCTCCGGTCAAGCAGCTTGACCGGGCAAACTAGCCGACAGGGGAGACATATGTTCATGCGATCGGCCCGCCGCGCGGCCACCGTCACGGGGCTCTTCTTTCTGGGGGCCAGTGTGCTGACCGCGACACCCGCGTACGCCGGCGTCAGGGGAGACATCCGTAACGACCTGCCAGCCAGCTACACGGTCAAGATCGCCACGTTCGGCGGCGGCTCGAGCTCGTGCCGGACGTGGAACGCCGGAACCCAGCGCTGCACCCACTGGTGGCTCCCCAGTGGCAAGGCGGACGAGGGCACGGACGGGATCCGGCCCGGAATGGACACCGACGGCTTCATGGTCGAACAGCCGGTCCTCGTCGTGCTGCCGACCGGCGTGGCGATCCGGGTCGCGGCATTCACGTGGACGAAAATCAGCGACTTCGAGGACGTTCACTGCTCGGTGAGCGGGGGAGCGCGCTGTGTGATCAGCAGCTGATCCGGGCGGACGTCCAGGCCCGTCACACATCAAGACGGGCCTGGGCCCTGAGCGGCTCAACGAAGGCTGGAGCGGAATCGGCCACTTCCTGAAGCTCCGGCCCTCCATCAGCTTCGCCAGGACGTCCGCAGAGACCTTGAGGAAGAAGTGCTGGACGACGGCCCCCGCTCCCTTCAGCAAGCCGAAGATCTCACCCGCATACTCTGCATCGACCAGCGTCATGGGAACCAGGACGTCCAGATGGCCGGCGACAGGCGGCGTTTGAGGCCGCGTGTCGCAGACCCGGCCATGCCTCGACCGAGACCACCCAGCTGTACGCGCGGCTGGACGACAAGGTCGCCGACGCCGAAAGCGGCGTCGCGACCAGACAACGCGCTGAGCAACCTGCACGACCGAGAGCGGGCCTCTCTCACCGCGATAAAGATCGTTCTCAGCGCCAACGGCTGTCCGCTCGTCCCTCAACCCCGGAATACGCGCACCGATCGGCCCAGACCGTCCTGCGCCGCCGGAGCCCTGGCGGCTAGCAGGTAGCGGCGGCTTACCGCTGGCCCCATCCCCGGACGGGCGCTGGCCGCGATGCCCGCCGGCCCGTTCGCGGCGAGGCTGGAAGCACGAGAACAGAGGATAGGGGCGATCCTGATGACGCGGGTGTCGGAGATGCTCGGAGCCTCGGTACGGCGGGCCGCGCTGACCGCTGCCGCGGGCGGGCTCCTGGCCGTGGCCATGGCCGCGGCGGTGGTGCCGTTGCCGTACGTGCCGTTGATCGGCTGGGACGCGGTGGCCGTGGTGTTCCTGGCGGTCACCTGGGCGCGGATCGCCCGGCTCGACGGCCCGCAGACGGCCGCCGACGTGGACCGGGAGGATCCCACGCGCGCGGGCGCGGACGTGGCCGTGGTCGTCGCGGCGGTGGCCAGCCTGGCGGCGGTGGGCTACATGATCATGATCGCCGGAACCGGGGCAGCCTTGGTCGTGGGGCTCGGCGTCGCCAGCGTCGTGGCGTCGTGGGCGGTCGTGCACACGATCTTCACGCTGCGGTACGCGCTGATGTACTACTCCTCGGGTGGCGAGGGCATCGACTTCCACACCGGCGACCCCGGCGGGGCCCAGCCGCGATTCACCGACTTCGCCTATCTGGCCTTCACCGTCGGGATGACGTTCCAGGTCTCCGACACCGAGTTGCACACCTCCGCGTTCCGCTCGACGGTGCTGCGCCAGGCCCTGCTGTCGTACCTGTTCGGGACGGTCATCGTCGCCCTGACCATCAACCTCGTCGCGGGCCTGGGCCGATGACCGCGCCGGCGGTACGCACGAGAGGGTTCCAGCTAGCGGGAATGCCCCGCGCCCTGCCGGGGTGGGAGCCTGGGGAGGTGGAGTTGCGCTGCCTGATCGTCGATGACAGCCGGCGGTTCGTGGAGGCCGCGAGCCGGCTGCTGGAGCTGCAGGGCGTCCAGGTCGTCGGCACGGCCGAGACCGGAGGCCAGGCGTTGGAGCTGGCCTCGGCGCTGCGGCCCGACGTCGCGCTGGTCGACGTCGGGCTCGGCGAGGAGAGCGGCTTCGACGTGGCCCGCCGCCTGGAAGCCGTCCCGGTCATCATGATCTCGACCCAGGACGCCGACGACTTCGCCCAGCTCGTGGAGGCGAGCCAGGCGGTCGGGTTCCTGCCGAAGGCGCGGCTGTCAGGGCCGGCGATCCGCGAGCTGCTCAGCGGGCATCGAGGAAGGTGAGCACGGCCAGCACCCGGCGGTGGTCGTCGTCGGCCTCGGTCAGGCCCAGCTTGGTGAGAATGCTGCGTACGTGCTTCTCCACCGTGCCCTCGGTCACCCACAACCGGCGGGCGATGCCGGCGTTCGAGCGGCCCTCGGCCATCAGCGACAACACCTCGCGCTCGCGCGTGCTGAGCGCGTCCAGCGGGTCGTTGCGGCGTCGCGCCGACACCAGCTCCTGGACCAGTGCGGGGTCGACGACCGAGCCGCCCCTGGCGATGCGCAGCGCCGTGTCGACGAAGTCCTCCACGTCGGTCACCCGGCTCTTGAGCAGGTAGCCGATCCCGCCGCCGCTGGCCAGCAGCTGCATGGCGTGCTCGGCCTCGGCGTGTGCCGACAGCACCAGGATGCCCACCTCGGGGTGCCGCTCGCGGATCTCCGCGGCGGCCCGCAGCCCCTCGACCGTGTTGGTGGGCGGCATCCGGATGTCCACGATGGCCAGCTCCGGCCGCCGTTCGCGGACCAGGTCCAGCAGCTGGACGGCGTCACCGGCCTGCCCGACCACGTCCAGGCCGGAGCGCGCGAGAAGGCTGGCGAGCCCCTCGCGCAGCAGCACGTCGTCGTCAGCGAGAACCACCTGCGTATCGGCCATGTCGGCATTATGGGACCTTGTCCCCGATCGGTACACTCCGGGCATGCTCGATGGCCGGTCAGGCGCAGCCAGGAACGATCCAGGCCGCGGTCTCACCCTCCGCACCGTTACGGCCGGCGCCGTGCTGGCGCTGATCGTGGGCACCGCCTTCGCGGTCCTGCTGGTCTCGATCGGCGACCTGCGTGACGCCTGGCGTCGCGAGCAGCGCTCCGCACAGGTCCTGACGATGGCCAACCGGCTGGAACGTCTGATCATCGACATGGAGACGAGCCAGCGCGGGTTCGCCCTCACCGGCCAGGAGAGCTTCCTGCAGCCGTGGCAGGCGGCCGTCGCGGCCTTCCCCGGGCAGGCGGTCGAACTGGAGCGGCTGGTGGCCGACGACCCCGCCAACCACGTGCTCGCCCGGAGGATCGAGGCGGAGGGCACGTCGTACATCGACGCCTACTCCGTCCCGCTGGTGCGGGCCATGCGGAGTGATCGGGCCGTGGCGCGGGCGGCCGAGACCGCGGAGGGCAAGCGCCGCGTGGACACGATGCGCGGGGAGTTCGACGCGCTGGTGGCGGGCGCCCTTTCCATGGCCCGGACCGAGCAGCGCCAGTCCGACACGGCGGCCCTGCGCGCGATCACCATCGGCGTGGCCGGGCTGATCGCGTCGGTCGCCCTGATCGGCGCCTACTCCCTCTACCTGGCCCGCGCGGTGGTCACCCCGGTGCGGCGGCTCGCCGGGGCCACGCGGCAGCTGGCCGGCGGCGACCTGCAGGCCCGGGTGCCCGAGCGCGGGGTCGGCGAGATCCGCGTCCTGGAGCGCGGCTTCAACACGATGGCGGCCACGCTGGACAGGCAGCGGGAAGAGCTGGCCGCATCCCGCTCGCGCATCGTCACCTCCGCCGACCAGGTCCGCCGCCGTATCGAACGCGACCTGCACGACGGCATCCAGCAGCGGCTGGTCTCGCTCGTGCTGGACGTGCGCACCACTCAGGCGACGCTGCCGCCGGACCGCCCCGACCTCGCCGAACCCCTCGACCGGCTCGCCGACGGGCTCGGTGGGGCCGTCGACGAGCTGCGCGAGATCTCCCGCGGCATCCACCCGGCGATCCTGAGCGAGGCCGGACTCGGCCCGGCGTTGAAGACCCTCGCGCGCCGCAGCGCGGTGCCGGTCGAGCTGGACGTGAACGTGCCGGGCCGGCTGCCGGAACCCGTCGAGGTGGCCGCCTACTACGTGGTCTCCGAAGCGCTCACCAACACCGCCAAACACGCCCAGGCCGCGGTCGTGACCGTGCGGGCGTGCCTGGAGCAGGGGACGTTGCGACTGCGGGTGAGCGACGACGGCGTCGGCGGCGCCATGTCCGGCACGGGCTCGGGACTGCTCGGGCTCGCCGACCGCGTCGAGGCGCTGGGCGGCACGTTCACCGTAGACAGCCCGCCCGCCCAGGGCACCACCCTGCACGCCGATCTGCCGGTCACCGGAGGCTGACCGGGATCCCGGGATTCCAGCCAGCCGGTAGCCGGGATGGCCGCTGGCCGGGGCGACACCGCGGCGGGGCCCGCGGATCCTGAAGGGAAAGCCTTGAGCACTCCCCGGAAGGAGCCCGCGGTGAAGTCACACCCGGCAGTTTTCCCTGATGTCGCATTCGTCAACGAGCCCAGAGCGCGGCGCACCGGCCCGAGCTGGGTCCGGATCCTCCTCGGAGGGCTGGCGCTGTGGGTGGCGACCGTGGTGGTCACGTTCGTCACCGGCAACGTCAACCTGGTGCCGACGATCATCCTGGTGGGCAGTTTCCTGGTCCCCGTCACGTTCGTCGCGTTCGCGTTCCGGCGCGCCGACGCGGTGATCACCACCCAGCGCATCTTCTCCGCGTTCGTGTACGGCGGCGTGCTCGGCGTCCTGGGCGCCTCGATCCTGGAGTCGGCGCTGCTGACGAACATGTCCAGCTGGGGCTACCTGGCGATCGGGGCGATCGAGGAAGGTGTCAAGCTGGCCGCGCTGTGGCTGCTCGCCCGCCGGCTGCCCTTCTACACCCCGCGTGACGGCATGGTGCTCGGCGCGGCCGTGGGCTTCGGCTTCGCCGCGTTCGAGAGCGCCGGGTACGCCTTCAACGCGCTGTTCACCTCCAGCGGCCTGTCGCTGCTCAATCTCGTTGAGACCGAGGCCCTGCGTGCGGTGCTCGCCCCGGTCGGGCACGGGTTGTGGACCGCGCTGCTCGGCGGCGTGCTGTTCGCGGCCGCGGCGCGCAGCCGCAGCGACCGGCCCCGGCCGAACCTCCCTCTCCTCGGCTGGTACGCCGTCGTGGTCTTGCTGCACGCCCTGTGGGACGCCGCGCAAACCATCGCGGTGTGGCTGACCCTGCTCGTGACCGGCACCCCGGCCCAGTGGCTGGCGATCATCCGGCTCGGGCAACTGCCCGGCGTCACCCAGACCCAGGTCCACCTGTTCACGATGCTGAACTGGGGGCTGCTGATGGTCGACGGGCTGATCGGGATGGCCCTGCTCCTCGTGCGCTGGGTCCGGCTCGGCAGGGGACGCGCGACCGCGCCCTTCCCGCTGACCGCCAGCCTGCGGTGACCGTTCAGCCTCGATGCCTGCCTGGAGGGCGCGCCTTCGGCGGCGCGCCCGGCGGGCCCTTGAACGCCTGGTAGCGGCGTTCGACGGCTTCTTGGCCTTTGTCGTGGTGCAGCACTTGGCCGGCGTCGGCAGATGTGCCGCGCACAGGAAACCGTCGCTCAAGCGGGCGGCACGCCGGATCCCGGCCGGGCTGAAGGCCCCGAACAGGATCTCGGGACCGCCACGGCGGGTAGGCTGCGGTCCGATCGGGCCGATGCCCTAGGCGTACGGCTCGCCCGACCAGACACGGCGCATCACCGCCATCACCTCCTCCAGCCACGCCCCGCACCGGTGCACGTCCACATTCACCGCCTCGCAGTCGTCCCGGCGCGCCCCCAAGCCGATGCCGAGCGCGAAGCGCCCTCCCGACAGGCGGTCCAGGGTCGCGCACTGCCTGGTCAGCAGCGCCGGCTCGCGGAGCGGAGCGAGCAACCCCTCGGTCTGCACGTGGATTCTGGCGGTTGCCCCGGGAAGCAGAGGTGCCGAGAGTGCGGGCAGGACCGCTGACGAATCGAGGTCAGTAGGCGAGTTCTCCGATGCCGCCATCGACGCGCAGGACGGTGCCGGCGGTGTAGGCGGACTCGTCGGAGGCCAGGTAGACGGCCGCCTTTGCCAGCTCGGTGGCGGTGCCGATGCGATGCAGGGGCACGGTCCGCCGCAGTTCGTCGTACACGGCGGCCTGCCGCTCGGGGCCGAGTGAGGCGAACGTGTCCGTGAGGGTCGGCCCCGGGCTCAGCCCGTTGACGCGGACGCCCCGCTCCTTCAGCTCGTAGGTCAGCCCGCGCGACAGGGACAGCAGGCCGGCCTTGGCGGCGCCGTAGACCGCCGCGTTCTCGTGCCCGATGAAGGCGGAGACGGAGCCGACGAGGATGACGGACGCCTGCCGGGACAACAGCGGCAGCAGGGCCTTGACCAGGAAGAACGGCCCCTTGAGGTTGGTGGCGATGAGCCGGTCGAACGCCTCCTCGGTCCATTCCTCGATCGGCAGGTGGGTGACGTCGGCGGCGTTGCTCATCACGACGTCGAGCCGCGGCCACTCCTGCCGCAGCCGCGCCGCGAGCGCTGCCTGGCCGGGCACGTCGCCGGCGTCGGACAGCACGGGCAGCACCCGGCCGCCCAGCCGCCGGGCGGCCTCCTCCAGACGTTCGCGCGAGCGGCCGGTGATCGCGACGGCCGCTCCCTCGGCGAGGAACTCGCGGGCGGTCTCGAACCCGATGCCGCTCGTCCCTCCCGTGATCAGGGCGTACTTGCCCTCAAGACGATCCATTGACCTCGATCTCCTCACTCGCGCCCGAGCGCGTGGTTCTGGTAACGGTGGTTGTGCAGAGGGACCGGAGGGTGCCCCGGGTCAGATGGCGGTGCGGCCTCCGTCGGCTGCCACGACGGCGCCGGTCATGTAGCCGGCCTGGTCGCCCGCGAGGAAGGCGATCACCTGGGCGACCTCGGCCGGGTCGGCGGCCCGCTTCAGCGCGGTCGTCAGCCCCATGCCGCCGAGGTCCGGGCCCATGGCCGCCACCACCTTGGAGGTGGTCATCGGGCCGGGCGCCACGGCGTTGACGCGCACGTTCGAAGGGGCGAACTCGGCCGCCCAAGTGCGGGTCAGCGACTCCAGCGCCGCCTTGGTGGCGCCGTAGACCGCCATCGCCGGCATGCCCAGGGCGGCCGCGGTGGAGCTGACGTTGACGATGCTGCCGCCCCCGCCGGCGGCCATCTTCGGTGCGAGCCGGGCGACCAGGACGAACGGCGCGCGCACGTTGACCGCGAAGGCGGCGTCGTAGCCGGCGAGGTCCTGGTCGGCGGTCGCGCTGAACGGGACGACGCCCGCGTTGTTGACGAGGATGTCCACCGCCCCGGCGTCGTCGCCCAGCCGTTGCACGGCCTGCGGGTCGGCCAGGTCGGCGGGGATGAAGCGCACGGTGCCGGCCGCGCTCGCCCGCACGTCATCCACGACCTGGGCGCCACGATCCGGGTCGGTGCCGGTGATGATCACGTTGGCCCCGCCGGCGGCGAGGATCCGCGCTGTCGCGTGCCCGAGCCCGCCGATGGCGCCCGATCCGGTGATCAACGCCGTCTTCCCGTTGAAGTCCATGGGTCCTGCCTCTCGTCCGCCGGCGCGCTCATGCGCCGGCAGACTTCCGTGTGGTCGTTCAATAAGTCGCTCGGCCTCACCGTAGGGCATTTTGTGCAAGCGGTCAAAAAGTCGTAACCTGGGGGACATGGCACGGACAGGGCGCCCCCGCGCATTCGACAAGGACGAGGCGCTGGAGCGTGCGCTCCTGCTGTTCTGGTCCCGGGGCTACGGAGAGACCTCCGTTCAGGACCTGGTTGACGCGCTGGCCCTGGAGCGGGGCAGCCTGTACGGCGCCTTCGGCGACAAGCGGCAGTTCTACCTGGCGGCGGTCCAGTTGTACTGGGACACCTACGAGCGCGAGCTGATCACGGCGCTGGAGGCCGGGCCGGTGCTGCCGGCGCTGCGCGAGGTGCTCACTCATCCCGCCCGGGCGCAGGAGTATGCCTCCGACGTCGGCGTTCCGCAAGGGTGCATGATCGGCAACACCACGGCCGAACTGGTCCCGCACGATGCCGAGGCCCGCGAGATCGTAGCCCGCTCACACGCTCGCTTCACCCAGATCGTCGCCGACGCCCTGCGGCGCGCGCAGGCCACCAATGAGGTCACCCAGGCCGCCACTCCAGAGGCCCAGGCGCAGCTCCTGCTGTTCACCGTCCAGGGCCTCTCCCTGGTCTCCCGCGCAGGACTCGACACCTCCGCCGCGCTCGCCGCCGTCGACGCCCTGATCGACGCCCTCCGCGCTTGATCCGCGGGCTCGGGGGCCCACCGCGCCGTCGGCCGGTCCGGATCGCTGTGGCTTCGACGAGGTCACTGTGCGACCCGGGGCCTTGCGCGAAACCCTCGAAGGACTTCACCGGTGACGAACGTGCCTGACAACCTCGGAGCCCACTTGCTCAACGGCGGCGGGGCTGGTGGGAGGCACCGCTGCGGTCAGGGCGGGTGAGCGGCGGCTACGGCATCGCCGGCGGTCAGCCGCCGGCGGTCTCGCCCGCCGCCGCGCGGGCGAGGGTGTCGGCCACCGTTGTGCGGGCGAGCCGGGCCACGGAACGCAGTTCGGCGTCGGAGGCGCCCGCACGGCTGAGCACGGCCAGCGACTGGTTGATGGCGACGACGAACGCGGCCAGCTCGTCCAGGACGTGGGGATCGGCCGGTGCGGCCGCCAGCGCCGCGCGTACCCGTCGGCGCTGGATGTCGAGCAGGGTGCGCACATGGCCGCGGCTCTCCTCACCGAGGATCGCCGACTGCGCTGCGGACTGCGCGATGAGGCACCCCGTAGGAACCGACGGGTCGGCGATGCGCGCCAGCACCACGTCCAGGAACGCCTCGATCGCGCGCACCGGATCGTCGGAGTGCGCGGCGAGCGCCTCCTCGTACTGGGCGCCGTAGGTGGCCGCGTAACGGTCGAGACACTGGCGGAACAGGGCGTCCTTGCCGCCGAACGTGCCGTAGAGGGAGCCGCGGCCCAGACCGGCGGCCGCGCCCAGGACGTCGAGCGAGGCATCGGTGTACCCGCGCTGCCAGAACACGCGCATCGCCTGGTCCAGGGCCGCGCCGACGTCGAACTGCTTGCGGCCTGACATGCCAAACCTCCCGGACTCTTGGTATCCGCCGTGATTCTATCCACATGTTGGACTGAACGATAAAACTATCTTTGACTGTTCAGTACAGGATGGCATAGCGTGCTGGAGCATTCGCAAGGGAGAAACCACTGTGATCCACGACATCGCTCCAGAAATCGGTTCGCGGGGCTGCGGCGGCCGCCGCGTCCGCGCCGGGTTCTGGCTCGTGGCAACGGTGTACGCCCTGGTCATGCTGGGCGGCACCCTGCCGATTCCGCTGTACGCGTTCAGGGCGCCACGCATGGGTTTCAGGCCCTTCACCACCACGCTGGTGTTCGCCGTGTATGTGCTGGGAACGGTGCTGGCGCTGATGATGTTCGCGTCCCTGTCCGATCGCGCGGGGCGCCGGCCGCTGCCGCTTTCGCCGCGTTCGCGGTCAACGGCCGCGGGCTTGTTTCCTCCCTGGTGCCCGCCTTCCTGCACGATCGGCTGCACGTCGACAACGTCGCCGCCGTCGGCGCGCGGATCGGGCGGCTGTTCCTGGTCGCCCTGGTCTCCCGGCTCGCCGCCCCGGCGCGGTGGCCCTCCGGCCGCCGACCGGCGCCGCTGTGGCTCGTCGCGGGCGTCGTCGTCCAGACCGCGCTGTGGACCCGGTCGCTGCCACTGTTCGTCGCCGGCACGATCCTTGCGGGCGCCGGCGTCGGGCTGGTGTTCCGCCGCGGCGTCGCCGTCACCCAGCGGCTGGCCCATCCGCGGCGCCGGGCGGATCTCCTGTCCACGTACTTCCTGGTCGTCTGCACCGGGTCGATCGTCCCGACGCCGGCGCCTGGGAGTCCTCGACCAGGCGCTCGACGAGAACCTGGCGACGTTGCTGCTGTCGGTCGCGGTCGTGGCCACCACGCTCGCCTCGGCGCTGAGGCGTCCCCCTCCGGCTGCTTGACGCGGCCGCATCACCTACCAGAAGGGAAACGCCGTGAAGGCACCCATGCTCGAAGGTCCCGGCTCGGTCGGCGGTGCGCCGCACCTGCCGCCCGGCTTCACCGACACCTTCATCAGCCGCTACGTCGACACCGGCGACGTGCGCCTGCACGCGGTCACCGGCGGCCGGGGACCCGCGCTGCTGCTGCTGGCGGGCTGGCCGCAGAGCTGGTATGCCTGGCGGCTGCTCATGCCCGCGCTGGCCGCCGACTTCCAGGTCGTCGCGGTCGACCCGCGCGGCGTCGGGCTGTCGGACAAGCCGCAGGACGGCTACGACACCGGCACCCTCGCCGCCGACATGGTGGCGTTGATGGCCGCGCTCGGGCACCAGCGCTTCTCCATGGTCGGCCATGACATCGGCATGTGGACCGGCTACGCGCTGGCCGCCGACCACCCCGAGCGCCTCGACCGCCTGGCCGTCGCCGAGGCCGCCATCCCGGGCCTGTCTCCCTCACCGCCGCTCTTCCACGGCGCGCAGGCCAACGACCGCCTCTGGCACTTCGCCTTCAACCGCCTCACCGAGCTGAACGAGCTGCTCATCCAGGGCAAGGAGCGCGTCTTCTTCGGCCACCAGTTCGCCACCAAGGCCGTGCGCAAGCTCCCTGACCACGCCGTCGAACACTACGTCGGCCCCCTCGCCGCCGACCCCGACGCCCTGCGCGCCAGCTTCGCGTTCTACCGCGCACTCGACACCACCATCGCGCAGAACCAGCGGCGCAAGGCCCGGCGGCTGACCATCCCCGTCCTGGCGATCGCCGGTGCGGGCAACTCCGGTGACCTGGTCGAAAAGACCATGCGGCTCGCCGCCGACGACGTGGAAAGCGTGATCATCCCCGACTGCGGCCACTATCCGGCCGAAGAGGCCCCCGAGGAGATGCTGGCGGCCCTCAAGCCGTTCCTGACGGCCCACCGCTTCGATGCGATCAGGGGAGAAAGGGTTCCGAGCTGCTCGCCCGGCTGGCCGCCCAGCGCGACCAGATCGACAGGCGGATCGCCGACCTGACCGGCATCCGCAACCGGCTCGACTCTGTACTGGGCCGACCACGGGCGCGGTGGTCTCAGCGGGTGCGGTTGGCCGTTGTCGCCGCCACCATGAGGGCGGCGACGGAGTCGCGATGGTCGTGCTCGTTGCGCCTGAGGACGATGTAGCTCGGTTCGGCATCTGCGACAGGGACGCAGATTGTGCCGGCTGATGCCGGAGCGACAAGTGAGCCAGAACCGGTGGCGGAGGACCGCCGGTTCGTGATCACGGTGCGAGTTCACGTGCGGGTGCTCGCGTAGGCGGCGAGGATCGGGGCGGTGGCCGCGTCGGGGCGCGAGAGCATCACCATGTGGGAGGAACCGGCGATCTCCGCTGTCTTGCTGCCGGCACGTTTGGCCATGAAGCGCTGGGCGGCGGGCGGGATGGCGTTGTCGGCGCCGGCGACCAGATACCAGGACGGGATGCTCTTCCAGGCGGGTGCGGTGCTGGTGGCGCTCAGTCGGGCCACGCTGCCGGGCCTCTGGGTGGTGGCCATCAGGCGGGCGGTGGAGGCGGGCAGGTCTGCGGCGAAGACCTCACGGAACGTGGCCGGTCGATGTAGCCGTCGACACCGTCCGGACAGGGGCGGGCGAGGATGGAGTCGGGCAGCTTGCTGCCGGGGAAGCGGCCGGTCAGCCGGCCCACTGCAGGCGCTGGATGATCGGGTTCCAGCCCGGAGGAGTCGGTGAAGGCGCCATGCACCAGCACAATGGTGGGTTTGGCGGCCCCCGCCTGGGCGGGCGCGGTGTCGCCCAGAGAGAGCACGAGCAGGAACGCGGATAGGGGAGCGGCGAGGGCACGGCCTGGTCTGGTGGTGATCATCGGCTGTCCCTGTCCCTGTCCCTGTCCGGGAGGGATGAAGCGCTTGATGAAGGTCAGGGCGGTGTCGCAGACCTCGTGCCAGCCGCTGTCGATGGTCAGCGAGTGGTCGCGGCCCGGCATTTCGACGATCTCGGTGACGTGGTGGGTGTTGCGCGCCTGCTTCTTGTAGGAGGCGCGGGTGATGGCTCAGGGGACGGTGTGGTCCTTCTCACCGGAGATCAGGGGGAGCGGGCCGCGGTTGCCGTCCGTGCTGTCGACCTTGGTCTCGCTCCACGGGTTGAAGTTGGCGACCGCGGCCTGGAACAGCGGCGCGCCCGGGGCCGGGACGGCGAACGTCTCGTACAGGTGCTTGGCCTCCTCCTCGCTGACGGCGTTGGCGAAGGCGTAGCGGAACTGCTCGTAGGTGAGCGGCACGGCGCGGTGGATGTCGGCCGGGTTGGTCAGCACCGGCGCGGCCGAGCGCAGGGAGGAGATCGGCAGGGGCAGTACGCCCTGGAACGGGGCCGGGTCAATATCGCGACCGAGGCCACTGACATGCCGCGTGCGGCGAGGATCTGGGTGAGCAGCCCGCCGAAGGACCGACGATGGTGGGCTTACGCTGCAGCTTGCCGATCAGGTCGCAGTAACGGTCGGCGACTTGAGCCACGGTCTTGTGCGCGAACACCTCAGGGTGGGCGTTCGCTTCATAGACCGTGTCGGGGTCGTCGGGGCAGCCGGGCGCGACGGGCGCGAAGCCGGCCGCCGCGAACACCTCCGCCCATCGTTCCCAACTGGTGGGCAGCAGCCAGCTCGGCCAGGTTGACCGTGTCGGTCCGGTCCAGTGCGCGCCCCACCAGCGCCACCGTCGCGACCAGCGCGACGATGGCCAGCAGAGCGGCCGGATACCACCTGCGGATGGGACGTCGGCTCACACCGACATGTTCGCCGCCGTCCAGCACCCGCGGCATAGATCACGGCCCATCCCGGTGCCGAATCGTGCCCTATCGGCAGCCGGCCGCGCTGATGACCGACGCCCTCTCAGCCCTGATGGTCCAGCGGGGTGACGTTGGGTTCGGGCAGTTCCAGCTGTTTGCGCAGCTCGTGGTTTTCCAGGGTGAGCTGGTGGACCGCCCGGACCAGGGCGGGAACGTCCTCCCGGATCTGGGCGAGTTCCTTGTTCTTGTTCTCGATCGTCTTCTTCAGCTTCTTGATCGTCGCGCGCAGCCGCACCTCGACGTCAGGTGTGGCTCCGCGGGCTTGGACGTGCTCATAAGACTCGTTCTTGAGATCCTTGTGCCGTTGGGTGAGAGCGATGCGGTGGCCGTCGGCCTCCTGGGCCAGCGCGACGATGGTGAGCGCGCCGGTGGAGTTCTCAGGCGCGCTGGCCAGGATGCGGTCCATGGCGGCGCGGATGCGCTCACGTTCGTCGAAGGCGGGGCTCACGTCGTCGTCTCCTGCAGGGAGATCCGGGTGCGATCATGGGTGTCGGCCAGGGCGCGGAGCGTGCTGGCGCGACCGCGCAGCCGGTCGCTCACCGGCTGAGGGGCGTGCGCTGCCCGTTGTCGAGGACGTCGGCGCGGGCGCGCAGGCCGACGGCGTGCCGGTCGGTCTGCGGGCGGTGTTCCCGCAGCCGGGAATGATCCGCTTCCGGCTCAAGGGCGGCAAGATCATCGCCGTGCCGCTGGCAGCGGAGGTGATGACCCTGCTGCGGCCGCTGATGACCGGCCGCGACGCTGGTGACCTGCTACTGCTGAGGGCCGACCGGCCGCAGCTTCGACCGCTGGCGGCAACAGACCGCGCCCCGCCGCCCGCGCCACCGGGCTGGACCTCGCGAAGCTGACCCCGCACATGCTCCGCGCCACCGCCGCCACCCTGCTGCGAGCCGCCGGCGTCCCGTCGAAGCCGTCCAGGAACTGCTCGGGCACGCCTCCCCGGTCACCACCCAGCGCTATGACCGCGGCCAGACCGCACTGGACGGCCACGCCGCCTACCGGCTCACCGACCTGCTCACCCAGCAGCCCGCTCCCGGCGTCGGCGACAGCACTGCCGAGACCGCTCCTGAGACCGACGCCACCGGCGAGACGGCCGCCACCGTGCGCACCCGCCGGAACCGGCCTCCGCACCATCGCGGCGCACAACCGCTGGCAGGAAAGCGCCGCAAGCCTGCCGACCCTCCACGGCGAAACCGCTGAGCGGCCAGTGGCCGACTGGTCGTTCTTGGAACGGCACACCAGCACCCCAGCGGGAGCGGATGTGCAGCCGCAGCCGCGAGCGCCCGCGGGGATGGTCGAGCAGGACCTGGTGCAACAACCGCCCGACCGGTGCGGGCCGCCCGGGCCGGGCGGGCTGTAGGCGCACACGCCTGGTCGCGGCGGCCGGCCAGCGCCGGCACCAGGCTGCCCAGGGGCCGGGTTTCCCGCCCGCCGACCAGCAGCACAGTGGCGACGGCGCGGGCGAGTTCGGGCTCACTGGCGTTTCCCGCTTCGGGCCCGCCACCGCCTGCTGAACGGGACAAGCGAAGGCCGAGCGGTGGAGGGGCAGACGGAGTCGGCGGCGACGGTGTTCTCCCACATGGCCGCCAGGCCTGTGGTCGTCAGCCGAGCAGGAACGTGCGGGCCTGGTCCGCGACCGGCCCAGGGGCCATCCAGAAGGCGGAGTGATCCTGGTCGGCGAGCGTCAGCACGGTCACGTTCGGCAGGATCGCAGCCAGCGCCTGTGCACCGGCGCGTATGAAGGCCTCGCCGTTGCCACCGACGGCCACCGCGACCGGCGCCTTGATCGACCAGCGGTCGGCGGGCAGTGGCTTGCCGTCCTGGAGTCCGCGCATGATCTGGCCGTCGTAGGCGTAGGTGTGGGCGTACTTGACCATGGCCTCCCAGGAGGGGTCCTGCTTCATCGCCGGGATGTACTCGGCCGGGACACCGATCATCTCGGTCATGAAGTATTCGACGGCTTCGCTGCGCTTACCCGCCGCGACCAGGGCGTTCTGGTGTTCGACGTAGTCGGCGGGCGCCGGGGGCTTGGAGTCGTCGACGATGAACGGCGGCTCGTACAGGTAGAGTCCCGTGACCTTGTCACCCAGCGCGCTCGCCGCGTCCAAGGTCAGCCCGCACCCACCGGAACCGCTGGTCAGGGCCGCGGAGCCGCCCGCGACCTCGATGAGCGCGGCGATGTCTTCGATCTCGCGCGCCGGGTCGTAGGGCTGCGGATCGCCGCTGGCCCCACGGCCGCGCCGGTCGAAGCTGATCACGGTGAAGTCCTTGGACAACGCCTCGGCCACGCCCGCGACGCCGGTGTGGTCTTCGGCGACATTGCTGATCACGATGATGGCCGGACCGGACCCGGTCTTCTTGTACGCGATGGTGGTGCCGTCGGCGGAGGTGATGGTGGAAAGTTCGGACATGATCGTTTCTCCTTCGCTGGTTGACGGGCCGTCCAGCAGGCCGCCAAGCCGGTCGAGCGCTTCGGCGTAGCCGTCGGCCATCTGGAGTTCGACGGCCCGTTGCAGTGCTTGGCCGTCGGGGAAGCTCGCGGCGACGGAGACGATGCAGCCGTTGCCGGTGGAGGTGAAGGTGACCGAAGTCGGGAAGGTGCCCGTGCCGTCGGGCCGCCACGCCGCGTCGGCGAACACGTCGTCGTAGGCGAGCTCGCAACGATCGACGACGGTGGTGTAGGTGGCGATGCTGCGCACCGGCGCGGCCGAGCCGTCCACTGGCGCGATCTCGAAGCGCCAGCGTCCTCCCGGCCGCACGTCCATCTCGTACACGGTCGCGGCCCACCCCTGCGGCCCCCACCAGCAAGTGATCGCCTCGGCGTCCGTCCAGGCCCACCACACACGCTCGAGCTCGGCCGCGTAGGTGCGGCTGATGTGCAGGGTGTTGGCCGACCTATCGACCACGATCCCGTCCGCGGTGTCTGGGGACATGCTCAAGCTCCTCATTGATCGGCCGTGTCGTCGAGAAAGGCACCGAGGCGATCCATCCGCTCCGACCACAGAACGGCGAACCCCTGCACCCAGTCACTCAGCTCACGCATCGCGCCCGGGTGCAGCCGGTAGATCCGCTGCTGTGCCCGCTTGGTCACCTCGACCACTCCCGCCTCGGACAGCAGTCGCAGATGCCGGGACACCTGCGGTTGGCCCAGGCTCAGCGCTTCGACGATGTCACCCACCGACCGCGGGCCGTCCCTGAGCAACTCGACGATCCGGAACCGGTTCGGCTCCGAGATCGCCGTCATTCGCAGTTGCACGCTGTTGACCACACCTCGAACATACATGACGGTGTATATATGTACAAGTGTATGTATTGCGCAAGGGTGCCGGTCGTCTGCGGGCGTGTGCGATCCGGGATTTGACTTCCCGCGTCCTACCTCATGAGCCTTCCAGCCGCTGCGCGAAGGACCTGGGTGGCCTGCTCTCCGTACTTTCTGGTTCCCGCGACACGCGAGGTGGTGCCCGGGGCGCTCCGACGTCGCTCGCGCAGGAGCGCCCCGGGGTTCGAGCGGGGGAGGTGCGTTCTAGCGGACAGTGGCATCGGCGGCCTGCTCGATCAGGCGCGTGACCGTGTCGGGCCGGGAGACGGACACCGCGTGGGAGGCGTCGACCTCGACGGCGTGCGAGCGGGCGCGCTTGGCCATGAAGCGCTGCGCGGCCGCCGGGATGTTCCTGTCCCGCGTCGTGATCAGCGTCCAGGACGGGATGGTCTTCCACGCCGCCTTGGTGGCCTTCTCCTCCAGCGCGGCGGCGGTGACGGGGCGCTGGGCGGCGGCCATGACCTTGGTGATCGCGGCGGGGACGTCGGCCGCGAACTGCCGGCGGAACTTGTCCTGGTCGATGTAGAGGTCGGTGCCGGAGGTTCCGTCCGGCAGGGTGAAGGGCACGGGCTCGAGCGTCTCGGACAGCGTGCTGCCGGGGAACCTGGCGGCCAGGTCCGCGGCGCTCTCACCGGTGTCCGGCGCGAAGGCCGCAATGTAGACGAGCGCCTTGACCTGGTCGTCCCCGTCGGCGGCGGTGCTGATGACCGATCCGCCGTAGGAGTGACCGACCAGTACCACCGGACCTCGCACGCTGTCCACCAGACCGCGCAGGTAGGCGGCGTCACTGGCCGGGCTGCGCAGCGGGTTGGCCGCGGCGATCACGGGATACCCGTCATGCCGCAGCCGCTTGACAACACCCGTCCAGCTCGAGGCGTCGGCGAAGGCGCCGTGTTCCAGGATGACGGTGGGCATGGCGCGTTCGGACGCGGCCGCGTCCGCCGCCGGGGTGCCGGTCAGGCCGACGGTCGCCAGGGTGACGATCGCGAGGCCGGCGCCGGCCAGGGTCGTACGGATCCAGGAGGGGCTGGTCTCAGGGGTTGAGGTCGCAATCATGCCTCCTAAGACCGGCCAGGTGTCCGGTATGTGACAACTTGGGGGAGAATTGGGGATCTGCTGTCCCGGATGGATCGGCTGCCGGGGACGCCGTCCGGGTGGTCACTCCAGGGCCACCCAGTCGATGTTCGCGACGCCCGCGCCCCCGTTCGCCACCAGGAACAGGTCGTGCACACCGCTCGTGTCGGCGATGCCGACGCTCTGCGTGGCGAACCGGGTCCACCCGCCGGTCGAGGCCGTCGTGAGGGTGCCGATCACCGGACCGGCCGGCCCGTCGATCCGTACCTCGAAGCTCTGGCCCGCGTACGCGGGGTCGACCCCGACCGAGGCGGAGAACGACGTGCGCCCCATGCCGAAGTCGATCGACCGGAACGTCAGGCTGTCGCCGCCGTCGAAGCTCCCGGCGAACTTCCCCGTCCCGCCCGCGGCCACGCTGGTGCCGGAGCCGGCGTCCGCGTGCTCGGCCTCCAGCTTGGCCGGGGTGCGGGTGAAGGAGATGGTGTCGATGTCGCCGATGCCCGGTCCCGTGCCCAGGGCGATGAGGTACACGTCATGGGTGCCGCTGGTCGGCGTGATCGGCGTGTACTGGGGCACGAAGCGGTCCCAGCCGCCGGTCGCCGAGACCGTCGCGGTGCCGATGACGGGGCCGGTGGGCGAGTCGATGCGGATCTCGAAGCGCTGGTTGGCGTACTGCACCTCGGTCGCGAGGGTCGCCGCGAACATGGTGCGCCCGTTGCCGAAGGCGACGTTCGCGTAGCGCAGCCAGTCGCCGCCGTCGAAGCTGCCGACGACCGTGCCGGTCCCGCCGGAGCGGGTGTTCGTGCCGGAGGAGGCCGCGGCCGACTCCGCCTGGACGGTCGCGCCGACGGAGCGTACGCCGGCGGTCCACTTCGTCGCGCCGTACTGGTAGGCGCCGATCGTGGGGGTCGCGTCGGTCGAGCCGTCCGTCCAGGGCGGCAGCACCGCGCCGGCGTTGCGGGCGGGGGAGCCGGAGGTGACGGTGAAGTCGCGCCCGGCGGCGTTCGTGAACTGCGGGTCGGTCGAACTCGGCAGGTTGTCGGAGACCGTGACCCCCGGCATGGTGTCGACGATGCCGATGTTGTTCTTCACCTCGGAGGTGGAGTAGGTGCCGCCGAACAGGCTGACCGCCTTGGGGTCGGTGCCGCTGGTGTTGCCGTAGATCTTGTTGCCCGAGGTCGTGCCGCCGTTCGGGTTGATCAGGACGACGCCGTACGTGGTGCGGTTCCAGGCGACGTTGTCGGCGACCGTGGCGTTGTGGGTCTCGAGGTCGAGGTAGACGCCGGGCGCCGGCCCGTCCTGGGCCACGCCCGGGGCCGCGTCGTGCAGCAGGTTGTGGTCGATGATCGTGTTCGCCAGGTTCACCCGGCAGCACACGTAGATCGCCCCGACGTCGTTGACGAGCTTGCCGTAGTCGCCGAAGTCGTTGTACCGGATCAGATGGCCGGAGGAGACGGTGCCGGCGACCTTGTTGTCGATGTTGAGGTTGCTGCGCCCGCTGCCCCAGGCCGTGTTGTGGCTGATGAGGTGGTCGCTGCCGAGCACGTTGATGCTGGCCGCGTAGCTGCCCATGTAGTCGGCGTTCGTGATGCGGTTGTTGGTCACCGTGTTGCCGGTGCCCGCCACCAGCACGCCGTTGCCGGCGCTCCAGTCGATCGTGCTGTTGCGCAGCACGTTGGCGGTGCCGCGCAGCTGGATGCCGCTGGTGGTCTCGCCGGCGGTGAGCACGTCGCACGGGTCGGCGGGGGTGACCTTGGCCGGGTCGACGACGAGGTCGCTGTAGGCGGAGACGTAGCGGGCGGTGATCCCGTCGAGCGTCACGTGGTGGGTCGAGGACGAGGTCTGGACGGTGGAGCCCTTGATGCCGATGCCGAGCACGGTCGTGTACGAGCGGCCCGACAGGTCGAACGCGAGCTCGCGCTGCTTGACCTCGACGGTGTGGGCGGACGGGGCGGCCCCGTCGGGGGTCCAGAGGTAGAGGTGGCCGTCGGCGGCGCGGTGGTGCCACTCGCCCGCCTTGCCGAGCAGCGCGAGCTTGCCGCTCAGCGAGTACAGGTTGCGCTGGTTGGGGCTGAGCCCCACGCAGGCCGGCAGGCTGCTCGCGGTCACCGACCCGACCGCCGAGCTGGTCACGGTGCCGGACTCGCTGACGAACCAGTTGTGCGAGGTGAGGCGGGCGCCGACCCACCAGCCGGCTGGCTGGGTGAGCGCCGCGTCGGAGAGCGAGGTCTGGGTGCCGGACTGCGCGGAGGCGAGCACCGGCTCGGCCGGGTTGTTGCCCGGGTGCGGCCACGCCGCCTCGGGCTGCATCGCCCCGTCGACGAACACCTGCTGCCCGGGCAGGGCGCCGTTGACGGTGACAGGGGCCCGGTAGATCCGGCCGGCCCCGACCGCCGCGGCGAACTCCGACCCGGTGAGGGTGGGGTCGGCCGCCTGGAGCGCGGCCAGCTGGGCTCCGGTGACCTGGGACCAGCCGGTCACCGGGTCGCTGCCGTCGACGATCACCGCCGCGCCCGGGGCGGCGGTGTAGGTGATGCGGTTCGCTGCCGTGCCGTCGGCGACCGGCTTGACGGTCTCGCGGTACGTCCCGGAGGCGATCTGGCAGGTGTCACCGGCGGTCATGACCGTGCCGCATCGCTGGATGGTGCGGAACGGGGAGCCGGAGGTTCCCGGGTTGGAGTCGGAGCCGGAGGTGCTCACGTAGTACGTGGTGCCTCCCGTGGCTGCGGCGGGGGGTGTGCTGGTGAGGGTGCCACCGAGTAACGCGGCGGCGGTGGTCGTGGCGAGTGCGGCGGCACGGGCCGCGACGATCCGACGGGCCATCCGAGATCCAATCACTAATCGATTATCGAGAAGTTAGTGACCAAGGTCCCGCCGCGTCAATGGGGACAATCGACTATCGCTAGCCTAGGCAGCACCATCGGAACGCAAGGAAAGGCGGCCATGACCGACACCGGCATCAACCGGGGACTGCTCTCGGACCAGGTGTACGACCTGATCCTCACCTCCATTCTCGACGGCACGCGCGCCCCCGGATCCCGCGTCGTGGAGTCCGAGATCGCCCGGCAACTCAGCATCAGCCAGGCGCCCGTCCGCGAAGCGGTCAAGCGGCTGGTGCACGCGGGGCTCGTCGTCTCGGTGCCCCGCCACGGCAGCTACGTGACCGAGATCTCGGCCGAGGAGTTCGCGATCGCGCGGCAGATGCGCGCCTCGATCGAGGCGGCGGGTGCCCGCCTCGCCGTCACGGCCGCGACCGCCACCGACCTCGCCCGGCTGCGCGCGATCGTCGCGCGCATGGAGAAGGTCGTCGCCTCGGGGGACTGGGCGGCCTTCCGCAAGCTCGACGTCGAGTTCCACCGCAGCGTGATCGCCTCCACCGGCGTCTCCGTGCTCGCCCGGCTCTGGGACACGCTCGAACCCATGCTCATCAGCCAGCGCGCGATCGGCGACCCCTCCTACCTCGGTGACCGGGCCCAGGTCGTCCGCTGGCACGCCGACCTCATCGACGCCGTGGTGAGCGGCGATCCGGAGGTGGCCGCAGCGGCCTTCGCGGCGCACGCGTCGGGCGACCTCGGGACCGACCGGTCGTCGTCCTAGGCTTGCCAGTCAGATGGACCACGGTCTACTGTGCCAATCGCCTATCGATAGGCGATTGTCTTAGCAAGGGAAAATCATGCGATACAGCATGCGCGGCGTCGCGATCCTGCTCGGCTCGGCGATGGCGGCCGGACTCCTGACCGGATGCGCGAGCAGTGGCGCCGAGGAGGGCGGAGGCGAGCTCCGCATCCTCGCCAACATCACCCCGGTCCTGACCAAGCAGTACTACGAGAACCTCGTCCAACCCTGGGTCGCCCAGAACAAGGGGGTGAAGGTCACCATCGAGGTGCCGAGCGCGGAGGACGTCCAGGCGACCCTCCAGCAGGAGCTCGCCTCGGGCGACGTGCCCGACATCGTCGCCAGCAACCTCGACCCGGTGGTGGCGCCGCAGCTGCTCGCCTTCCCGGAGGAGGACTGGGTGCTCGACACCCCGCTCGTCCAGGAGAACAAGGTCGGCGGCAAGATCTGGCAGGTCGCCACCGGCGCGCAGATCCAGTCGCTCGTCTTCTACAACAAGAAGGCCTTCGCCGACGCCGGCATCGACGGGCCGCCGGCCAGCCTGGAGGAGTTCACCCAGGACCTGAAGGCGCTCAAGAAGGCCGGCTACCTCCCGCTGCAGACGGCGGGGGAGTGGGTCACCGGAGCGCAGTTCGCCATGCTGGCCAACCCGCAGCTCCTCGGGTCCGGCGACTTCTACGCCCAGCGCAACGCCGGCACGGCCACCTTCGCGGCGAGCCCGTACAAGAACTACCTCGACGCCTACGCCGGCTGGATCGCCGACGGGCTGGTGGACCGGGACGCGCTGGGCCTGAAGTACCAGGACTCGATCGACGGGTTCACCTCCGGCAAGGCCGCCACGTACGTGATCGGCAACTGGATCGTGCCCTCCATCGACGAGGCCGCCCCCTCGTTCGACGTGGGCGTCTTCGCGGCGCCGTCGCTCGACGGCCGGCCGGCCGGGCAGCTCGGCGGGCCCGCGCAGCCGTACTCGATCCTGCAGGCCTCGAAGCACAAGGATCTCGCGCTGAGCCTGGTCAAGTACCTGGTCAGCGACAAGACGGCGGTCACCGCGTCGCTCGCCTCGGAGGGCAACTTCCGCCAGGAGCACCCGTACAAGGGCAGCCCGCTCAACCAGCAGGTCGCGGCGATCCACGACGCCGCGCCCCGACTGGTGCTCGGCACCTCCGGCCCCACGATCCCCGGCGGGTTCGGCGACGAGCTCAACAAGCAGGTCCAGGCTCTCTACGTCGGCACCGCACCGGCAAAGGCGGCGGCCGCGCTGGACTCGTGGTGGGATCTGAATGCCGGCTAGCAACACTCGGGCCGGTGCCGCCGGGGCGGCGCCGGCCACCCGCCGCGTCCGGGGCGCCCGCCTCGACCTGCTCACCGACACCGTCATGATCGCGCCGGCGCTCGCGCTGGTCACGCTGTTCGTGCTCGTCCCGATCGCGATCGCGGTCTACCTCAGCCTCACGAACTGGGACGGCTTCACGATCCCGCCGTCGTGGGTCGGCACCCGCAACTACGAGCGGCTCGTGCAGGACCCCGAGGTGCTGCGGGCCGCCGGCTTCACCGCGGTGATCGCCGTCGTGGGCACGATCGCCTGCAACGCGCTGGGCCTGGGCATCGCCGTGCTCCTCAACCGCAGCAACCGCGTCACCACGGTCATGCGCGTGCTGGTCTTCTCGCCGTACGTGATCGGGCCGGTCATCCTCGGCTTCCTCTGGGCGTCGATCCTCGGCAGCAACGGCGCGGTCAACGCGCTGCTGACCGGCTTCGGCGTCGAGCGGCTGCCCTTCCTGGCCGACCCCGTGTGGGCCACCGCCACCACCGTCGTGGTGATCATCTGGGCCAGTTTCGGGGTCAACGTCGTGCTCTACCTCGCCGGCCTGCAGACCATCGACGCCTCACTCCTGGAGGCGGCGGTCATCGACGGGGCCGGCCCCTGGCAGACGTTCTGGCGGGTCAAGCTCCCCGTGCTCGCGCCGACCGTCACGCTCAACGTCGTGCTCGCGGCGATCGGGCTGCTCCGGGTCTACGAGCTCGTCCTCGCGCTCACCGCCGGCGGGCCCGCCGGGGCCACCCAGACGTCGGTGTTCACCATCCTCACGACCTCCTTCAGCCGCTCGCAGCTCGGCTACGGCGCGGCCCAGTCGGTCGTGCTGATGATCGCGATCATCGCGATGACGGTCGTCGTCACCCAGCTCCGCCGGCGCGGCGAGCAGGCGGTCGCCGCATGACCGCCCGCCTGCTCCGCGGCGTCGTGCTCGTCGTGCTCGCCGCCGTGATGGCCGCCCCGCTCTACCTGCTCGCGACCAACGCGTTCAAGAGCCAGGACGACATCGTCGGCTCGCCGTTCGGCGTGCCCGCAGACGGGTTCACGCTCGACAACATCGTGCGGGCCGCGACCTCCGCCGACTTCAACGTGCTCGGCGCGTACGGCACGACCGCGCTCCTCGTCGCGGCCGTCAACGTGCTGTCCATCCTGGTCACCGGGCCGGCCGCGTACGCGATCGCCCGCGGGACCCGGCGCGGCCACCGCCTGGTGCTGCTCGTGCTGCTGATGGGCCTGTTCATCCCGAGCCAGGCGATCGTCATCCCGGTGATCTACGTGCTGCGGACCATCGGCCTCATGGGCACCGTGCCCGGGCTCGTCCTGTTCCAGACGGCGCTGACGATCCCCACGACGGTGTTCCTGTTCACCGCGTTCGTGCAGAGCATCCCGCGCGAGCTGGACAAGGCGGCCCGGATCGACGGCGCGAGCCGGATGGGCACGTTCTGGCGCATCATCTTCCCGCTGATGCGCCCGGCCGTCGCGACCGCCGTCGTGCTCAACTCCGTGAGCGTCTGGTCCGACTTCGTGAACCCGCGGATCATCCTGGGACCCGGATCCGGCGTCTACACGGTGACCACCGGGGTGTTCGCGGCGGTCAGCAAGTACTCGACCGACTTCACCATCGTCTACTCGAACATGCTGCTCGCGGTCGCGCCCGCGCTCGTGTTCTACGTGCTGCTGCAAAAGCGCATCATCGGCGGCCTCACCTCGGGAGCGGTCAAGGGATGATCAGGATTTCCGCCACCGTGCCCCTGCGCGAGCTGCCCCGCTGGGCGGTCCTGGAGCGCGAGCTGCTCGCCCGCCTCGACCGCGCCTGGCGCGAGTTCGAGCGGCGCTTCTGCGAGCCCGACGGCCGCCTGCGCTACCGGGGCCGGATGTACGGCCGCGACGGCGTCGACGACTTCTACGAGCCGTTCTTCAACTGGCCCGTGCTGTACCGCCTCGGCGGGTCCGGCGACCTGCTGGAGGCGGCCAAGCACCACTGGGAGGGCGTGACCCGGCAGCTCACCGAGTTCGGCTTCGTCCGGGAGGAGTACGAGCTCGGCTACGACTGGTTCCACCAGGGCGAGTCGCTGCCGTTCTTCCTGTCGATCTGCGCCGCGGACCCCGCCGACGCCGCCTTCCGGGCGCGGGCGAGCCGCTTCGCCCAGCTCTACCTGCCCGGCGCCGGCAACTACGACCCGCTCACCCGTACGATCGTCGCCCCGCACACCGGCTCCGGCGGCCCGCGCTGGGGCGTCGGCGAGGACTGGGAGGAGTACCGCGCCGACCAGCCCGGCATGGAGATCTACGGCCTGCCGCTGCTCGACGTCCCCGGCGTCCGCGACTGGGAGGACCTGCGCGACCCGGCCGCGGCCCGCGCCATGGGGCAGGCGATGCAGGAGCGGATGGGGCGCGGCGACACCGCCGTCAACCTCGCCGCGACCACCCTCGCGGTCAACGCCTGGCTCTACGACCACGACCCGCGCCTCGAAGCGTGGGTGCTCGAGTACGTGGACGCCTGGCGCGAGCGCGCGGCCGCGAACGGCGGCGTGCTGCCCGACAACGTCGGCCCCGGCGGCACCGTCGGCGAGCTGCACGGCGGCGCCTGGTACGGCGGCCACTACGGCTGGACCTGGCCGCACGGCCTGCACTCGATCGCGCCCGCCGCCACGGTCGCCGCGCTCAACACCGTGGTGCTCACCGGCACGCTCGACCGGCTCGACCTCGTCGGCGGCACCCTCGACGCCGTGATGGCGCAGGGCGAGGTCGCCGACCGCATCGCCACCCGCGGCAGCCTCGGCCCCGGCTGGGCCGAGCGGCTCGGCGCCGGCGAGAGCACCCGCGAGCTGCTCGTGCCCTACCGGCACGGCCCCCGGGGCTGGTTCGACCGGCACCCGGTGCCGCTCGCGCCCGTGCTCTGGCTCGCGTGGGCGCGCGGCGACATCGCCCACGACCCGCGCATCGAACGGCTGCGGGCCGCCTCCGACTCCGACTGGGAGGCGGTGCGCTGGTTCCACGACAAGGAGGAGCAGGGCCACGAGGCGCCCTGGATCGGCTACCTCGCCGGACGCAACCCGGACTACCCGGAACGCGCATTGGAGCTGGCCCTCGCCCAGGTCCTGCGGCGGATGGCGCTGATCGCGCAGGCCCCCGGCGAACCGGCGGACGGCGACATCCACTTCTGGCAGCGGCTCAACCCCGTCGTGACGGAGGTGCTGAGCCAGCTCGTGACCGGCGCGCCACCGGCCGTCTACTACGGCGGCCTCGCGCTCGCCCGCGTCCTGGTCGGCGACGGGGCGCGCGGCCGCCCCGGCCTGCCGCCCGGAGTCGCGGCCCTGGTCAGGGCGGTCGAGGAACGCCGCGTCGCGCTCGACCTCGTCAACCTCGGCGACGACGACCAGCTCGCCGTCGTCCAGGCCGGCGCCTTCGGCGAGGACGAGATCGTCAGCGCCGGCCACGACACCGCCGAGCCCGGCTACCCCGGCGACGACCGCCGATACGACATCCCGCCCGCCCCGGCCACGCGCCACCGCGTCGCCGTCGGCGCCTCGCGGATCGAGGTGCTGCTGCCCGCGCGCACGCGGATCGCCCTCGACCTCGAGATCACCCGGCGCGTCCACCGCGCCTCCCACCAGGACTTCGTCCGCACCGCTCAGGAGAACCACGCATGAACACCGCCCCCGAGTCGCCGTCGGCCGTCTGGCCCCTGCCTGTCCGCGGTGAGCCCTTCGACCGGGCCGACCCCGACATCCTGCGCCGCATGAAGGCGGTCAGCGCCGCCACGGCCTGCGCCAAGCTCAACGGCATGGGCATCACCCGCACCGCCGTCCAGGGTCCCGCCCCGCTCGAACGCGGCAGGAGCGTCGTCGGCTCCGCCCTGACGCTGCAGTTCATGCCGCAGCGCGAGGATGTCGCGAGCGGCCTGGGCCAGGAGTACGTCGAGCGCGACACCGCCCTGTGGGCCGTCCTCGAGACCGTGCAGGAGGGCGACGTGCTCGTCGTCCAGGCCTACGGCAGCACGTTCACCGGCTGCTTCGGCGACATGCTCGTCCGCTACTTCAAGCGTCGCGGCGGCGCCGGGATCGTCGTCGACGGGCGCATCCGCGACTCCGGGCGCGTGCGCGAGCTCGGGGTGCCGATCTGGTGCACCGGCACGACGCCGCACTACGCCTCCCAGACCGACCTGTTCCCCTGGGCGTACGACGTCCCGGTCGCCGCCGGTGGCGTGCTCTGCCTGCCCGGCGACGTCGTGGTCGCCGACGACGACGGCGCGGTGATCGTGCCCTCGGGCAAGGCGCTCGAGCTCGTGCAGTCGGCCGAGGACCACGAGAACTGGGAGGAGTTCAGCCGGATGCGGCTCGAACAAGGGGCCCGGCTGTCCGACTACTACCCGCTCAGCCCGGACAGCCGCGCCGAGTACGAGGCGTGGCGCGACGCCGGTCGCCTGCCGCTCCTCTGACGCCACGGGCCGGATCACTGGGCCGGATCACTGGGCCGGATCACTGGGCCGGATCACTGGGCCGGATCAGGGGGCCGGGATCCGGTCGAGCTCCACCAGGCCGAAGCCGAGCTGGCTGTACAGCTCCAGCTGGTCGAAGTACTCGCGGTGCGAGTCGATCTTCCCGTTCGAGACGTGCGCCTTCGTACTCGGCGCGGCCCCGGTTGACCTGAACGGTCTGCGTGGCCGGGGCGGTTTCGGTCATGACAGGGTCCTCCAGCGTGGCCTTGAGCTCGGCGGGCGCTGACGCGCGGCGCTCGGCGTACTTGTCGATCCACCGGTTGTGGATCAGCTGGATCGGCACCGGGCTCAGGAAGTGCAGCTTCTCCCGTCCCGGCTTGCGGGTGACGACGAGGCCGGACTCCTCCAGCAGCCGCAGGTGCTTCATGACCCCGAACCGGGTCGTCTCCACGCCCGACTCCAGGTCGGAGAGCGTACGGCCGTCCCGCTCGAACAGCCGGTCCGGCAAGTGACGCCGGGTGCGCCCGGCCGCGGGGATCGGCGCGGGTGGCGGGCCAGTAAACCGCGCCCTGACTCGCCGCGTTTACCGTAGTCTGGCCCTGATCCAGACCGGTGCGCGCGGGAGATGTCGTCATGCTGTCAGGAGCGAGTGACCGACCTCATGCGAGCCCTCCGGAGGAGGAGCCGGACCTGGGCACGTTGTTGCGCACCTGGCGCGATCGCGCCCTGCTGACCCAGGAGCAGCTGGCGGAGCGGGCGGGTGTCAACGTCCGCACCGTCCGCCGGTTGGAGACGGGTGAGTTGCGCCGGCCGCGCCACGCGTCGGTACGGCTGCTGGCCGAGGCTCTGGGCCTGGGGGCCGAGGAGCTGTGGCTGCTGAAGCGCGCCGCGGGCGGAGCCGAACAGCCCCCGCCCCTGCTGCGTCCGACGCCGCGGCAGCTGCCCGCCGATGTGGAGTTCGTCGGCCGGGCGCGGGAGCTGGCCCTGCTGGACGAGGCCGGCGGCGCGTCCACGGTGGTGATCACCGCCATCGACGGCATGGCGGGGGTCGGCAAGACCGCGCTGGCCGTGCACGCCGCGCACCGGCTGGCCGCCCGCTTCCCGGACGGCAACCTGTTCGTCGACCTGCACGGTTACACCCAGGGCATGGCCCCGGCCGACCCGGCCGACACCCTGGCCCGGGTGCTGGACGTGCTGGGCGTCGCCGGAGAGTCGATCCCCCAGCACGTCGACGACCGGGCCGCGCTCTACCGGAGCGTGCTGGCCGGCCGGAAGATGCTGATCCTGCTGGACAACGCCGCCGACGAGGCCCAGGTGCGGCCGCTGCTGCCGGGCGCGGGAGGCTGCCTGGTGCTGGTGACGAGCCGGCGGCGGCTGGTCGAGCTGAATGACGCGCGTACGGTGTCGGTGGACGTGCTGCCTGCCGAGGACGCGATCGCGCTGTTCGCGGGCACCGCGGGGCCGGAGCGGGTCGCGGACGCCCCCCGCGAGGCGCTGGCCGAGGTGGTGCATCGGTGCGGGCTGCTGCCGCTGGCGATCCGGCTGGCCGCGGCCCGGCTGAAGGCGCATCCGACCTGGACCGTGGCACACCTGCTGGGACGCCTGGAGGAGCACGAGCGCCGGCTGAGCGAGTTGCGGGCCGGGCAGCGCAGCGTCGTCGCCGCGCTCGACCTGTCCTACCGGGAGCTCACCGCCGCCGAGCGACGCGCGTACCGGCTGCTGGGGCTGCACGCCGGGGTGGACATCCCGCCCGATGCGGCCGCCGCGCTATTGGCCACCAACGTCGAGGACGCCTCCGCGCTGCTGGATCGGCTGCTGGAGATGCATGTCATGCAGGAGCCGGTGCCCGGCCGCTACCGCTTCCACGACCTGATCCGCACGCACGCCGCCGAGGTGGCCGCGCAGGAGGAGCCGGAGGCCGATCGGCGCGCCGCGCTGAACCGGCTGCTGGACCACTACGCCCAGGGCGCGTCGGCGGCGATGGACCGCCTCTACCCCTACGAGGCCGACACGCGCCCGCTCCCGCCCTCGGGCACCGTGTCCATGGCCGATGCGGCGCAGGCCACCGCCTGGCTGGACGCGGAGCTGGTCAACCTGCTCTCCCTGGCCCAGCACGCCGCCGAGCAGGGCTTCCCCGAGCACCTCCAGCACCTGTCGGTCACCCTGCACCGGTGCCTGCGCACCCGTGGCCGCTACGCCGAGGCCGAGACGCTGCACGCGCGGGCGCTGGCCGCCGCCCGCGCCGCCGACGACCGTACGAGCGAGATGGAGGCGCTGCTCGGGCTGGGCGAGATCCGCTACAAGCAGAGCCGGTACACCATCACCATGGAGGACACCTCGCGTGCCCTCGACATCGGCCGCGCCATCGGCAACCGCTCCGGCCAGTTGCGCGCCCTGAACACCCTGGGCCTGCTCCGCGCGATCCACGGGCAGTACAAGCAGTCGGCCGAGGACTTCACGCAGGCGCGGGACCTCGCCCAGCAGATCGGGCAGCGGACCGGCGAGCTGGACGCGTTGATCGGCTTGGGCCACATCCACCGGATGACGGGACGGCCCGAGCCGGCCGGCGACAACCTGGTGCGGGCGCTCGACATCGCCAGGACGATCGGCCACCGTACCGGTGAGATGCGCGCCCTGCTCGGGCTCGGGCACATCCACCTCGGCCGGGGCGAGCACGTGCCCGCCACCGAGCACTTCACGCGGGCCCTGGACCTGGCGCGCGCCACGCAGCATCGGCTCGGCGAGCTCGACAGCGTCACCGCGCTCGGCGATCTGCACCGCATGCAGAAGCGTCACCAGCAGGCCCGCGACTGCTACCAGCAGGCACTGGACCTCGCCCGCGAGATCGGCAACCGCAACTGGCAGTTCGAGGCCGTGCACGGCATGGGCCGGCTGCAGCACGCCTGCGGGCAGGACGACCAGGCGCTCGACAGCCACGACCAGGCCCGGCAGCTCGCCTCGGACCTCGATCAACCGGGCGACGAGGCCCGCGCCCACGACGGCCTCGCGCACGCCCACGCCGCACTCGGCCAGTACGAACAGGCCCGCCACCACTGGACCCGGACGCTGACCATCCTGAGCGACCTCGGCACCGACCAAGGCGACGAAGGGGGCGTGGACGTCGAGACCATCCGCGCTCACCTGGCCCGGCTCGGACCCGCATCTACTGAATCTTGAAGGACGAGCGATGGCCGCCGTCGAGGATGCGCCTGGCGGTGATGGCTCGGCCGACACCCCATGAACAGGCGCCTGCTCCGGCGGCATGGCCAGGAGGACGGCCTGATTGGCTACCAGGCTCGCCAACGTTGTCGCGCTCAGACATCAGCGATCGTGCTTGGTGGCCTTGATCGTCGCCGTGCTCAGGCGGCGCACTCCAGGCAGATCTGCTGATCGTCTCGGCCAGCGGCGCGCTGGCTGCGGTGGTGCACCAGGAAGCAGCGCGAGCAGGTGAACTCGTCCGCCTGGGGCGGGATCACCCGTACGGACAGCTCTTCGTTCGACAGATCGGCGCCCGGCAGTTCGATCGATTCGGCCAGGTCGGTCTCGTCGACGTCGAGGCTGCCGGACGAGCCGTCGGCGCGGCGGGTCTGGAGTTCCTGCAGACTCTCCTCTGCCGGGTCGTCGTCGGTCTTGCGGGGGCTGTCGTAGTCGGTTGCCATGATGTCCTTCCGCCTCATCTATGCGTCTTCCCGGGGCCACTTGTGTGTGTGCACCGATCCGCCGGGAGATTCCCGTCCGTTGCCCGCACGAATCCACAACGAACCATCCGGCTCCAAGCGGTCAGGAACGATTCATGGCGGTGGCCGACCGGTTGGGCGGCCACGGACCTTGGTGACGGCCCGTCCTGAGATGATGCCGGTTTTACGCCGGGCAGGCTTGCGCAGGCCATGAGCAGGGTCGGCGAGACCGGTCTCGCCGACGAACGTCTCCCCTTTGGCAAGCGCTGCGCCTAGGGACACGTTCGGGGGCGGAGGGCCTTTGCCGGGAGGGTGGTGTCATCCAACGCTTTACCGGCTCTTTCCGCGCGGAAACAGGGTGACGCGGGTCCGTGAGGCGACCCGGCGATCAAGGCGTACTCTGTGTACCGCATACTGGATCCCATGCCTAAGAAGATCATTGGCCGTCGTACAGTACTGCTCGCCGCTGGACTGGTCGCCGGACAGGTCCTGTTAGACGGCGGGGCGGCACAGAGCCTCGCACGACCCTCCGCGCGCCGGCCCGCCACCCCGGACGAGGCGTGGGCGAAGCTGCGCGAGGGCAACCGGCGCTGGGCCGCCGACGCCTCCACCCACCCCCACCAGGACCTCGGCCGGCGCGCGGAGGTCGCCCAGAAACAGGAACCGTACGCGGTGGTCGTCTCCTGCATCGACTCCCGCGTCCCCCCGGAGATCGTCTTCGACATGGGGATCGGCGACATCCTCACCGTACGCAGCGCCGCCCAGACCATCGACCCCCTCATCGCCGGCGCCATCGAGTACGGCCCCGCCGAACTGGACACACCCCTGATCATGGTGCTCGGCCACCAGCGCTGCGGCGCGGTCACCGCCGCCGCCCACGCCCTCAAGGAGGGCACGAAGCTTCCCGGCCACCTGCACCGCATCGTCACCGACCTGCGACCGGCCTATGAGCAAGCCCGCGGGGACGTGGACAGGATGATCCGGATCAACACCACCAATGTCGTGGCCGAACTCAAGGCCGACAAGCTGCTCGCCCCGCGCATCGCCGACCGGAATCTCAAGATCGTGGGCGGGTATTACTCGCTCGACACCGGCAAGGTCACCCGGCTGGTGTAACCGCTTCGCGAAGTGGCCGGGGCCGGCCTATCAGGCCCCGGCCACGTCGGAAGGGTTCAGTTCGGATGATTGCGCGAACGTGGCGGGGCCGGACCAGGGCCGGCGATGCCGACGGCTACGTCGACTACCTGTACCGGACCGGGATGGACGCCCACCGCAAGACGGTCGACGGCAGATATCTGGTGGAACGCCAGACGTACACCCTGCACTACGAGGTCGTGGCGGACGGTCAGGCGTAGCCGGCCAGCGGCGGGAGAGCGGACGGGTCGGCTGTCGCGCCGTGACATCCCCCCGCCTGCTCCGGCTTCCCGACGGCAGCACGCGCTCGCACTGTTCGCTTTTTTTGTCCGAGCGGCGCCCCGCCCCCGCCCGCCGCCCGGCCGCCGGCGACAGAGGCGCCGTCGTATGCCGTCAGCACCAGCAGGATGGACATGATCACGAAGCCCTGGATGTGGTGGCCGGTCTCTGCTCGGCGGGAGGGCCAGGACGCAGCCGACCGATATCCCCACCGCATGGAGCAGGGACATGACGCGCTCCTTGCCGTCTGCCCGCTAGCCCTCGTTGTGCCGCGGTCAGTTGTGCAGCGGGCAGGTGCACCTTGTCCGTCCGTCCGACAGCGGGCCGAGGTCGTCGTCGCGCCCTGCCTGCAGGCGCGGCTGCTGGGCCATCGGACGGCCGTCGGCCGACCGGAACTGGCCGCCTTTGGAGCCCCAGCGCTGCGGCCAGCCCTCCGGCGAGTCCTCCCAGTCCTCCTGGCGGCCGTAGACGGTCCGGTCCAGCAGCCCGTACGAGGGTGCCATCGCCTCGTTGCCGCGGCCGGAGGTCCAGTAGGTCTCATACACCTGCTCACCGTCGCGCAGGTAGCACGCCAGGATGCCGAAGTACCGGCCTGCGATCAGCCGGTCCACGGAGTCCTGCGGTACCGAGTACCAGGGAACGGTGTAGCCCATGAAGTCGCGATACCGCGAGCTCTCCTCGTACGAGCCCTCGGACAGGACCGCGTAGCTCACGTCGCGCGAGTGCAGGTAGGCCAGCTCGTTGACGTGGGAGGTGTTGAAGGTGCAGCCCTCGCACTGCTGGGCGGCGGGCCGGCCGGGGTGCCACATGTGGAAATAGGCGATCAGCTGGGACCGGCCGTCGAACAGGTCGATCAACGGCACCGGCCCCTTCGGTCCGGTCAGCGGCGTCTGTGGATCGACCGCGACCATCGGCAGGCGGCGCCGGGCGGCGGCGATCGCGTCACCCTCGCGGGTGTGGGCCTTCTCCCGGATACGAAGCCGGTCCAGCTCGGCCTGGAACGCGGCCCGGTCAGCGATCGGGGGCTTGGGGGCGTCGCCGATCGGCGAGGCGTCGGGGTGGATGGGCTGGTCGATCATGGTGAATCCTCTCGAAGACGTAGGCCGGGCAGGATGCCGTGGGGGTCGTGGGTCGCTTTCACCCGCTCCAGCCTGGGGAGGTTGCCGCCCCAGTAGGAGCGTGCGGGATCGGTGAGGGCGGGATCGGGGAAGTTGGGGTATACGCCACCGCTGGACCAGGACTGGACTGTCTGCCAGGAGCGCCGCAGCCATTCACTTTCCGGCAGGACGGTGCCGGGCAGTGTCGGTCGCAGCATGGCGGTGTGTTTGAGCAGAAAGCGCTCGCTCCGATGCGGGAACGCTGTGGCGTGCGACGGGACGCGGTTGTAGGCGCCACCCCACGGCGTGAGGTCGAGTTCGCGGGACTCGCCAGCCCGCCGGTCGGCCACCAGCTGATCGACCAGGACGTCGAGCGGGCCGGGCGGTATGTCCTGCTGGAAGAAGCCGGACCTGCTGAACAGGTGCCCGCCATCGCCGCCGGGCACGCGCGCGGCGAGCGTGGCTTGCGTGTCCGTCCACGACGTCTGCCGGCGCCACCGGCTCTGCGGGCGGGCCCCGGCCCTGGCGATGAGATCGTCAAGCAGGTCGTCGGTGTGCGCGGGCGACAGCCCGGCGGCCGCTCCGAACAGGCTCACCCGCGCCTGGCCGTGCGGCTCGGCCGGGACGGTGAGCAGCAAGCTCACGGCGAGTTCGTCGGGTGCGTCCGGGCTCCACTTCTGCCAGGCGTCCATGACCTGGGCGGCGTGCCGGTAGTCCCACCGGAGCTCCACGGCGGTGCACCGCGGGGACGGGACCGGCGCGAACGACAGCTCCGTGACGACGCCGACCCCCGCCGCACCACCGCCTCTGAGGGCCCAGAACAGGTCGGCCTGCTCACGCTCGTCACAGTGGGCGAGGCTGCCGTCCGCACGTACGACACGCGCGCCGACGAGCCGGTCACAGGTCAGCCCCCAGATACGACCGAGGAAGCCGAGACCGCCGCCGAGAGTCAGCCCGGCGATGCCGACGGAAGGGCCGCTCCCGGCGGCCAGGGTACGGGCGTGCCGGTCGAGGCGCCAGTACACGTCGGCGAGTCGCGTACCTGCGCCGATGTGCGCATACCCGTCTTTCAGGGAGACTCCGGTGAGCTCACCGAGGTCAATGAGCAGTCCGGTGGTGGTGGAGCGCCCGGCGAAATCGTGTCCGCCGCTGCGTACCGCCACCGGCAGGCCGTTGTGCTTGGCGAAATCGAGCGCGGCCACGACGTCGGAGGCAGCCCGGCAACGTACCACCGCCCGCGGGCGAACCTCGCCGAAGCGCTGCCCGGCCGGTCTGAACGCCGCGTCGTAGCCGGCGGAACCGTCGATCAGCACGACGCCGGTGACCCGCCGCGCCAAGTCCCGCCAAGCCCGGGCCGGCAGCGCGTCGACGCCGCCACCTCCGCTCTGATTCCTGATCACGGGATTCACACTAGGCAGCCAGGAGCCGACAGGACATGGCCGTCGAGGCGTGCCTGGGCGATCGTTGGACGCGATTGTAAAGTGAACGGCGTGAATTCCTTTCGATCGGCAAATGACCTGGATGACCTCGACTGGAAGCTCCTCGACGAGTTGCAGGCCGACGCCCGGCTGTCCTACAACGAACTGGCCCGGCGGGTGCATCTGTCCGCGCCGGCCGTCGCCGACCGGATCCGTCGTCTGGAACGACGCGGCGTGATCGTCGGCTATCAGGCGCAAATCGACCCTGTTGCGGCCGGGTTCCCCATCCAGGCGTACATCGAGCTGCGCTGCGCTCCGAGCTCCTGCCTGCTGAAGAGCTCGGCCGCCGAGGACTACCCGGAGGTGGTCGAGGTCGACAAGCTGAGCGGGCAGCACTGCTCAATGCTCAAGGTCAGGGCCTCGTCACTGGCGCATCTCGAAGGCGTGCTGGAGCAGATCGGCAAGCACGGCCAGATGGACACCCACATCGTCCTGTCCACGCAGTACCACGACCCGCGCGTGCGCCGGAACCATCCCGACCGGCCTGTGACCGCCTCCGCAGGGTGGACGCGCCGCGCTGCAGGAACCGCGAACTCGTCAGACTGACCGCTTACCGGGCGGAGTCCCGGATGGCCTGGATCAGCGCGGCGGTGGCGGGCGGGTCGGGTGGATCAGCGGAGCGAGAGCAGGGCGTTGTCGGCACGGACGAACGTGCGTCCCCCTTCCCCGAGGAGCCTTCGGTGCGGATGGTTTACTCGCGCGTGTCCACCGCGACCCAGTCGCTGCTGCGGCAACGGCACATCCTCACCGAGGCCGGCCTCGTGATCCGGACCGAGGGCGTCGCAGAGGGATTCCGTCCCCGCCGAGGGGGTGCTGCTGTTCGAGGACCCGGCCACCACCTCCAAGATCCCCGCCTTGGAGCGGCCCGCGTTCGCCCGGGTCGCCGCCGCACACCCGGGCGATGTCCTGGCAGTGCCGGAGCCGTTCCGGCTGTGCGGGACTTGGCCGACATCCACGCGGTCCGTGACTGGTGCCCGGCCCGCGGCGTCGCCCTCCGTGTCCTGTCCGGCCCCCCTGTCCGACTTTCACGACCTCGCGGCCAACGACGCGCGACGACCGCGCTGCTCATCAACCTCAGCACCGCCGTCGGGCAGATCCAGCGCGATCTGCAGAACGAGCTGACCGAGGTAACGCTTCATCTGCGGCGGGTACGGCTGCCCTTTGCCCGGATAGATGCTATGCACATCGACCGGCTGCGACCCACAGCGTGTCGTAGCCAAGGTCCTCGATCCCGCGGCAGAACCCGCTCAGGCCAGCGGCGCTGCTGGTAACCCGACTGTGGGAAGTGTGAAACCAAGCTTCATCGGCGAGTCCTTTCGGTGATCCGTCAACACTTTGCTCAGACGGGAAGTTCGGTGATGCTGAGGGCGAAGTCCAAGTTCCCCACCCCGTGGTTGGCGAGGCCCACCGTGACCACGCCGGCTCCTTCCAGCCAGTGCGCCATTTTCAGGCCGCCGACGTCCAGCGGGCGCAGCCCGAGGCTCTCGATGAACGCCTCCACACTCGCCTTGGCCTGCGCATCATCCCCGGCGATGAAGACGTCGGGCCGACCCTTCTCCAGGACATGACGGAAGATGGTGTTGAACGCCTTCACCACGCTGGCGCCGGCCGGGGCCGCCTTGGCGACTTCCTGCGCGATCGAGGTCTCCTCACGGTGGGCCAGCCCGTCGAACGTGGAATTGAAGGGATTGCTGATGTCGACGATGACCTTGCCCGCGAGAGCGTCTCCGTACTGGGCGACGACCGGCACGACACCGTTGTACAACAGGGCCACGATGACGATGTCCCCGGCCGGGGCGGTGCCCCATTCTCCCGTCGTGGCGCCGCCGCCGAGAGCCTTGGCCAGGTCGGCGGCCTTGGACTGATCGCGGCCCATGACCTCGACGGTGTTGCCGCCCGCTACCGCCCGCGCGCCGATGGTGCGGGCCATGTTCCCGGTGCCGATGATGCTGATGTTGCTCATGAGATGTCCTGCCCTGGTTGTGTTGTTCGGTTCAGATGGCGGTGGTGCCGCCGTCGGCGACGAGTTCCATGCCGTTGACGTAGCTGGAGTCGTCGGAGGCGAGGAAGAGGGCGGCGGTGGCGATCTCGTCGGGGCGGCCCATCTGGCCGCGGGGGATGAGGGACTCGAACTGGCGCTTGGTGGCCTCGTCGAAGAGTTCTTCCTGCTTGGCGGTGGCGACCTGGCCGGGGGTCAGGACGTTGACGCGGATGCGGCGGTCCTTGAGCTCGTTGAGCCAGACGCGGGCCCAGGCCTGCTGGACGGCCTTGCTGCCGGCGTAGACGCTCCAGCCGGGGAAGGCGCCGAGGGAGGCGTTGGAACCGGTCATGAGGATGGAGCCGCCGTCGTTGAAGAGCGGGAGGGCCTTCTGGACGGTGAACAGGGTGCCGCGGGCATTGAGCCCGAACCAGGTGTCGAACTGGGCCTCGGTGATCTCGCCGAGCGGGGCGGGCTCGCCCCCGCCTGCGCTGGCCCACAGCACGTCGAGGCTGCCCTTCTCCCGCTTGACGGTGTCGTACAGGCGGTCCAGGTCGTCCAGGTCGGCGGCGTCGCCCTGGACGCCGGTGACGTTGCGGCCGATCTGCTTCACGGCCTCGTCCAGGGCGTCCTGGCGGCGGCCGGTGATGAAGACGTGCGCTCCCTCGTCGACGAACAGCTTCGCGCCGGCCAGCGCCATGCCGGTGGTGCCGCCGGTGATGACCGCTACCTTGCCGTCAAGCTTTCCCATGTTGCTCCTTTAGGTCGGTGGTGCCGTGCGCACCTGGGATGACGGCGTTATGTACACCGTTCTGTGTGCTTACGGTACGGGGGGTGCGGCCGGGACGC
Organism: Nonomuraea sp. NPDC049709; assembly: GCF_040674815.1. Lineage (NCBI taxonomy): Bacteria > Bacillati > Actinomycetota > Actinomycetes > Streptosporangiales > Streptosporangiaceae > Nonomuraea > Nonomuraea sp. NPDC049709. The sequence goes on from NZ_JBFANM010000023.1 coordinate 40,817, forward strand.
AAACTATGTACACCGATCGTTATCCAGCTCGGGTACCATGGACCCGTGACGGAGTTGGAGAAGGGCCCCCAGGGCCGCCGCCGCGGCCGGGGCGCCCGCGAGCGCATCCTCAGCGCGTCCCAGCAGCTGTTCCGTGAGCAGGGCATCAACCGCACCGGCATGGACCAGCTTTGCGCGGCGGCCCAGGTGTCCAAGCGCACGGCCTACCAGCACTTCACCGGCAAGGACGAACTCGTCGCCGAGTACCTGCGCCGGTTCGACCCCTCCGTTCTGTCCGGCGTGTTCGACCGCACCGACCTCACGCCCCGCGAACGACTCCTCGCCGCCTTCGACATCCCTCCCACCACCCCCCTGTGCCCCTACATCGCCGCCGCCGTCGAACTCCACGACCCCCAGCACCCCGCATCCCAGTACGCGCGCGACTACAAGAAAGCCGTCGCCGCGCGGCTCGCCGACACCGCCCGCGAAGCCGGCGCCGCCGACCCTGAACAGCTCGGCGAGCAGCTCGCGCTGCTCATCGACGGCGCCGCCGCGCGCACCCGGGTCCTCAACGCCGACGCCTTCCCCGCCGCCGCCGCCATCGCCGCCGTCCTCATCGACAACGCCATCCCCGCCACAGCCGGCGATGACCGGCGACGGGAGGAAGTGTCAAGTTGACTTGGCGCTCCGCGGCCGGGCTGGACGCGCTGCCGGTCGCACGGCTGCAGCCGCCCGGCACCTGGCCCGGACCTGCTGGCTTTTACGGAACTGGCCGCCCGCCTGCTGAAGGCGACAGCAGAAGCCGCCGGGGAGATCGGCGACCCCAGAGGGCCCGCTGAGGTGGTCGGCCTTCATGATGGTGTGCAGCTTGGCACCGCGCTCGGCGATGCTCCACGACGGTCTCGGCACGCCTGCCCGACGCCACGCCGCGGCTGCGCGCCGTCGGCACCCCCGACGTCGCTCCGCACATCCTCGCGCTGCTGGAACGCGTGCAGCGCGGCGACCGCGACGCCTTCGCCGATCTCTACGCGGCCTTCCGAGCGGTCACCCGGTACGTCTGCGTCCGCATGCGTGACCGCGCAAGTACGGCGTCCCCGGCGCCCAGCCGAGCGAGGTGTTCACCCACGTGCTCGAGCGGGCCTGGCCGAGTCGCACCCGCAGCTCGACGTGGTCGGCGGTGTGGACGCCTGCGGCCCCGACGGCTGCGCACTCTGACGCCGAGTTGCCACACATGGCGAGCCGCGGTGATCCGTCGCGGTCAGTAGGGCGCGAAGTCCGAGCAGGTCCTGCTCTCGCCAGGCTGCGCCGAGCGCTTCGAGGATCCGGCCGGCTTGAAGGTGTCGCGCGTGCCATCGGCGCAGCGCAGCGCCCCGGTTGACCTCCAAGGGCCGGGACGGATCACGCGTCGTCGTTGCGAGGCGCGTCCATGTGGGTGACGAGGTTGATGCCGCCGTCGACGCGGATCACCTCACCGGTGACGAAGGGGGCCTTGATGAGCGCCAGGACCATCGCTGCGACGTCGGATGGTTGCCCGAGCCGGCCCAGCGGTGTCATTGCCCCGGTGCGCGCCGCCCGCGTGGCGAGGCTGTCGGAGGTCAGTCGGGTCTGGAGCGGCCCTGGGGCGATCGCGTTCACCCGGACGTCTGGACCCACGGCCTTGGCCAGCAGCCTCGTCAGGTGGTCGAGCGCGGCCTTGCTGACGGAGTAGGGGATCGAGCTGCCGAGGGGGCGCGAGCCGCCCACCGAGGTGATGTTGATGATCTGGCCGCCGGGCTCCATGACCTTCACAGCGGCGACGGAGACCTGCCACGTCCCGACGACGTTGACGCCGAGGATCCGGTGCCAGTCGTCAGCGGTGATCGCATCCAGGTCGGCGTGGGGGACGGGTCGCGACACCCCGGCGTTGTTCACCAGCAGGTCGAGCTGGCCGTGCCGCTCCACGGCCGTCTCCACCAGGCGCACGGCGTCGGAGGGATCGGCGATGTCGGCCTGGACGTAGCTCGCCCCCGGGAGCTGGGCCGCGAGCCGCTCACCGGCGTCGACCGAGGTGGCCGAGTTCACCACGACGGTGAAGCCGTCGGCCGCGAGCGCGCGGGCGATCCCTTCTCCGATCCCGGAGCTCGAGCCCGTCACGATGGCGACACGTGGCGCGCTCACCGGGCGACTCGCTCGGCGACGGGCGCTTTCAGCGCGTTCACGATCGCCCGGCCTCCGCTGGCGAGGATCGAGGTGTCGTTGCTGACCACCACGTAGTCGTAGCTCCGGGCCAGCGCGGCCCGGGCCTGGTCACTCGTGGCGGACGCGGTGCCGATGGGAACACCTGCCGCGGCGGCAGCCGCCAGCGCGGACGTGGCGAGCCGGTCCACCTCGTCGCTTCCCGCCGCGACGCCCATCGACATCGAGAGGTCGGCCGTCCCGACGAGCGCGGCACCGATGCCGTCGAGGGCCAGGATCTCCCTCGTGTTCCTGATCGCCACCTCGCTCTCGAGCTGGACGACGCACAGGGCCTGCTCGTTGCCGTACTCGAGGTAGTCCGCCCGTGGCAGCAGCCCCCAGCGACCCGCTCGGCTGGTGCCGCCGGACCCGCGGTCGCCGCGCGGCGGGAAGCAGGTGGCCCGCACGACCGCCCGGGCCTGCTGAACCGTGTCGACGTGCGGCACGACCACACCGGCCGCGCCGGCGTCCAGGACCCGCTGGATCACGCTGAGGCCGTGGTCAGGCACCCTGACGAGCGGGTCCATCCCGAGGGCGCGGGCCATCGCGATGTGGGTCGAGGCGGCGCCCAGGTCCAGTGTCGTGTGCTCGAGGTCGATGACCACGAAGTCGAAGCCCGCGTGGGCCATGATCTCGACACTCTCGGGGCTGGAGAGCTTGATCCAGGTCCCGAGCGTGCCGCCGTTGATCCCGTCGCGCACTCGTGCCATGGCTCAGACCTCGCTGGCGGTGTCGGTGGGGGTGGCGGTCCAGAAGACCAGCCACTTGCCGAGCTGCACGACGACCGCGTGCAGTGCGATGCCGACGGCCGACAGCACGACGATCACCGCGAAGGTCCTGGCCACGTCCAAGGTGAAGTTGCTCGCCTGGATCAGGTAGCCCAGACCTTCGGAGCTGCCCACGAACTCCGCGACCACGGCGCCGGTCACGGACAGGATGACGGCGACCTCCAGTCCCGCGAAGATGTGCGGAAGAGCCGACGGGATCTGCAGGTGCCGCATGACCTGCATGCGGGACGCGCCGAAGGACCGGAGCATCTCGACCTGCTCGTAGGCGGCGGACCGGAATCCCAAGATGGCGTTGATGAGGAGGGGGAAGAACGCGATCAGGGCCACGGTCAGCACCTTCGAGCTGATCCCGATGCCGAACCAGACGATCAGCAGAGGCGCCATGGCGACCTTCGGGATGGTCTGGGTCAGGATGAGCAGCGGGAAGAGCACGCGCTCCACCGCCCGGAACTGGGTGATGAGCACAGCGGAAACCAGTGCCGAGCCGACCGCGATACCGAACCCGATCAGGATCTCCTTCAAGGTGACGATCGAGTGGGTCATCAGGCTGCCGTCCTGGAAGCCGTCGACCAGGGAGGCGGCGACGGCCGTGGGCGCAGGGACGAGGATGTTGGAGACGTCGAACATCTCCACGACGACCTGCCAGACCACCAACAGCCCGATGAACACCAGCACGCTGTAGGTGATCTCCGGTACTCGGCGGCGTCGGCGTCGGACCGGGGTGTCCGAGCCCGTGGGCGCCTCCACCGGCACGGTCTCGCCGCCCGGGACGGCGAGTGCCTCTCGGTCGGCTGCAAGGCGCTTGGTGTTGGTGGACATCAGGTCTCCTAGTGGGCGCTGTGCTCGGAGTCGAGCAGCTTGCGGATCTTCAGGACGATCTCGCCGAACTCGGGCGTGTTGATGTTCTCGAGCCGCCGCGGCCGAGGGAGCGCGACCTCGACGACGTCCGCCAACCGGCCGGGTCGCGGTGTCATGACCACGACGCGGTCGGCGAGGAGCACCGCCTCGGGGATGCTGTGCGTCACGAACAGCACGGTCTTGCGGTCCTGGTCCCAGATCTTCAGCAGGTCCAGTCCCATCTGGTCGCGGGTCATCGCGTCGAGGGCGCCGAACGGCTCGTCCATGAGCAGGATGCGCGGGTCGTGCATCAGGGCGCGGCCGATTCCGACCCGCTGCTGCATCCCGCCGGACAGCTCGTTGGGGTACCGGTCGCCGAACTCCTCCAGGCCGAGCATCACCAGCAGCTCGGCGGCCTTCGCGTGGGTCGCGGCGTCCCGGGCGTGGTGAAGGTCCGGCGACGTCAGCAGGTTCTTCCGCACTGTGCGCCATGGCAGCAGCAGCGGCTGCTGGAAGACCATCCCGAGCTGGTTGCGGTGGGTGTCCTCCGACGGCCCGAAGGTGACCTGTCCGGAGGTCTGGCGGGACAGGCCCATGATGATCCGCAGCAGCGTGCTCTTGCCGCAGCCGCTGGGGCCGACGATGGAGATGAACTCACCGGCTCGGACGCTGAGGGAGACGTCGTCGAGAGCCTGGACGGTCCCGCCGGACTTCGTCGGGTAGAGCATGGACAGCGAGTCCAAGCGGATCACGCAGTCGGTGTCGGTGCTGGTCGGCATGTCTGTCATTCCTCACCTGGTTCGAGCGCAGGCTGCCCGCGCCTCGGTTGTCGTGCTGGCAGCAATCAGTCGGTCGACGCGGGCCACGTGCCGCCCATCTCCTTGGTCAATCGCTTGCAGACGGCCTTCAACGCCGTGGCCTCTCGGGAGTCCAGCGCCTCCGGCAGCATCCGCTCGGTGCCGACGGCCGCGATCGTGGCGCAGATCCCGGTCGCCGCGAACACCGGCGCCGCGACGACGCAGATGCCGCGGTGGTTGACGTGACTGCTCATGCCGGCCTGTCGGATCGCCTCGATACGACGGCGAGTCTCGGTGCGCTGGGGCTCGGGGAGGCTGCCGGTGAGTCGGTCGGCGTGGAACTGGTCGGGGAGGAAGGCCAGGAAGACCTTGGCCTGCGAGGAGTCCAGGGCGAGCTGCGAGCCCACGCGCACCGTCACCACGGTGGGATGGTCGGCCTCCTCCACCAGCGAGACCACCGGGCCGGAGGTGCCCCACAGCGACAGCACGGTGCTGATCTTTATCTCGAGCGTGAGCTCGCGCATGTAGGCCGGCGCCTTCTGCATGATGCGCTGCTGTCCCAGCATGAAGCTGCCGAGCTGCAGGATCGACCGTCCGGGACGGACGAGTGCGGAGTCCTCCACGCGCTCGAGCAGGCCGGAGCTGATCATCGAGCTGAAGTAGCGGTGCACCGTGGTCCGGTTCAGACCGAGTCGGCGGGTGGCCTCCGCGACGGAGAGCTCCGGAGTCTCCGGACTGAACAATCCGAGGATCTGCGCGGTCCGGCTCACCGCCTGGATGTCCTGCTCGCGAGCAGTCACCGGCTTGTCGACCTGGCGCTCCGTCATCGGCCCTCACTGTCCACAAAGAGTGCGCGTAGTTCGCAGTACGGACAGAGGGTAAGTGTGCTCTGCGTCTAGCTGCAAGGTTTTCCTGGGGATTCGCGGAAGCGTTTCCCAAACGCCCCCTATTGACAGGCCGGATAGCGAACTCTCAGTCTGTGATGCGAACAGCGATGTGAACACCGCCGACGCCCGGAGACTTCATGACTGACACACCCGCCATCATCAAGCTGCTGAACGGCTGCGTTGACCTGCACTGCCATTCCGGCCCGAACCCGTTCCCTCGACGCATCGACCATGCCGAGGCCGGCAAGGACGGCGAGCGGCTCGGCATGCGGGGCGTGCTGGTGAAGTCCCACCACCACAACACCGTCATGGACCTGCTCGCGATGGGCGACCGGCTGGCGAAGATCAGCACCCCGGTCTTCGGCGGCATCACCCTGAACAGCATGGTCGGCGGCATCAACCCGCACGCGGTGGCCATGTCACTGCGCATGGGGGGCAGGGCCGTGTGGTTTCCGACGTTCTCGGCCGGCCGGCACATCGACTGCCATCCGGAGGGCGTCGGCTTCCCCACGGCGAGCGTCGAGGTGCCGTCCTCCCGGGTCGACATCCACCAGGAGGACGGTGAGCTCATCCCTCAGGTCCACGAGGTGCTCGACCTGGTGAAGGAGAGCGGCGCGATGGTGACCGGCGGTCACATGGAGACCGAGTCGATCACCCAGCTGTTCGCCGCGGCCAAGGACAAGGGTGTCACCCGGATGCTGCTCAACCATCCCGACTACGTCATCGGTGCGGACGAGGCGAAGTGCCGTGAGCTCGTCGGCTACGGAGCGTTCGTCGAGCACGAGACCGGCTTCTACGACCCCGAGGGGACCAAGAAGTGGGACCCGAAGATCCTCCTGGACTGGATCGAGAAGATCGGCCCGGAGCACACCGTGATCGCCTCCGACCTCGGTCAGAAGGATCGGCCGCTGCCGGTGGACTCCTACATCCGCGTCGCGACCGCGCTGTTGGACCTCGGCCTGGACGAGAGGTCGCTGCGGCAGATCTTCTGCGACAACCCGGCCTTCCTGCTCGGTCTGGACGACTGAACCGGCATCTTGCTGCTGACCCGAAAGACATCCCAGGAGTTTGAATGTCAAGCCGTAGCACTCTGTACGTGATGCGACCAAGCGGTTGCTTCGTCGTAGAGCGTGCCGGTTTTCAGGCAGCCGTGCAGGATGCCGACGAGCCGGTTGGCCAGTTGGCGCAGCGCGGTGTTGTAGCCGACTCCACGAGCGCGTTGCTTGTCGTAGGAGGCGCGGGCGCCGGGCGAGACGCGCTGCGCCACCGAAGCCTGGGTCATCAGGGCGTCGATGAGCCGGTCGTTGTGCACGAACCGGGCCAGGACGCTCCTCTTCTTGCCCGAGGCTCGCGTGATGGGACTGGTCCCGGCGTAGTTCTTGCGGGTTTTGGCGCTGGCGTAGCGGTCGCGGTCATCGCCAGAACCCTCCTCCACCTGCCCCTGCAAGGTTGTGACCTGCTCACCGAGCAGGGCCAGGACCGCGACCAGAGCCCGGTCCGACACCGCGTAGGCGGCGGTGACCATCGCGGGCTGGCCCAGGTGCTCGGCACGCAACGCCGCCTGAATGTCACCGGCGCGGGCAGCCAGGTCGCCACGGCGGCGGGCGCGCTTGAGCGTCGCGCTGATCTGGCTGAGGGTCAGCTTGGCGGCCGAGGCCGGGTCGGGCGCCGTGGCCGGGAGTTCCAACGCCTCGACCGCGGTCAGGGCGGCGGGGAAGTACTCGCGCAACGCGTGCCGCAGCCGCTGCCCGGCCCGCGACGGGTTGACCGCGAACACCGTGTACCCGGCCGCGACCAGCGCCAGCACCCACGGCCCTCGGTCGGTCTCGATCCCGACCAGCACCTCCACCTCGTCATCGGCGGCGTCCCCGGCCTGCTCAGCGATCATCGCGTGCAGCCGGGCCGTCCCCGCCACACCCTCGGGCAGGCGGGCCTTGCCCGGCCGCCGACCGACGGCGTCCATCACCTCCGAGTCATCTCCAACGAACAGTCGCAACAGCTCTCCCCACCTAGTAAACGATCACCAGCAGCAGCCAGCGGGAGAACCACCAGCGACCTCATCAAGCAGTGCTCACAACGACACCGTCAGCGGGCAACGACATCCCAGAAGCGATCAACTCTCCCGGCCAACCAGCAAGGGCACTGTCTTTCGTCAGGACTCGAAGTCCAGGACACACAAGTGCTCACCTGCCGGACGGCTACCAACCAGCGAGTCTGCCGCACAAGCAGACCCTCTACGACTGATGAGGACAGACGATGACCACCCTGGCCACCCCGCCCGACGTGGAGTTCTCCGACCTCGGTACGGGCGATCCCGACGAGACGACCCCTGGCGGATCGTCGACGTGGTACTTCCGCGGACACAACTTCGTGCTCGCTTACACGACGCTGGTCGCCGGCGACGTACTGGAGCGGGGTGATCAGCCGGACGAGTACGTCGTGATCCTCCCCTACGAGGAGTCCAGCGTCGAGGTCCGTGCGTCGCGGGAAGTCGCGTCGGTCTCGGGCAAGGCGGTGGTGATGGTCCCACCGGGCAGCAGTGCGATCGTCGGCGTCGACGACTGCACCGTCGTGCGGCTGTTCAGCTCTCGGTCCACCGACCTGCTGGACAAGGCGCGCAACCGGGATTCGTACGCAGAGCCGCACCCGAACGTCAGGCCGTTCGAGCCGTGGCCGGACCCGCCGGAGGGTTATCGCATCCGGCCCTACCGACTGGCCGACCTGAAGGTGACGCAGGACGCCGTCCGCCCGGGCCAGATCGTGCGGTGCAGCACCTTCATGGTCAACTTCCTGGCGCCCAGGATCGGTCCGCGTGATCCTGACACCCTCTCGCCGCATGACCACGACGACTTCGAGCAGTGCTCGCTCGCCGTGGAGGGGGAGTACGTCCACCACCTGCGGACCCCGTGGTCCAAGCGTCGCAGCGAGTGGCGCGAGGACCGGCACCTTCGGTGCGGCAGTCCTTCGGTGGCCGTGATCCCTCCGCCCATGATCCACACCAGCGAGGCCGTGGGCTCGGGGACCAACCAGCTGATCGACATCTTCTGCCCGCCGCGTCTGGACTTCTCCCGGACGCCGGGCCGGGTGCTCAACGAAGACACCTACCCGCTCCCCAACCAGTAAGAGGACGGTTCCGTCGTGAAGACCGGACGAGCGGTGAAGGTCGTGAGTGGTGCGGTCGCCGTCCTGTGCGCGGCCGCAACGCTGAGTGCGTGCGGTTCCGACAGCGGATCCGACGACTCGGCCAAGGCCGGCGGGCTGACGCCGGTGACGTTCGCGATGGCGTCCCCGAGCTGGAACGCCGGCTACGCAGTCATGGCCGTCGTTGAGGCCGAGGGCTTCTACGAGGAGGAGGGTCTGAAGGTCACGACCAACCTGTTCCCGTCGGCCACCCAGGCAGCGCAGCAGGTCGCCGGCGGCGGGGCCGACCTCGGCCTCATGACGGTCGAGCCCGTGGCCATCGGGCACGACAAGGACCTGAACCTGGCCTACTTCAGCTCCTACTGGGCGAAGTGGATCTACAGCCTGCAGGTGCCGGACGGTTCGGACGTGACGAGCATCGCCGACCTGGAGGGCAAGAAGATCGGCGTCTCCGCGGTCGCGAGCTCCGGCGCAACGTTCGCCCGGACCGCGATGGAGCTCAACGGGATGAGCCAGAACGCTGCCAGCCTGGTGCCGATCGGTGCCGGCGCCCAGCAGATCAACGCCATCAAGAGCGGCCAGGTCGATGCGCTGGCGCTCTGGGACATCCAGTACCAGATCGTCAAGAACGCCGGCGTCACCCTGACGCCGCTTCCGGTCAAGGAGACGGCGGACGCGTGGGGCGGCGGCTTCGCGACGACCCGGAAGAACCTCGAGGCCAAGAAGGACGTCCTCGAACGGTTTGGTCGTGCGGTGGCGAAGGCGTTCGTCTTCTCCAAGGCCAACCCCGAGGCCGCGATCCGCGACCTGTGGAAGCTCCACCCGGAGACCCGCGGGTCCGACCCGGAGGAGAAGGCGCTGGCTGACGGGATCAAGGTTCTCGAGGTCCGCCTGGACGGACAGGGCTTCGACGACAAGGCCCTGGGCCGGATCGACGAGGCTGCGTTCACCCGTTCGCTCGACTTCCTGGCCTCGGCCGGACTGATCAAGAAGTTCCCGGCGAAGGAGATCTACACCGACGCGATGTTCAAGGCGTTCAACGACTTCTCCTACGACGACGTCATCAAGCAAGCAGAGAGCGCCGGCTGAATGCGGCTGGGGATCGCGCTCGACCTGAGCTCCCAGGAGCCGGTCCGCCCACAGGTGGATCGCACGGTCACGATGCTCGCCCGCGCGGAGCAGCACGGTTTCGACTCCGCGTGGGTGGGGGAGAGCTATCACGCGGCCTCTCAGCCGTTCCACCTCCCGTCCGCCCTGGTGGTCCTGGGACATCTGGCCGGACGGACGTCCCTGGCGCTGGGGTCAGCGGTGCTGCTCCTGCGCGCGTACAGTCCGGAGAAGCTGGCCTATGAGGCCGCGCTGCTCGACCAGCTGTGCGGCGGGAAGCTCACCCTCGGCCTTGGGCTCGGCAGCCCGGAGGTCGCCCAACGGGTCGGGCTGCCCGCGTCAGGTCCGGCCGGCGCGGCCTTCGACGCCACGCTGAAGCTGCTGCGTGACGCCTGGTCCGCCGACGCGAGTACCGATTCGCCGGTGGCGATCCCGCTCCCGGTGCAGCGCGGCGGGCCGCAGATCCTGGTGGGCGGCAAGGTGGCTGCCTCGGCCCGTCGTGCCGCGACGCTCGCCGACGGATTCTACGGCGCGACGAACTACTGCGACGACCTGTTGATCAAGCAGTCGGCCGCCTATTGGTCGTGTCGCGGCGGACGGCCGGGCGGGACGGGGGGAGTGGTCGCCACCACCAGGTTCTGCGTCGTCCACGAGGATGCCGCCACTGCCCGCGAGCTCGCCGCGTGCCACCTGAAGGTCGCGACCGACTACTACACCGAGCGGGGCGCATGGATGGGTGCGGACGGCCCCGCTGAGCTCGAGCTCCCCATGGTGGGCACGCCCGACGAGATCGACGCGACGATCTCCCGGTACGTCCGGGCGGGGGTCACGTCCGTCCAGCTGCGGGTCGCCCCGTTCGGCACGCCGCCGGACGTCGCCCGCCACACGCTCGACCTCGTCGGGCGGCACGTCCTCCCGCACTGGCACGACACGACGCCTTCCGACGCGATCACGAGCTCTGATGGGGAATGACCGACGATGACGAGACGACTCAAGAGCTTGACCGGCCTGTTCGCAGGCATGCTCGTGGTGACCACGCTGGGCGCATGCGGTTCGGAGGGGGGCGACTCGGCGGGCGGCGACGACCTCGACACCGTCACGTTCGCCCTGAGCGCGCCCAGCTGGAACTCCGGCTACACCACCTTGGTGGTCCCCGAGGCCGAGGGCTACTTCAAGGACGAGGGGCTCGACGTCAAGGTCCAGCTGTTCCCCTCCGGCACGCAGTCGGCGCAGCAGCTGGCCGCCGGCGGCGCCGACATCGGACTGATGACCGGTGAGCCGGTCGCGATCGGTCACGCCAAGAACCTGGGCCTGGTCTACTTCGCGTCGTACTACCCGCACTGGATCTACAGCCTGCAGCTGCCCCAGGGCTCGGATGTGAGGAGCATCGCGGACCTGGAGGGCAAGAAGATCGGGGTGACCGCGGTGGCCAGCTCGGGCGGGACGTTCGCCCGGACTGCGATGGAGCTCAACGGGATGAGCGAGAACGCTGCCAGCCTGGTGCCGATCGGTGCCGGCGCCCAGCAGATCAACGCCATCAAGAGCGGCCAGGTCGATGCGCTGGCCCTCTGGGACACCCAGTACGCGATCGTCGAGGACTCCGGGATCGAGCTCACCCCGTTGCCGGTGCCCCAGACCGCCAGCATCTGGGGCGGCGGGTTTGCGGCGACGCAGAAGACGATCGACGAGAGGAAGGACATCCTGGAGCGGTTCGGTCGCGCCATCGCGAAGGGCTTCGCATTCGCCCAGGCCAACCCCGAGGCCGCGATCCGCGACCTGTGGAAGCTCCACCCGGAGACCCGGGGCACCGGACCGGAGAAGGACGCGATGGCGTCCCAGGTCAAGATCCTCCAGGTCCGGCTGGCCGACCAGGGGGTCGAGAACGACGACTGGGGCCGGATCGATCCGAAGGCGGCAACCGGGATGGTCGAGTTCATGACGTCCGCCGGGCTCGTGGGCAAGGCGTTCCCGGCCACGGAGATCTACACGACCGACCTTCTCGACGCCATCAACGACTTCTCCTACGACGACATCCGCAAGCAAGCGAAGGACGCCTCCTGAGATGGGGCAGGAAGTGGAGACGACCCGAATGAGCAGCTCATTCGTGTACGCGTCGGTCCGGACCCCGTTCGGCCGGTTCAACGGAGCCTTGGCCGACACGAGGACCGACGATCTGGCCGCGACTGCGATGAAGGGACTTCTCGACCGCTCGCCGGGCCTGGATCCCGGCCTGGTCGACGACGTGTTCTGGGGCAACGCCAACGGCGCCGGCGAGGACAATCGCAACGTCGGCCGGATGGCCGTGCTGCTGGCGGGCATGCCCGTCTCGGTGACCGCCACCACGGTGAACCGGCTCTGCGGCTCGTCGCTGGACGCCGCCATGATGGCCTCACGCATGATCGAGGTCGACGACGCGGAGATCGCGATCGCCGGAGGCGTGGAGTCGATGACGCGGGCGCCGTGGGTCCTGCCGAAGCCGTCGCGTCGGTTCCCGGCAGGCGACGTCACCGCCGTCTCCACGACGCTGGGCTGGCGTCTGGTGAACGAGCGGATGCCCGCCGAGTGGACGGCCTCGCTGGGCGAGTGCAACGAGCAGCTGCAGGAGAAGTTCTCGATCTCGCGCGAGCGGCAGGACGAGCTTGGCGCTCGCTCGCACCGCCTCGCGGCGGAGGCGTGGAAGAAGGGCTTCTACGACGACCTCGTGGTGCCCGTCCCCGGCACCGACCTGGTCCAGGACGAGAGCATCCGCGCCGACACCTCGATCGAGGCGCTGGCAGGGCTGAAACCGGCGTTCCGGCCAGACGGGACGATCACCGCCGGCAACTGCTCACCGTTGAACGACGGCGCGAGCGCGGTCCTGCTGGGCTCGGCGAGCGCGGCTGCGACCATCGGTCGTGACCCGGTCGCGCGGATCGCCGGTCGCGGCTGGGCGGCGCTGGAGCCGCAGCAGTTCGGCTACGCCCCGGTCGAGGCCGCCAACGGCGCGCTCGAGCGGGCGGGCATCACCTGGGACGACATCGGCGCCGTCGAGCTGAACGAGGCGTTCGCCGTCCAGTCGATCGCCTGTGTTGACGCCTGGCTCGAGCTCGGGCTGCGGGACGCCGAGGTCGTCAACGCCAAGGGCGGGGCGATCGCCATCGGGCACCCGCTGGGTGCCTCGGGCGGGCGCATTCTCGGGACCCTCGCGGCGCGGCTCGTGGAGTCCGGTGAACGATGGGGCGTGGCAGCCATCTGCATCGGTGTGGGTCAAGGCTTGGCGGTCGTGCTGGAGAACGTCGCATGACGCTGCTCTGCACCTCTGTCGACAAGGCGGTCAGCGGCATCGCCGACGGCTCGACGGTGCTGGTCGGCGGCTTCGGCACGGCCGGCATGCCGTTCGACCTGATCGACGCGTTGATCCGGCAGGGAGCGCGAGACCTCACCGTCGTGTCGAACAACGCGGGCAACGCGGACACCGGGCTCGCGGCGCTGCTCGCGGCCGGGCGGGTGAGCAAGATCGTGTGCTCGTTCCCCCGGCAGACGGACTCCTGGGTCTTCGACGAGCTGTACCGCAGCGGGAAGATCGAGCTCGAAGTCGTGCCGCAGGGGAACCTGGCCGAGCGCATGCGCGCCGCCGGAGCCGGGATCGGCGGGTTCTACACCCGCACCGGAGTCGGGACCCTCCTCGCGGAGGGAAAGGAGACCCGCGAGATCGACGGCCGGACGTACGTCCTCGAGCTGCCCATCGCCGCCGACGTCGCGCTCATCAGCGCCCACACCGCAGACACTCTCGGGAACCTCGTCTACCGCAAGACGGCACGCAACTTCGCTCCCGTCATGGCGACGGCCGCGACGACCACCGTCGTGCAGGTGCAGCACGTCGTCGAGCCGGGAGTGCTGGATCCTGAGGCCGTGGTCACCCCAGGCATCTACGTCGACCGGATCGTGCAGGTGTCGTCATGAGCGCGGTGTCTCCGAGCATCGTCGAGCACACCGACCGTGGCCCGCTCGGACGGGACGAGATGGCCCGGGTGCTCGCGGGCGACATTCCCCGCGGGGCGTACGTCAACCTCGGCATAGGTCAGCCCACGACCGTCGGCGACCACCTCCCCCCGGAGTCGGGGGTCATCCTCCACACCGAGAACGGCATGCTCGGCATGGGGCCGGCGGCGACGGGCGACGCGATCGATCCCGACCTGATCAATGCCGGCAAGTTCCCGGTGACCGAGCTGCCCGGCACCTCGTACTTCCACCACGCCGACTCGTTCGCCATGATGCGAGGCGGCCACCTCGACCTGTGCGTCCTCGGCGCCTACCAGGTCTCGGCATCGGGGGATCTCGCCAACTGGCACACCGGCGAGCCCGACGCGATCCCGGCGGTCGGCGGGGCGATGGACCTCGCCGTGGGCGCCAAGCAGGTCTTCGTGCTGATGTCGCTGTTCACCAGGACCGGCGAGCCGAAGCTCGTTAGGGAATGCACGTATCCGCTCACCGCGCTGCGGTGCGTGGACCGGGTTTATACCGACGTCGCCACGTTCGAGATCACCGGGGGGGACCAGGTCCTCGTCCGGGAGACGTGGGGGATCTCGTTCCACGAGCTCCGCTCGCGCGTCGACGTCCCGCTCACCGTGGCGACACCGTGACCACGCTCGTCAGGAGGTTGGAGAGCGACATGTCCACTAGGCACCAGTTCTACATCGGGGGTGCGTGGGTCGATCCGGCCGCGCCGCGGACCTTGGGCGTCCTCGACCCCGCGACCGAGGAGACGTTCGCGACGATCAGCCTCGGGACGGCCGCGGACGTCGACCGCGCGGTGGTGGCGGCGCGCGCGGCCTTCGCCGCGTACTCGCACGTCAGCGTGGAGCAACGGCTGGAGCACCTCGAGCGGATCATCTCCGGCTTCCGGGCTCGGCTGCCCGAGATCGCTCGGACGATGACGCGCGAGATGGGGTCGCCGATCACGTTCTCGACGGAACGCCAGGCCACGGTGGCGCTGTTCCACTTCGAGGAGGCGGCCCGCGTGCTCGCGGACTACTGCTTCGAGGAGAAGATGGGAGCCGGGATCGTGCGGCGCGAGCCGATCGGCGTCTGTGGTCTCATCACGCCGTGGAACTGGCCGCTGAACCAGGTCGCGTCGAAGGTCGCCCCGGCCCTCGCCACGGGATGCACCGTGGTGCTCAAGCCGAGTGAGATCGCGCCGCTCAGCGCCATGGTGCTCGCCGAGGTCATCCACGACGCCGGGCTGCCGCCCGGCGTGTTCAACCTCGTCAACGGTGACGGTCCCACGGTCGGTGAGGCCATCGCGGCGCACCCCGACATCGACATGGTCTCGCTCACCGGCTCGACCGGTGCCGGCATCAGGGTCTCCAAGCTCGCGGCCGACACGGTGAAGCGCGTCGCGCTCGAGCTCGGTGGCAAGTCGGCCAACATCATCCTGCCCGACGCGGACCTGGAGTCCGCGGTCGTCACCGGGGTGCACTCGTGCTTCACCAACGCCGGCCAGAACTGTCAGTCGCCCACGCGGATGCTCGTGCACCGCTCGCAGCGCGACGAGGCGTACGCCGCTGCGCGACGGGCAGTCGAGGAGGTCCGTCTCGGGGAGCCGCTCGATCCGTCGACCACGATGGGGCCCGTGGTGAGCCAGGCTCAGCTGGAGAAGATCACCGCGCTCGTGCAGTCGGGGATCGACGAGGGCGCGACGCTCGTGGTCGGCGGCCCGGGGCGCCCCGATGGGCTCGACAAGGGGTTCTACGTCCGTCCGACCGTGTTCGGCGACGTCACGCCGCAGATGCGGATCGCGTGCGAGGAGATCTTCGGCCCCGTGCTCTCGATCCTGCTCTACGAGACCGAGGACGAGGCCGTCGAGATCGCGAACGACACGCCGTTCGGGCTGGCGGGCTTCGTGCAGTCGAAGGACCCCGACCGCGCCCGCAGGGTCGCCAACCGCATCCGTGCGGGCCGCGTCTACCTCAACGGCGCTCCGTTCGACCGCAGCCTGCCGTTCGGCGGCTACAAGCAGTCCGGGAACGGACGAGAGTTCGGGCGGTTCGGCTTCGAGGAGTACCTCGAGGTGAAGGCCGTGCTCGGCTATCCGCAGTGAACGAGAGGACGACATGGTGAACCCTGACCACAGCGAGCGGCTGGCAGTCCTCCTGGACCGCGAGGAGCTCTTCGACCTGGTGAGGCGGGAACGCTTCGCCCGCGACCAGCGACTCTTCGACGTGATGCGTGACTGCTTCCACGACGACGCCTACGTCCGGACCACGTGGTACGACGGACGCGGCGGCGAGGCCTACGTCGAGGCGACGAAGACGTGGATGGGGCGGACCGGGAACAGCAAGCACTGGGTCTTCCCCGCCTACGCGCGGGTCGAGGGCGACCGGGCGACCGTCGAGAGCCCGGCGAAGATCTTCAACCGGACCACGGTGAAGGGAGTGGAGGTCGACTTCCACGCCTACTGCCGGTTCTTCTCACGTGCCGTTCGGGACGAACGACGGTGGAGGCTGATGAGCTTCGAGATCCTGCTGGAGCGCGACGAGCTGCGCCCCGTCCACGCGGGTGAGATGCTCCCGGTGGACGTGACCCAGCTCGCCGGGCTTCGGCCGTCCTACCGGTTCCTCTCCTGGATCCAGTCGACCCGCGGCGTGACGGTGAGTCAGGACCTGCTCGGCGACGACCGGCCGGCCGAGCTCGACGCGTTCCACCAGGGCGAGACCGCCTGGCTCGCCGGCACGGGATAGCGGTCAGCGCCGGACGTTGACCGCCCTGCATCGCCACCTCGACCGGTGCAAGCTGTCGGCCAACACGGTCAAGGCATGCAAACGGCAGGCCGCCGCCTACGTGAGGTGGCTGGCCGGCCCTGGCGCCGAACACGACGACGCCTTCGCCGACGTCGTCGGTGCTGAGGCCGCGGTCACCGGCTGGCGGCGGTACCTGATCGACGGCCGGGCCGCGCCCAACACCATTAACCAGGGGATCGCCGCTAACCAGGGGATCGCCGCGCTCACTCTCATGTACGCCCAAATGGGGCTGCGCATCGACGTTAAGCGCGCCACCATCCCCAAACTGGGCGAGCCCGACGCCCTCACCACCACCGAGCAGGCCGCCGTCGAACGCGCCGCCACCCACCGCGGCGCCCGCGACGCAGCGATCATCGCCGTCCTGATGTTTACCGGAGCCCGCGAGGAGGAGTGCGTACGGCTGGAGGCCGACGACATCGCGATCACCGCCCGCACCGGCACGTTCCGCCTGCACGGCAAGGGCGACCAAGTCCGCACAGTCCCGATCCCACCGACCGCCCGGGCCCGCATTACTGCATGGCTCGACATCCGCGGCTCAGTGGGAGCGCTCGACGTCACCTTCACCCCGCCCAGCAGTTCCACCGTCACCTACTCCCCGCCGCTGACCCTGACGGCCAAGCCCACCACCGTCACGGTCAACAACGTCTACGCCCCCTGCGTGTCGGCCAGCGCGCCAGCACGGTCTTCATCCCTAGCCACTCCTGCCTGGACCTGTTCGAATCCGAGCCCAGCACCTTCACCACCAGCTGGAACACCGGACAGAGCTCTGCCGTCACCGGCAACCGCACCACCCAGGTCGCCGGCGCCGTCGTCACGACCACGATCACCGGCGCCGTCACCTCGGGACTGTTCACCGGCGACAGCGTCGTGGTGGTCATCGCCGGTCTGGCCATCGACGTCACCCCTCTGCACCCTGGGCCTGGGATCGGTCGCCAACGTCTACCGCACCGTCACCCTGACGATCACTTCAGTCTGAACAAGACGCCGGCCCTCTCTTCCGTAAGCTCGGGTTCCTTTCTCAGGAACCCTCGATTACCAGGGAAGATCACCAGATGGTGCCGCTGGTTCGTGACCTGGCTGAGCAGACCCGCGACGGCCGCGCATCCGGACGCCTTCGACGACGTCGGCGACGATGCTCCCCTGCGGTCGATCAGGCGCGGGGAGGAGTGTCCATCGCGGGCGGCGGTTCGGCTGTACTGCCAGCTCGGGCGTCGAGCCCGGCGAGGACCTCCTGCAGGCGCTCGAGCGCGAACTGAGCGAAGAGATCGGCTGGCACCACCCGCTGACCGTCGAGCCCGGCTTCGCCGCCGCCTTCGACTACACCAGCGGCTCCGGCCGCGCCACCCGCCAGCTCACCTTCACCGTGCCCGCACCCGACCGCACCGCCACCCCGTCTGGCGAGCACACCGCCTGCCCCTGGATCGACCCGGCCGACACGCACGACAGCGACCCGACCACCGAGTCGATTCAGACCATCCACGCCTGGCTCCGGCACACCGCCAGCAAGGACGGCGGCCCGATCGCGCCAACCGCTGAGAAGGACACCCTCCCGCTGGTGAACCGTCAGTAGAGCAGCACTAGACGAGTAAGTCCTGGAGTCGCACAGGCGTCACGGCAGGTTGCAGGCGTTGTGCGTGGACGGCATCAGCTCGGTGAGTCCGCCGCACGTGCAAATCCTCATCCAGCGCGACCAGGTGGCCGCCAGCGGCGCATCGGACGAACGCTCGAGACCGCCGCTCTCAGCGCGTTGCTGAAGGATCGTCATCACTCTGTTGCATTGTCCTGCCATTGAGCAACATGGTGCCGAGGGGTGTGAGGGTGTGGAGGACGGTGTTGCGGTGACGGCTGGTGGCGATCAGACCGGTTTCCCGTAGCACGGTGGCGTGCTGACTGGCGCTGGCCGAAGAGATGCCCAGGTGGCGGGCGATCTGGCCGGTGCCACGGCCTTCGGCGATGGCTTCCAGAACCGCGGCCCTCGTCGGGCCGAGCAGTGCGGCCAGTCGGCGATGGGCCGGCCCCTGCGGCGACGTCAATAGGGCCAGCGCAATACCGGAATCGGGAGACGTCGGCAGCACCAGGGTAAAGGGGCTGTGCTGATCGGCGGGGATCAGCATGCTCAGATCGTGGGAAAACACTGACACGAAGATGTCCAGGCCGCGTCCGCCCAGGTGAACGTCCCGTCCCTGCGTAGGTGCCGGGACATCGAGGTAGGGCGGCCGCCACCGGCCGGGTGTCCGCTGTTGCCCCAACAGGCCGGAGAGGCCGTCCGTGGCCAGCCTCATGGCGGCATGAACCGTTTCGGCATGCAGGTGAGTGAGAATCCGATCCCAGTACGGCGCCACGGTCGCCTGGTGGCAGGCGCGTAGCGCCGCCATCAGCGCGAGGCGTGCCTGGCGGTCGTTGTCGGCAAGGCCCCGTACCGGCGCGGGAAGAATGTGCCGGTTCGGCAGCGTTTCGAGTTCCTCGCGCACCCAATGGTCCGGCGCCGTCCGCACCGTGTCCAGGGCCTCGTCGATGCCGGGTGTGTGCCCGGCCAGGGCCGCCAGATCGAAGGGGATCCGACTGGCGGGCGTGAGGAACCGCATGACGCACGCTCCGGCCGGGCTCAGCCTCCGCAGCGAGCGGCGTCGCCATTCACCCTGCACCGCCCCATGGTCAGGCCTGTGCAGCGCGCACATGGCGAACATGGTCTCCGCCAGGGGACCCAGCGGCCCGCGTACCCGGACATTCGCCAGGTCGTCGCTGCTCAGATGGAAGCGTACGTCCCCCGCTGCTCGGCGCATACCTCATCTTACGAGGGGTTTGGGCAGGCCTGAAAAACGTTGCTCCCTTATTGGGGGTCCTGTATAGCTCAGTACGTGCATGTCGATAAGGATCAACTGGTAGCCCTCGTCGTAGGTGCCTCGTCGGGCGTAGGTCGCGCGACTGCCGAGGCACTGGCGAAAAGAGGCCACACCGTATTCGGCTCAAGCCGCACGCGACTTCGCGTGAAAAGTCCGGGCATTACTCCAGTCGAGCTCGAGGTCTGCAGCGAGCACTCGGTCAATTCGGCCATTGAGCACGTCCTGAAGTCGGCGAACCGCATTGATGTGGTCATCTACAGCGCGGGCGCCTATGTGGCGGGTGCGGCAGAGGAAACGTCGGACGAGCTCGCCATCGCTCAATTGGAGGCCTATTTTATCGGAGTCCACCGCGTGGTACGTGCGGTCCTGGCGTCCATGCGCGAACAAGGCAGGGGGCGGCTGGTCCTGATGAGCTCCAGTGCCGCCGTCGCCGCCATTCCCTTCCACTCTCTCTATTCTGCGAGCAAGGCCGCCCTCAACCACTACGCTGACGCATTACGCTACGAGGTCGAGCCCTTCGGCATAGAGGTTACGTGTATAGAGGCCACCAGCGTGCGCACGGGGGCGGTGGATACCATGAGCACGGACAAGCCGATCCGCGCCTACGAACCCGAGCGAACGCGGGTCATCGACCGCTTCCGGCAACTCCAGCTCGACGGCCACTCACCCGAACCTCTCGCCCAGGCCATAGTGCATGCCGTCGAATCTCGGAAGATGCGTCCCGTCTACCGCGTCGGACCGCAGGCTCGGCTGCTGCCAGTATTGCAGTCCGTCCTTCCCGGATTTGTATTCCGTCGCCTCTACGGTGGATTCTTCGGTTTATCGCGGACTCGGTGACGAGCTTGTCACTTAAGCATTCAGGGCCGGCGCATTTGGATATGGCGTGATCGACCCTGGGTCATCCCAAGGCGGTCAAGACCGCGCTGCTGGCCGACGAGGTGACCCGGACGGCGGGGCGGAGGCACTGGAAGAGTTCGACGCCCGCCAGGCCGCCGCTGGTGCGGCCGGCCGCACCGCGGCCGCGGAGCAGCCGGTGGACCCGGACGGTCGCGGTGAAGGAGCCGTCGTTGTCCAGCGGCCACTCGTCGTTGACCCTCAGCGACACGGCCCTGGTCTCCCGAAGCTGCGGCGAAGTGACAGGTAGCTCTCTGCGATCAGAGTGACGCTCGGTCGGGGAGGGCGAGGCGGGGCCCGGGAACCTCGCTGACCTGGAGGACGGCGAAGTCGGCGTGGGCCTGTTCGACGGCTTCGGGTACGCCTGGCGCTTGGCGTGTTCGGAGAGTGCCCGGTAGATGCTGGCGACGGAGGGGTTCTGTCCCTTGCGCTTGCCGGTGCGGGTGCTCAGGTCGGGCTGGATCTGCTCGACGGACTCCGCCGCCTGGGCGGCGCCGGAGCACGCGACGTGTTCGCCGCGCCATCGGTGCGATGGACCGACCCCCGAGCGCAGCTGCTGAACGGGGCCGGCTGGCAGACGGTGCGCGCCGAGACGCTCGCCGGTCTCGGACTCGCCGCACCCGGCGCTGCGCACCTGACCGAGCTGGCCGGCGCGCTGGATGCCGCCTGGCGGCTGCTGGCTCAGCGGCTGGAACAGGCCGGGCCTGAGGTGAGCGTGCGGCTGGTGCCCGCCGAGGACGGGCGGGTGAAACTGGCGGTGGACCGGCTGGAGGCGATCGGCGAGAGCGAGTCGCTGAAAACCCTGCGCGCCGAGACGCATCCAGTTCACCAACGAGTCCTGGTACGCGGGATCAGTGTGAAGTGGGCGCAGGATGTTCACGAGTTCCGCCAGCGGCAAGATCCCGTGCCGTTGCGACGGGAGCGGACCGTATCGGCCCTGGCCGGAGTCGGCGTAGGAGCACAGCACGCCATGAGACCTGCCTCGGTACTGGCCGCGAGCGTTGGTGGCATACACCTGCACTTGGGCTAGAGGACCAAGGTCATGCCCTTCCAGGAACGGCGTGAGGTTCGGCGTCTCCTCCTCCCATGACCCCAGCGGGCCAGCGCGAACAGCCGGTGCGTGGCGTCAAGCCGGCGATACTGCTCGGGCAACCTCCGCAGAGAGGGAGCGGGCCGCAGTCATGATCCGCGAGCGTTCTCCGGCGTGATCATGACTTCCAGTTCTACTGCCTCGTCGTAGTCGGTCACGCGGTCATCGTGGTGCCTGACGCGACGTCAGGGTCAAACCCCGCCGCGTCCGGAGAGCGCGGCGGGGTTCGCGGTGACCTACTTGATGGCGTAAGCCTTGATCATGGTCTCGTCGAACGCGTTGCCGCCGGCGTCGGCGGCCTTGACGCGCAGCGACGCGTACTTGCCGCGCGAGCCGGCCGGGTGCCAGGTCTCGGCGGCGTAGGCGTCCTTGCCCGAGCGGTGCACCAGCGTCGGCAACCAGGTGCGGCCGTCGTCGTAGGAGATCTCCACCGTGAGCTTGGTCACCTTGAGATCCGGCGAGCCGTCCTGGCGCTGGATCTCCAGCGGGATGCGCATGTGGCCGACGGAGGCGTTGTTGCGGTCGTCCAGACGCGGACTGATCTTGACGGCTATCAGGGGCAGCAGCTGCTCCTCACCCGCCTTGGGGCTCTTCGACTTGAACCGCCACTCGGTGCTGATCTGCGTGTAGGGCTTCGACATGACTGTGCCGGCGGTCATGGTGAGCCGGTACTCCGTCTCCTTGGGGTCGTCGGGCACCTTGAAGAGGCTGTACCACAGCTCCTCCATCTCCTCGCCCTCGCGATAGAGCTTGATCTGGGCGTGCTCGGCGAGCAGGGTGCGGTCCGGCCTGCCGTTCTCCATCACCTGGGCGGAGAGCTCCAGCATGTTCTCCTTGCGGTAGGAGTGGCTGCCGTTGTGGGTCAGTCCGACCGCGGCGGTGCCGATGTTCCACCGGTCGGAGGTCTTGCCGGCGCGGTAGAAGGCGGCCTGACCGAGGACGGCACCTTCGACGTTGTCGTACTCGTCGCGTGGCACCGGCTTGTACTGGACGAAGGTCGGGGCCCAGCCGCTGTCGCCGGGCGTGTAGTACTCCGTCCGGTGGAAGGGGAGCGAGAACCGCGACACCGGGCCGTACGGCATCCACGGCACGACCGTGCCGTGGAGCACGGGCAGGGCCCAGTGCTCGCCCTGCCTGTCGTCCCGCTGAGCGCCGTACGTCGCGCCGACCTCGGCCAGGTCCTGGCGGCGCGGGCGGTAGCCGGGATCGGCGGGAATGCCCGGATCGGCCTTCATCAGGTGGTAGATGTACGGGCTGTCGTCGTAGGTGCCGTCGCCCTTCGGCTTGGCCCACTGCGTCCACCGGGCGAAGGCGAAGTTCTTGCTCACCGTACGGTTCGTGGGGATGGCCTTGAAGCCCTCGAGGCGGGCGGCTCCCAACGAGCCGGACAGGTCGAGGTCCACGCCAAGGGGCGAGCGGCATTCGGGGGTCTGACCGCAGTCGACGGACTGGAGCAGGCTGAGCATGCCGACGGCCAGCCGGGCCGTCGGCTCCTTCGTGCGCACGTCCACCGGCTTGGCCTGGCGGGCGTCGGAGGCGAAGGCGCGGTCGGCGTCGAGCGTGAACTCCGGGTCCGCGGCCATCACCGTCGTGCCGTCGTGGTCGAGCATGAGGGTGATGATCGAGTAGCGGCGGCCCTTGTCCAGCCGCAGATCGAGCGCGCCGGTGGCGATGTCGTAGTTGACCTGCTTCTTGGTCTCGAGGTCGATCAGACCGGCGTAGGCGACCTTGGCCGGTTCGCCGTCCGAGCCGGTGAAGGACAGCTTGACCGCGTGCCGTTCCTGCATGACCCGCATGCCGATGCCGGTGCGCACGGAGACGTCGCCGCCCGTGGCGATGACCGTGCCGCTGTACATCCCGACCGCGTCGGCCTCGGCGGTCACCTCGACCTGCGCGGTGCCGTGCGCGGGCACCTCCACCGTGGTGGCGCTGAGCTTGAACGGCGTCACCGCGTTGCCCTGGCCGTCTTTGGCCGTCACGCTCAGGTCCAGCCGGACGGCGGCGTCGCCGTCGTTGCGGTAGGTGAGCGTACGCTTGGCGGGCGTGGAGTGGGGCAACTCGGTCTCACCCATGCCGAGAGAGGCCGGCTCGGAGGTGACCAGCTGGGCGACGGCGCGGGCGACGTCCACCCGGCCGGTGCCCTGGACGTAGGCGCCCAGTTCGTCGCCCGGCGCGGTGGAGGCCATCAGCGCCGCCTTGATGCGGTCGGCCTTCCAGTCCGGGTGCAGGCCGGCGAGGATCGCCGCCGCTCCGGACACGTGCGGGGTGGCCATGGACGTGCCGCTCATGGGGGTGTAGGCCGGCGCGCCGTCCATCGGGAAGCCGGTGCCCTCGGCCCTGGCCGCGACGATGTCCGAGCCGGGCGCGATCAGGTCCGGCTTGACCGCCGCGTCGCCGGCGCGGGGGCCGGTGCTGCTGAAGGTGGCCAGAGCGTCGTGGTCACGGTGGGAGGCGCCGACCGCGAGCGCGCGGTCGGCGGTCGCCGGCGAGCCGAGCGTCTGGGGGCCCTGGTTGCCGTTGTTGCCGGCCGCGACGACGAAGAGGGTGCCGTACTGCTCCGACAGGGTGTTGACGGCCTGCTCCAGCGGGTCGTCGCCGGGAATGTCGGGGGTGCCGAGGCTGAGGTTGGCGATGCGGGCGCCATTTTGCGCCGCCCACGTCATGGCCTCGACGATGCTGGAGTCCGGGCAGGACCCGCTCTGGTCGCAGACCTTGGCGATCAGGAGCTTCGCGCCGGGAGCGACGCCCTTGAACCTGCCGTCCGAGGCGGCGCCGGAGCCGGCGATCGTGGAGGCGACGTGGGTGCCGTGGCCGTTGGTGTCGCGGACGTCGGGCTCGGTGGTGAAGTTCTCGGCCTTGGTGACCAGGTCCTGCAGGTCGGGGTGGTCGGCGTCGTAGCCGGAGTCGAGCACCGCGATGGTGACGTCCTTGCCCGTGTGGCCGGCCTCCCACGCCCGCGGCGCGCCGATGTGCGGGACGCTGACCTCGAGCGACAGCTTGGCCTTGCCGTCCAGCCAGATCTTCTCCGGTCCGGACGCCGCTCCGGCCTGTGCGGTCAGGGACTTCCACAGCGTCCCGGCGCCGGTGCGCGGCTCGCTCTGCGCGGCACCGTTGATGGCGGGCAAGGGGCGCCCGCCCGCGACGCGCGGCGCGGCGGTGCCCGCGGGGTAGGTCACGATCAGCGGGAGCGCCGGGCTGGCCGCGTCGTCGTAGCCGAAGGCGGCGAGCTGGGTGACGTTGAACAGCCGGGGGTCCAGCCGGCCGGCGGCCAGCAGGGGCATGGCGTCCGCGGGGACGATGCTGAGTCCGTCCTCACCCCGGCGGTGGATGAAGTCGACCTTTTCCCTGCCGGGGCCCGGCTTCACGGTGAGCTGGTCCTGCCGCGTGGGGAACGGCCGAAGGGTGACCTTGTCGCCGGTGATGAGGGTGATCGTCTTGGGCGGTCCAGCTTTCGCGTCGGCTTGCCCCGCCTGAGTTGGGGGCGGGGTAGGAGCAGGGGTCGCCTGGGCCGGCGTGGCGGCCGCTGCCAGGGCCGTGATCGCCATGCCGACGAGGGCGGTTTTCTGTAGCACGACGTTGATTCTTAACCGGTTCTAAACCATGAGGACAAGGAAAATTAGTGTCCTGTTGCGGCGTGCGCCGGATCCGGCCAGGATCGTAGGCATGTTGGACGACGACCCGGCGCTGGAAATAGTGGGAATCACCGCGTTCGAAGAGCGCGTCCATCGCGCGGTGCTCGCCTCTCCCGGCATCACCCTGCAGGAACTCCTCCTGAGGAGCGGGGAGAGCGCGGCCCGCATCCAGTCCGCGTTGGCCAAGCTCCGCGCCAAGGGCCTGGTCACCCGACTGCCGGGCCGCTCGCCCCGCTGGACGGCGACGAACCCCGGGACCGCGCTCCGGTCGCTGGCGCGCGGCGTGCTGAACGATCTGGAACGGCTGGCCGACACCGCCGACGCGCTGGAGGTCGCCTTCCAAACCATCGGCCAGGACCCGGAGGAAGCCGGTCAGTTCGAGGTCCTGGCCGGCCCGGAGCAACTCGCCCGCTGGTACGTCCGGCTGCAGCAGGAGGCCGAACACGAGGTGCTGATCTTCGATCGGCCGCCGTACGTGCTGGACTACCGCAACCCGCTGCAGGACGCCCGCCTGCGCGACGGCGTCCGCTACCGGACCATCTACGCGCCGGAGGCGTTCCAGCACACGGGGGCGCTCGACCAGTTGGACGACATGCTGGAGTCGGGCGAGCAGGCGCGGGTCCTGCCGGGGCTGCCGTTCAAGATGGTGCTCATCGACAGGCGGCAGGCGATCATGCCGATGCACCTGGACCCGCCGCTGACCCGCAGCGTGCTGATCAGGGGATCCACCATGGTCGTGGCCCTGGTCGAACTGTTCGAGCGTCTGTGGCGGGAGGCGGTGCCGATGTACCCGCGGCCCGCGGACGCGCCCGGCGCGCCGGAACCGGCCGACGAGCCGGGCCAGGGTGAGGGCCAGCAATGGGCGGAGC
This sequence comes from Nonomuraea sp. NPDC049709, assembly GCF_040674815.1. NCBI lineage: Bacteria > Bacillati > Actinomycetota > Actinomycetes > Streptosporangiales > Streptosporangiaceae > Nonomuraea > Nonomuraea sp. NPDC049709. Next base: position 66,674 of record NZ_JBFANM010000023.1, read on the forward strand.
TCAGTGTGGAGGATCGCCGGCTGCTGGCGCTGCTCGCGGCCGGGCTTAAGGACGACGCCATCGCCCGCCAGCTCGGCATGAGCCCGCGCAGCCTCCGCCGCCGCCTGCGTCCTCTCATGGACGCGCTCAGGGCCGAGACCCGTTTCCAGGCGGGCGCCGAGGCCCACCGCCGGGGCCTGGTGTGAATCGTGGTGGAACCATCCAACCGGGCACGGGCCACGGCGGGCTGAACGGGCGGCCGCCACCGGAAGCTCCAGCTCGCACGCGCCCGGCCTGGGCCTTCCGGACCTACCCGTCCAAGACCGTGACCGAGTCGGTTCAAGGTGCTCGGCGGCTTCCACGTCCCCGCCGACGGGCTCGCCGCGGCCGTCGCGTGCGGCCAGGCGCAGGCCGTGCGGGCCACCGAGCGCGGCGCGCAGAACCGTGGAGTGGGCCTGCCGTTAAGGAAGCTGCTACCAAGTACATGCGAGCGTATTGAGGCTGGTCAGTGAGCTCCTCGTCACCTGCTACCGGGTCTTTCGCAGAATCCGAGACGTGCACGGTCGCGTACGGTCAGTATTGATCCGATCTCGGGGGTCGGTCCGGCGGCGGCCAGGTGGTCGTCAACGCCGCGAGAAAGCCGGATACGACGTGGCGCGTGTAGTCGATGAAGACGAGTTGGGTGGGAACTGGACGCTCCTCGATGAGGAGATGGCGCTGTCGGCGGGACGGCGAGGGCCGACGAAGCTGGCCTTCGCGTTGATGCTCAAGTTCCATCAGCTCCACGGCCGGTTCCCCCGTGGCCGGACTGAACTGCCCGACGACGCAGAGTCGTTCTCGCTGACTGAGGCCTCATAGCCGCCAACGGCTTCCTGACGAACCTCCTCCCAAGTCTCCGGATAGGTGCCCCACAGGTTGCTGACCGGCTACGTAGTTCGCTGGACTGCCCAGATAACGATGGGTTGCGGCCGAGCTCGGTGACGTCGAGCATGCCGGTCTCGTTATGCCGCTCTCGACCGGCGATGTGAGCCAAGATGGCGGGCCGGCGATCAGTCCGGCGGTCAGTCCACCAAGGGCATGCGCAGCACCAGGCACGTTCCTTGACCGGGGTCTTCGATGGTCAGGGTGCCTCGGTGGGCGTGGGCGATCTCGCGGCAGATGGCCAGGCCCAGGCCGGTGCCCTTCGGGTCGCGCTCGCGGGACGCCGGCAGCCGGGCGAAGCGTTCGAAGATGATCTCGCGGTGTTCGGGGGCGATGCCGGCGCCGTCGTCGAAGACCGCCAAGATGGCGGTGTCGTCCTCGGCCCGGACGGTGACGGTGACGGCGGTGGCGGCGTGGCGCTGGGCGTTGTCCAGCAGGTTGGCCAGCAGCCTGGCGATCAGCAGCCGGTCGGAGGAGACGACCACGCCCTGCGCCAGGTCGGTGCGGATCGGGACGCGGCCCGGTACGCGGCGCTGAAGCTCGGTGCGGGCGAGTTCGGCCAGATCGGTGCGCTGGTGCTGGGCCGACCGGTCGGCGTCCAGGCGGGCCAGGGTGAGGATGTCCTCGGCGATGGCCTGCTGGCGTTCCACGTCGCTGAGCAGCTCTTTGGCCATGCGCGGCCAGTCGACCGTGTCCGGGTCCAACAGTGCTTCTTCCAGTCGCAGGATGGCGCCGGTGATCGGGGTGCGCAGGTCGTGGGAGGCCTCGGCGGTGAAGCGCCGCTCGCGTTGCACGGCTCCCTCCAGCAGTTCCAGGGTGTGGTTCACGATGGTGGCCAGGTAGCGGATTTCGTCGTGATGCGCCGGGACGGGCACGCGGTGCCCGAGGTCGGTCGCGGTGATCTCGGCGAGCTCGGCGGTCATGTCCTCCACCGGACGCAAGGTACGGCCGACGAGGTGATACGTCCCCAGCGCCACAACGGCCAGCCAGAGCGCCGAGCCGGCCAGGAGCCGGGCCACCAGCTCCTGGCTCCCGTACCACGGGGGATCCGGCAGCGCGCTGTAGACGATCAGGTCGCCGCCGGGGGCGGGAACCCACATCGCCGCGACCATCATGCACCGGCCGGGGAAGCCGGGTACGGCGCACAGTCGCCGATCCATGGCCGAGTGGCGCCGCGACGGCACGAACATGGCCATCCGCGGCCGGCCCTGGAACCGGCCGCTCGCCGACACCACCCGTCCGGCACGATCCACGAACTGCATCGCGGCCACTTCCCAGACGTGCAGAACCGGCGGCGGCGCGCGGTGCGCGAACCGATGCACCATCTCCAGGTCCGCGCTGTACAGGCGCCTGAGCCGGTGATCCATCTCGTGATCGTGTCGATGATCCAGGACCAGCCATGCCGTGAGCACACACAGCACCGCCGCCACCATGGTGGCCAGCATCGTCACCCGCGCCCGGATGGACCACGTGGGCCACCCCACACGCCTGAGGCTCGCAGTTACCTGCGATCCCATGTGCACGACCCGCCGGATCAGGTCCCGTACGGCGTGCTGCTGCCCACCTCGATCATTGGGCACATTCTGCACAGCAGCACCCCCGTTCGGTGGTCCAGGGCAGCCCCATCTCCGGGCACCTTTCCCCTGACCAGCGGAAACAAGCTTGCCGCGGGCGCGGGCCGTCCCATGTAGGCCCTCCTCTCGGGTCGATGTGATGAGCCCAAGGTGGAGACGCTTCCGCAGGCCGGCTGAGGGGGAGTGGGGAGTTGAGCAATGTGAGCAATCCACCTCCGCGCCGGTGCCAGGTGGATGGAATGGGTGTATGGGCCTTATCCGGTACTCTTCCCGCCCGTCCGCCCGAGCTGCGGTCGATGTGGTGGTGGGCTCTTCCCGCCGTTGTACTGGTCGGAGCGGCAGTCTGGGGTATCAGCGCCTGGTTGCTGCAGGACGTGGGCAAGCTGGACATCGACAGGCAGGTTGCCACCCGGATCGAGGCCGTCCGGACCGCGCTGGCGGCCGGCACCGGTGCCGGCGCCGCGGTGACGTTGCTGCTGGCCGTACGCCGCCCGCGGTACCAGGGGGTGACCGCCGCGCACACCACACACGACGCCGCCGAACGCCGGGTGACCGAGCTCTACGGCAGGGCCGCCGAGCAACTCGGCAGCGACCAGGCTCCGCACCCTCCTTCGGGGGTGAGCTGCGGCCTGGTCGCCCATACGGCGACCCGGCAGGTGGCCTCCGGACTCGACCCGCACCGCGAAGGCTGGACGCTGCACAAGCTGCGGCACAGTGCGCTGCAACATCTCGCCCAAGCCGGCCGTACCGGCGCCCGAGCTGCAGGCCAAGAGCCGCCACCAGCACCTGGCCAGCCTCGGCCGCTACGTCCGCCTCGGCGAGGAGGCCTCCGCCCGCATCACCGCCGAACACGACCCCGCTGCCCGTCGGCGCTCGCGCTAACAGTCCGGCGTCCTATCCCGCACCACGCGGTGTGTTTCTGGCGTACTCCGGTCGTGCCCCCAGAGGCGTGTGCGAAGTGAATCGGGCGGAGTCTGGATGACGCGTGCGATTCAGTGTGCCTGGCCATGTCATCCCGAGAGGGGAGAAACGTTCATTCTGCCCGCAAGAAGGCTGAACGGCCGAACTACGCGGCGCCCCCAAGCAGGTCCAGCTGGCCCCGACCGCCACCGACCCCGAGACCTGCCGCCGACTGTGGGAGGTGTCCGAACGCCTGACCAGCGTCCGGTGCTCCCTTCCGCCGCTCACGGCTTCACCTTGAGCCTCTTCTTCGACGCGCCCGGGAACACGACGACCAGGTGCTCCTCCCCTGTCTCGCCGAGCCGCACGTAGACCCGGAGCCGGTAGCGGCCCTTGCCCGCGATCGCCAGGTTCGGCATCGGGGCGCCCGCGCCCACCTCGCCATCGCCCATCTCCGGCACGCTGAGCCGGCCGCTGCGGCTGACGATCGGCACCTCGTTGACCAGCTCCCACCCGGCCGTCCGCAGTGGCGGTGCCGTACGGAAGGCCTTCACGGTGAGGCACAGATCGGACACGTCCTCGACGTGCCCGACGAGCACCGTGCTGCCGGCCACCCCGATGGGGGAGCCGTCGTCGTCGTAGAGCTCGTCCACCGCCCGGTCCATCGCGCCTTCGGCCGCTTCGTCCTCGGGGTCCTGGACCACATAGCCGTGATCACCGTCGACGAACAGGAAGTAGTTGGCCGTGGCCTGCACGACACCCTTCCGCCGGGGCCACGGGTCGCGGCACTTCGCGTTCGCCTCTGCGATGTAGGAGTCGTTCGCCGCCTCCTTCTCCGCGGTCGACCGCAACAGCTCGGGACGGGTCGCTCCGATGATCTCCGGGCAGACGTAGACGAGTTCCCACGGGTCCGCGCCCCAGACGGGCCGCTCGCTTCCGGCCCGCTTCAGAATCGCCTCCTGCTCCTCGAGGTCCTTCGCCCGGCACAGCGACCGTCCGTACGCGAGAACCCCCTGGTCCGACAGGCTGTCGGGGAACATGGGGGGCACCCCGCCAGCCGTGTTCCGAGCCAGGCACAGGAACATGGCGTCGCGTTCCTCGGGCTTCAGGTCGCCGAAACTGGGCCGGTCATAACACTCCGTCGACCAGCCGGAGTAGGAGAGGTGCGCGGACTGCTCCGGGTGGATCTGTGTGATGACCGGCAGCACGGCCACGGTCGCCACCGCGACCCGGAGCGCACGCTGCCGCCCGGGCCGGAGGTCGGTCAAGCGCTCCTCAGTGGGCAGTTCACGGGCGGTCGCCGCCATCCACACGAGGCTGACGAGTTGTACCGCGTCCATCACGACCCACACCACCGTGTGGCCGCCGGAGATGCTCTCAAGGAGAATGTTGAGCGGGAGCGCCAGCGCGAGCACGCCCACCGACAACCATCCGGCGGTCAGCGTGCCGCGGCTCCACCGGCCGTCACGCCACTGCCCTATGACCGTGATGACGATCGCCGCCGGCCCGCTCAGCATCAGCAACAGCCCGACGCCGCCGCTCAGTGGAAGCTCCAGAAGGTCCAGCTGGTCGAGCAGATCGTTGGCCACCCTGGCCAGCTCGATCGCGAACAGCACGCCGGCCCCCGTGCGCAACAAGCCGGACCGCCATCGGATGACGAACAGGTAGAGGACGTCGATCGCGGCGAACAGCACGAGCTCGAACGCCAGATCAACCCCACCGGGGAACAGCGCGATCGGATACCAGAGGAAGAGGGTATACGCCACCGCCAGATAAAGCAGCCAACGCAACGCCGTCGCCTGGCGGTTCATCGGTCCCGGCACGGGCGCGCGCAGGATCAGCCACAGGAGCGCGGCCTTCACCAGAGCGGACACGAACATCGCGACAGTCGTCACAGTGTCGAACCTGCCGTGTTCGGCGAACCCCGCATAATTCGGCGGTGTCCACGTGGCGGCCACCCAGAGCCAGGCGTCACCAAGCACCAGGCCCGTGACCGCCGCCACGACAATCAGACCGACTATTACGGTCCTGACAATCCGCCATAACCCACCCGGAAGCATGGGACGCGATCTTAGCGCCGCCCACCGACAGGGCGCGATTTCCTGATCGCCTCTGCCGGTTGGCTCCTCGACACCGGGAATGGGGTTATCAAATCAACAGGGGCGTCGCACCCGTCAGAGCGTTTGTGAATCTCACCGAGCGTACACAGGAAGTGGCCACCGTACGGATAACGACTTTCTCGGGAAGCCAGCCAATGGCGCGGGCAATACCGGCGTCCCGCAGGTCATCGCGGATACGGCCGGTGAGCATCGCGGCGACGTCCGGCCCGTGCCGGCTGCGGGAACTGGATCTCCACGGTGCCGAGGACTTGTCCGGTGCTCACACCGCCCGATGGTCGTCTCTCGCGGGGCGGCCGGTAGAGATCCCAGACCCGCGGCTCGGCCTCCCGCACCCGCACATGGCCGTCTTCGCCCACCATGGCAACGTACGTGTGGTGGCGTCAGCAAGCCGGATCCCGGGCGCGGATCTGAATCCCAGCACCGCGCTCCGGTCTTTCAGAGCCAGGGAACATGCCGTACGTGCCTGACGAGATCATCCGACTCTGACCTGCGGGAAGAGGCCGAGAACCCAAGATAAGGCCGGCGCTGGCGCTGCGCCTGCCGGCGAGTCGGAGCATGGAATTCCCCTTGATGCTCGCCGTTCTCTTCGCCGCCGCAGTGGTGGCTGTCACCGCCCGGCCCGTCGTCGTCTGGGGGCGCACCTTCCTGGCGCGGGCACCGCCTCCTGCCGGCCGTGACGCTGCTGCCGTTGCAGCCGGTGCTCGGCGTGGGCGTCGGTGTGCTGCTGATCACCCAGTGGGACCACGTCGACGGCAACGGCATGGTCTTCGGCGTCATTGCCACCTCGCCGGGCTGATCGCCTTTGGCATCGTCACCGGCGTGCAGGAGCTGCGCCGAGCCCGGCGCCGCTGACGGCCGGGCCCGAGCGACTGCGGCGTGACCAGCTATTTCGCTTGACTACCCCAGATAACGATCGCTTTCTGTTCTTCGTTCTAGACGCCGGCCCCGGACCGTTTCGCTGACCTGCGGTGGCGCATGGCACCGCGGCGGCCGCGAAGGCCTCGCCGGCAATGAGCTCGGCGCCGATGTCCACCAGCCACGGCCTCTCATCATCGATCACGTCCGCCGTCGTCCTTCTTCCGCCCCCTGAAGGCAAAGCCCAAGGCCACGCCCAGGGTGACACCCAAGGAACCCCCGATGGCGAGGTTGTCCAAAGCGATCCCGAAGACGGGGCCGAAGACCAAGCCGAGGCTGATCCCGAAGAAGAACCTTGCGTCCCGAGGCATCTTCTTGCTCGCCATCGCATCTCTCCCAGGGGACGTGGGCGCATGCCGCTCACCAAACCCTATGCTCCGGCCTCTTCGGTGACTCGATCCATCGCCTCTGCCTCGCTGACGTGGTGGCCGCAGTTCTCGCACACGCAGTAGCCGGCCCGCGGTTCCCACTCCAGGCGCCGCAGTCCGCGTCCTGGGCAGCGCGCGTGTGTCTGTCCGGGCTCGCCGTCCACCAGGCGCCGCAGGCGGGTTCCCAGGAGAGAGCCCAGTCCATCGGGCCGAGCTCCACTGGGGCGCGCTCCTCGTCCTCGACACTGGACAGGACGGTGAGCCCGTCGATCGCCAGCAGCGTGTCCAGCTTGTCCACCAGCCACGTCACCGACCTCGACCGCACCACTCCCGACCGGCCGGCGGGCACCAGGTCCGCTAGCTCCAGCCGCTCCCCACGTCCCGGCGCAGACGCAGCAGCTCCCCGTCAGCGTGTGCACGATCTCGGCTTCCCGCGACATGCTGCCGTGGGGCCTGGTCCCCTTCACCCGCGACCACCTGGTCTGCGCATTCACCACGCCCGGCGGCACGTCTCCCGTCAAAGCGAGCAGTGCAGCGGCTCCCCGGCCGCCACGAGACGACCGGCATCAGCGGCTCCGCCGGAGGCTCCCCCCTTCCCGCCCTCAGCCAGCCACCGATCCACCGCATCCGCATGCGCCTCCCGAGCGTGAAGAAACGCGCCCCACACCCGCCGTGCCTCACGATTACGCGGCCCCCGCACACACCCGATCCGACATCCCGACCTCCCGGCCGCCGCACCCCACGAAACCAGGACACCCTACGACAACCGGGAAAGATCAAACCATTCGGCAAGAACGCCGTACCGGCAGACCTGCCCCGGGCACCGCGGCCTGAATGGTGAGCGCTTCGTGGACACGTGTCCAGACTGCGGGGAACTCCGGCCGCCGCTGAGCTATTTCCACTGGCGCTGGCAACTCTATTGCCACCAACTGCGGCGCACGGAGCAAGAAGCTTCCGCTACTGTAAGTCGCAAAACATTCATAAATTGCCCTGGCGAAGCGTGCCACAGCAGCGAACGGCAATCACTAAGAGCTATTCTTCACGCGGGTAAGAGGACACGCGCAACAGGAGAATGACATGCACAAGATGGGAAGATTCGCCGCAGTTCTGGCTCTCTCAGCAGGTGGCGCAGTTATCGGTAGCAGCGGATCGCCAGCACTGGCAGACCCTCACCCGATCATCGATATCGTCGACGACGTCGTCCCGAACGCGAACGTCCTCCCGAATCTCATCCCGAACCCGAACATAGCGCCTTCAGTGTTGTGCCTTCCCGGGGCGCGTAACAACAATTCCATCAAGGGCGACCACAACCAGGTAACCACCAGTCAAACCAACAACTGTACACAGAGTGCGCAGCAGGCCACCACGCCGCCGACGAGTGGCGTTACCGGCTACGAGGTCGTCGCGGAACTGACATCGTGCGCAGTTGATGACAGGACCTGTGAATCTACAGCGAGATGCCCAGAAGGGAAAAGCGTTCTCGGTGGAGGATTCCGCCTTTTCCCGGGCGGAACTGATGGACCGACCACCACTGCAAACCACTCCTTCTCCGACGCCACCGGATCCGGATGGTTTGTCGAAGTTACCAATCTCCCGGCGGGGATCCTAGTATTTGTCCAGGCGTATGCCGTCTGCGCCAACGTGACGCCATAGCAAGGGAAGGGTGAGGGGCCACGGAGATTCCGGACAGCCGTCTTTTGGTCGCAGCTCATGTGGCTGTTTGGGTTGAAGGGGCTCGTTGAGTACTTCCACGGGTGGCCGATAGCCAAGCGCCGAATGCAGGCGGCGGTGGTTGTAGCACCCTTCGATGTAGCGGATGACCTGCCGTCTTGCCACACGTCTTCCAACACCCGAGCCGGCGCTTCGATAGTCGTCGCGCTCTCCGACGCCAGCACATGGCTCTGGCCTCCCGGTAAGCCAGCGCTGTGAGGCCCAGGGAAAGTCCGGCCACTACACGCACACCTTAGTTGCCAACTGCATCTCCGGAATTATCCCCCGGTGGCCCGCCTCGCAGGCGGTCGCGGCCGCAGAAACACCACGGCGCTGGTGCGGATGTTGACATGGGAGCACGGCATGGCCGGTGTTCAACGGTCATGAGGGTGCCTAGGTAGACGGTCTTGGGTTGTCTCGGCTGGTGGCCATCAGAAATCCAGGCTGATGGTGTCGCCCGCGTCCGCGTCCGCTCGACACCTACGCCTGCTGCGCCGCCGTATCCTGCGGCAGCGAAGATCACTCAACGCCACCGCCGACTGTCTGAGAACATATTCCGGTCCAAAGTGCCTTCACGCCCGCCTGGCGGCGCCCGTGCGGGTGCATCGGACGCCGCAGGTGGCGTGGGGAGGAGGGTGCCTCAGGTGACGGTGAACATGAAGGCGCCCGTCAGGGGGTTGTATGCGTTTTTGTAGAGGTACCAGGCTGCGTAGGTGCCAGGGCCGGGCAGGGCGGTGGTGGCAAGGGTGACGCTGCCCGACGCCCCGGGGGTGTGCTTGTAGACGAGGGAATTACCGGTGCCGGGCTTCCTGTCGGCGGGGTACAGGCCGATCCAGTTCAGGGCGTCGACGGTGCCGGGCGGGGTGGAGTACTGCAGGGCGATGTCCGTCCCCCTGACGATCGACTGCGTGGCGCTGGTGAGGGTGCTGGCAAGGGCCGGCGCCGCCGGCGCGATGGCGGGGCTTCGGGGATGAGGTTGTAGTAGGCGGCGAGGCGGCTCACGATGGTGTCGGCGTGGGGGGTCAGGCGGGGCAGGTGTGTGGCGAGCGCGGTCTTGGTCGCCGCCCTCACCTGGTTGTAGGTGGTGGTGGCGCCGGTCAGGTAGGGCTTGAGGCGGTGGATGAGCTCGTAGTCGCTGCGGTGGACAGCACGATCTTCGAGGGCGGGCTCGACTGGGTCAGGTGGTGGCCGCTAAGACCGGCGTCCCTCACCGTCGCGAGAACCAACTCCGCCGCGCCCAGCTGCGCGCCGCTGATCGTGGCCAGCGTGTTGAGTGCTGCGTCCAGAGCCGCCTGGTCTGGAGCCGCTGCCGTACGCGCTGGTGCGGCGGAGGGAGGCGGAAAGCGAGCCCATCCGAGCCCTGGCCGGGATCATCCGTGACCTGGGCCCTCTCCCGGCTCTTGATGTCGTCCGTCACCCTCGCCAATTCGCGCTGGTCCCCGATGGGCAGGTGGGTGGCGGCGTCGCAGTCGTAGGAGCCGACCCGGACAATTACGAGAGATCGAAGGGGGCGGGGGAGTGGCCTTCCCAGATCTGGCGGGATGCCTGTTCGGGGTAGGGCAGAGTCTTCGACTCGGTGTCCAGGACGCGGGTGAGGTGCCCGCCGGGCCGGTGGGCGGACCAGCCCGCGTCGCCGGTGGTGACGAAGCGGACCCATGCCTCCTGGAGTTCGCGGGAGAGCGCGACGGCCTCGGGAGTGGGCTCCTCGCCGATGAGCTGGGTGCCGACGGGGCTGTCCAGCGTGCCGAACGCCAGGGGCACGTCGAGGCTGTGGCAGGCGCCCAGGATGCCTCCGAGGGCCGGGGCAACCCAGCACAGTTCGAACAGGTACGAGGTGCCGCCGGCTGCGGCGTTCGCCTCGGCCAGCTTCTGTGACGGCATGCGGAAGAGGGCGTCGGAGTACACCGTCTCCACCAGCTCCTCCGGGCCTGCCTGCGGGAACGCGGCACGGTAGGCCCGCGCGCCGTCCGGCTGCGGGGCGTGCAGTTCCAGGGCTGCGCGGGCGTCCTCCTCGGTGAAGGTGCCGTACCGTCCGCTCATGACGCTGAAGTACCGGAATTCGTCCCGGGTGTGGCCGACGAGCAGTTCGGTCCCGCTCGCGCGCGCGCCGGTCAGCGCGAGCCAGGGCGTTTCCGGGAGGACCTCGCCGTCGACGACGGGGCACAGCGCGGTGCCGGTCTCCGTGAGGCGTCCCCAGCTCTCCCGGTGCGCGTGGAGGCCGGCGTTGAAGGAGGTGAGCTCGGCGGCCAGGTGCCATGGGTCGATGTCGCGCAGGGCCTCGGCGGTGGGGGCCGCCGCGCCGAGCCGGTCCGCGAACGCGGCGGTGACCTGCCGTGCCAGCGCGGGGGTGCTGTGCAGCCCCGGCACCGAATGGGCGATGGCCCGCCGGAACAGTCCGCGCGCCGGCTTCATCGTCAGCAGGGCGGCGACCGACCCTGCCCCGGCAGACACCCCGGCCACGGTGACCCGGCCGGGGTCGCCTCCGAAGGCGGCGATGTTGCGCTGCACCCACTCCAGCGCCGCGATCTGGTCGAGGAATCCGCGGTTGGGCGGCACGTCGTCGAGGAACGCGAAACCCTCCGCGCCCACACGGCAGTTGATGGTCACCACGACGACTCCCGCCTCGGCCAGCGCTGCCGGGTCGAACATCGGATCGCTCGACGCCGCCGAGAGGTAGCCGCCCACGGGGATCCACACCAGCACCGGCAGTCCCGCCGCGCCGGGATCCGGAGTGCCGACGTTGAGCGTCAGCCAGTCGGTGCCCTGCGGGGGCACGTCGATCGGCAGGGACAGCGGCACCACGGGGCCGAACTCGACCGCCTGCCTCGTCCCCTCCCAGCGGTGCGGCGGCGCGGGCGCGGCGAAGCGGAGCGCTCCGACCGGGGGCTGGGCGTAGGGGATGCCGCGGAACACCGCGTGCCCCTGCCGCCGGCGCCCCTGCACCACACCTTCCGTGGTCCGTACCTTTGGCTGTTCGGACATGACGATTCCTTCCCTCGAGTGGACCCCAGGATTATGGGTCAGGTGTATTATGTCAATCGTATTGGAACAGTCCCGGGATACGGGGGAGGGGCCGGCGATGCCGAAACAGGTGGATCACCGCGGACGCCGCGAAGCGATCGCCCGCGCACTGTGGCGGGTGGTGGAGCAGCGCGGCGTCACACAGCTGACGATGCGCGTGGTGGCGCAGGAGGCGGGCATGTCACTCGGGCAGCTGCAGCACTACTTCGCCTCCCGGACCGCCATGCTCTCCTTCGCCATGGACTTCGCGTCCGAGCAGACCTCGGTGCGCGTACACCAGGGGCTCGAAAAGCTCGGTGACCGTCCGCACCCCCGTGACGTGCTGCGACTGACGCTCGCGGAAATGCTCCCCCTGCATGCCGACGCCCGCGCGACCAGCCGGATGAGCGCCGCCTACGTCCTGGAGGCGCTGCACGACGAGGCCGTGCACGAGCAGGCGCGCCGCGGCCTCGGCCAAGGGCGGGCCCTCGTCGAGCAGCTGGTCCGCCAGGCGATCGCCGACGGGCACATCGACTCCGGCCGCGACCCGGCGACCGAGACGAACCTGCTCCTCGCCCTCACCGGCTTCACCTCCCTGATCGAACTCGACGTGATCGAGCCCCAGGACGCGCTCGCCGCGATCGACGTGCATCTGGACCGGCTGTTCAGGAGTACGTGACCTGCCCCGGACACGGGGGCAGGTGGGGACAAGATCAGCTCTAGTCCGGCCGCTCCCCGGCCTGGTGCCATCTGACCGGCCACCTCTATCTCGGCACCGCGCCCCGGCAACGACCGTCCCCTCTACGCCCTGAGCGTCCGCGCCGACGCCCGCCGTACCGAGCCCCATGCACCGTGGCGGTCAACCACCGACTGACCCTCACCCAGCTCCATGTTCGCGCGGCCTCCTGATCAGTTCCCTGAACCGACGCTCAGCTGCTCTCGTGGGCGCCGTCATGGAAGGGACGCAACCCCCCGGCCACATCAGCTCGGGAGAAGGCGTAGCGGCCCAGGAAGTTGATGTGGTCATACTGGATCGGCGACAGCCGCGCGCACATCTCATCGGTGACCGGGAACCCCTGCTCGCGCAGGTGCTTGACAGCAGCATCCAGATACAGGCTGTTCCACCAGATGACCGCGTTCAACGCCAGACCCAGACTGCCCAGCTGATCCTCCAAACCTTCGCGGTAGCGCTGGCGCAGCTGGCCCCGGTTGCCGAAGGCGATCTTCCGTGCCAGCCGGTGGCGGGCCTCCTGCACGTTCAGCTGGGTGCCGATCATCCGTCGGTAGCCTTCGTCGGCGATGAACTGCAGCAGGTGCAGCGTCTTGGAATGCGGCCGTAGTGCGCGAACGCCTCGCCCAGGCCGGTGGTGCGGCCGTCGGCCGACAGCATCCGGATCAGGTCGTAGGCGCGCGCCGTGCCCATCGTCAGCGAGCCGGCCACCCGCAGCATGTCGCCCCAGTGCGCGCGGATCTTGTCCAGCCGGATGGTGTGGCGGGACATGTGCTCCAGCGGCCCGTAGACGGCGCGGGTGTTGGTCCGCCACAGCCGGGTGTCGGCCAGGTCGGCAATACGCGGGGAGAACTGGTAACCGCAACTTCGGGGACCACGAACTGCAGGGCGTCGCGGACTGGGACGGCGACGGCCACCAGGTAATCATCGCCGGATACCTCCTGACCCTGCCGGACCAGTTTCCGGACCTGTGGCTCCATCCCGGCGAGGGTCTGCGCGGCTGGAGCGCGCACGGTCGCCAAGACCACCATCCACCGACTGCTGTCCCGCCGCGACATCCCGCTCCGGGAGAAGACGCTGTGGCGGATGCTCTACGAAACCGCCGCCCGAGCCGCCGAAGTCCTCGCTCTGAATGTTGAGGACCTCGACCTGGAGCACCGCCGAGCCCCGGTCCGCTGCAAGGGCGGCGGGACCGAGTGGGTGTACTGGGACAGCGGGGCCGCACATCTGCTGCCCCGCCTGCTCCGGCTGCCCGACGGCAGCACCCGCACCCATGGCCCGCTGTTCCTGTCCCAACGCCGCCCCGTCCCGGCCCGCCGGTCCGCGGCCGGCGACATCTGCCCGCACACGGGCCGCGCCCGCCTGGGCTATGACCGCGCCCGCGTCCTACTGGACACCTACACCGGGCTCGACCTGCCACAGCGCCGCCACCCACCTCGGCGAGGCCGAGGTACCGCTGCAGCTCATCATGGGCAAGACCCGCCACAAGAGCCCCCGCACCGCCATGCGCGACGTCAAACCCGGCGCCGAAGCCATCGCCAAGGTCACCGAAGTCCTGGCACCCCGCCGTACCCACTGATCAACCGAGTGGCGGCTCGCCGCAGCTCTGGGAGTTCCGTGCCTTTATGGTCTCTTGCCGCAGGTCAGAGCCTGCTGATCTCTTCTTACACATGTGGCACGTTGGCCGATCTTCACAGCAAGTGGACGGGGACGATCAAGGAGTGTCAGCGCGTGGGCGTGAGGTCAGCCTCGACGGCCACCTCGGGCAGGCCCGTGTTGGTCACGATCGCCAGCTCGCTGCGATGGCGCCGTCCCGTCTGCCACTGGCCGCCGGCCAGCGGCACGAGTGCCACGTTGGGGGTCGGACCAGCGGTCCAGTCGAGTGTTCCGGCGATGGTGTCAAGCCGGGTACGGCCGACCGTCGCGGCCACCGAGCGCCGACAGGTCGGATCGTCGGCAGTGGCCAAGACATGGGCGGCCACTTCCAGCAACGCGTGGGCGAGTCCCAGGGGCTGCAACCATCGGTTGCCTGTGCGCTGCTCGTAGGCGTCGGCGAGTTGTGCGGTCGTCGTAGCATCCAGGCTGGAGCGGTATGGGTGGCGCGGGGACCAGTAGATCAAGGTAGCCACGCACGCCCGAGCGAGCGCGCTCTCCTCGGCCGTGCACGGGTAGGCCAGCCAGCGCGAGGAGGTGATCAGGCGAGGCCGTAGTCCCTGCTCGATGGCCTGCCGGTAGAAGAGCCTGAGATCGGCCTCGGTGGCGGCGCTGGTGACCACCTCGATGTCCTCGTCCAGGAATTGACGGATGTGCCCCTCGAAGCCGTCGGCAGGCTCGTGATAACTCCCCGGGTCGTTGATGACGTGGCCTCGCGCCCGCGCGCGGGGCAGGAAACCGTACCCGGGATGGCGCAGCAGCTGTCCCTGCAGATCGTCGTTCCATACGCAGCCCACGCGGGGACGCGGCATACAGCGCTGCCACAACTCGGCGAAGACGTCCGCGATGTCGTCGAGGCCCCAGGCGAAGTGGTTTGTCCAGGTGAAAGGCCGCGAGGGATCGCCGCCGCGCCCATACACGAAACCCTGCCAGGGGAACGCGGTCGAAAGGCACGGCACGCCGAGTTCCTCACACGTGTCGGCCACCGCGGGCAACACCTGGGTGCCTGCCATGGTCACCACGATCTGGGCGTTGTCCAACTGGATGAGGTCCCGTACGGCCTGGCGGGCGGTGACCGGGTTGGAGCGGCTGTCGCGCCAGGCCAGCCGCACGGGATAGCGGTGTCTACCGTTGATGATGTGACGCAGAGCGGGGCGCAAGAACTCGATGGCGAAGGTGAGGGGGTCACCGAGCCGCGACAGCCTGCCGGTGTGCGGAACGACCGCTCCCACGCACAACTCCCTGCCGTATTGACCGGCCGCATCGCTGCTCGTCATGCACTTATAGTAGCGATACCGCTACTTTGTGTACCCAATGGGGTGGGTGACCGCGAACAGTCGACGGCCGCCCAGGCCAGCCTCACCACGCCCGGCCATGTGCCTTACGTGCCTGACAAGATCACACCTCCCTGACCTGCAAGAAGCGCCAACAACCCAAGATAACGATGGGACCAGGTGCGGCGGCTGCAGGACGAAGCCGAGCGGGCCACGGGCATCGACGCCTGCCCGGCCGGCTGGCCCCGTGCCCAGGACGATGGGCTGCCGCTGCCGTGGGTCACGCCCGTGCTCGACGGCTGGGAGGTCATCCTGGACAGCCCCGCCCTGGCCAACCGGCGGCTCAAGCCCGACACCGATCACCGCATCCGCGTGGCCTGCACCCGGGGCCGCCCCGCACCCCTGATGCCGTGCAGGAGCAGCGCGTGAACGCGCGCTCACCGCACTCGTCCAGGAACACGGCTCATGAGCCGCGCGGCGGAACAACGGCTGCTGGAACAGGCCGGCGCCAGCGCCGGGATGTGGCGCGCCGCCCACGCCGGCCAGCGCGACACCTGGACCTGCGCCAGCCTGCGCGAGCTGCTGCTGGCCCAGAACCGCCTGTTCACGCCGGCGCCACAGCCGTCCCGGTTCGCCTCCGGCCCGCCGGGCACGTGCTTCGCCATTGCCACCCGCGTGGCCGACGACCACGAGGACCCGCTCGACGTCGAAGGCATGGTGCTGGCCGACGGCGTGCCGTTCGCCTTCGGCCACGCCTGGTGGGTCAGCGCCGCGAGCGATCACGTCATCGACTCCACGCTGCCCGCCGGGGCTGGCCTGGCCTACCTCGGCATCGTCCTCACCGAGGACTACCGCCCGGCGGGGGATTACGCGCGTGTGACGCTCGCGGTTCAGCACGTCCTGACTTCGTCGAATTGAGGTGGTGGTCAGGTATTCGTAGCCTTTGGCCAGGCGGCGATACTTGCCCAGCCAGGCGAAGGTCCGCTCCACCACCCATCGGCGGGGGCACGAGCGAGAACCGGGAGACCTGCTGAGGCGGACTCCCTTTCCTGGCCCAGGTGTGGCGGAATCCGCTATCACGCCGGACGACGATCTGCAGCGTCACGCCGAACTGATCCAAGATCCAGCCGATGAACTCCTGGCCACCATAGCCCTGATCCACCCAGACATGCTTCAGACGGCGCACGAGCTCGCCGGCGCGGGCCAGCAGCACGACCGCGCCATCGCGATCGTTGACACTGGCCGGGCTGACGCAGGCGGTCACCACAGTGCCGAGCGTGCCGACCAGCAGGTGCCGCTTGACCCCCGGCACCTTCTTGCCGCCATCGTAGCCATGCAGGCCGCACCGGTCGGTGGCCCGCACGCTCTGGCTGTCGATGATGCCCGCACTGGGCGTGGGATCACGACCGCCACCGACGCGATCACGCTCGCGTAAGCAGGCCAGGATCTGTTCCCAGCGGCCCTCGATCCGCCAGATGCGCCAGTAATGGTAGACCGTCTGCCACGGCGGCAGGTCATGGGGCAGCAGCCGCCAGGCACAACCTGCCCGCACCCAGTACGCCAGCGCATTGACGCTCTCCCGACGCTCATGAACAGCAGGCCGACCACCCAACTTGGGTGCCGGGATCAGCAGGGCGAGCACTTCCCACTCGCGATCGGACAGATCGGTCGGGTACGAACGCCGAGGACCATCGCACGCCTCCAGGCTCACGCCCCCGACACCTGTCAGCATGACTCGCCGGCCCCTTTTCAGACACCCTCTACGCAGCGGTGAGATGTCCGAACGGTCACCGGCTGCCGCTGGTCGGCTCGGGTGCTGCAAGAAGACCGCGAAGCGGCGGTCAGTGGTTGCGATGATCTCGATCTGCGGCCGTACGCCTGCGGCGGAGCTCTCCACCGCGGCGGGCCGCGAAGGCCGATGCCGTCGAGAAATGCCGCCTCGCAACTGCGATCTTGGTGGCATGCTGAATGAGGTGTCACAGCAATCGTGGCGGCTCGAATCCAGCGGAGGAAGCAAGATCTCCGGCAATCGGTCGCGTCGCGGTCCGGCCGGCGCCCGGTGGTGGTGCGGTCGCCGGGCGGGCACGTCCGATTGGGGGTATGAGGCTGATGGACAGAGATGACCTGCTAGAGGAGATCGTTACGGCGCTGGTTTCAGGCAGGCACCGGGTCATCACGCTGGTACCCGAGCTCGATGGTGTGGAGGGCTTCGGCACGACGACGCTTGCCGCAGTGGCCTGCCGCAGGTCAGAGGTGCGTGATCGATTCGGGGGCGAGATCGAGTGGGTGACCCTGGGCAACGATCCGGTTCAGGTACTCGACCACCGTCTGACCACGCGTCTGGGGCTGGCTGCTGAGCTGAAGGTGCGTGATTTCCTGGCGATGGCGGTTCCGCAGCGGATCAGGCCGGCAAGGCGGCTCGTCGTGCTGGACGAGGTGCGGCCTGAGACGGGGGAGTTGGTGGTACGGGTGGCCGCGAGCAACGCGGTGGTCGTCGTGACCGGCGCCAGGGCACCGGCCGGCGGGCTGGTGTTCAAGTTGCCCTCGATCTCCTCCGAAGCCGGTGACCGTAGCCAGGGCTGGCCCTTGCTGCGTACGTTGATGCGGTCGTTGGACGCGGTACCCGACGAGCCGTTCGACCTGGCGGATGCGGGGCAGCGGGCACGTGCCGTGCACCAGGTGCTCGACCATGGGCTGACACGAACGCTTGCTTCCGCAGACCTGGAACGCCTGCTCGAACTGGGAGGGTTCAAGGGGAGCCGGCCGATACCGCTCGACCTGGCCGCCCTCCTGTGGTGGGAGACGGCCGGCCTGTCGCGGGCGGAGAGCGAGCGGTTGCTGGCCGAACTGGGCGCGCTCGGCCTGGTGACCCGCGCGCCGGACCGTGACGTCATTCTGATGCCCGGCGCCGTACGCGACTACCTCCGCGCCGTCATGGGCACGGTACGCGTGCAACAGGCGGACCGGGCAATGGTGGAGATCGGCGAACCCCGCGAGGATTGGTCCGAAGAGGCGGGCGTGTACTTCTACGAGTACTTCGCCGACCACCTGGAGGCGGCGGGCGGCGACCTCGGCGACCTGGTCTTGGCAGGGTCGTGGTTGGCGACCAGGCTGGTGCAGGCAGGACCGCGTGCGGTGGCGCGAGAGCTGTCGAGGGCCGGTACGCAAGAGACGGAGCTGTTGCGAAGGGCCCTTGAGCAGAACCTGCACCTGCTGGGCGAGCCCCCCTACACCGACTTGAGCGTCTTGGCGACGCTCGCCTGCCGCGTCCATTACCTGCCGGAGATCGCCGGGCAACTGCGCGACGTTCTGAACGACATGGCGGTGCCCTGGCTGGAGTGCCTGTGGACATCGCCCGATCTGCCTCATCCCTCACTGAGGCTGAGCTGGACGGTTCAGGAGGGCGAGGCGACCAGCGTCGCGATCAGCCCGGACGGCACCTGGCTGGTGATCGGCGGCGAGGACGGGCCGGTGCGGTTGTGGAACCGGGACGGCAGCGTACGCACGGAGCTGGCGGGGGATTTCGGTCAGGTCAGCCGGGTGGCGATCGCGCCCGACGGCACCTGGCTGGCCACGGCGGTAAATGGTGGCGGCGTCCGCCTGTGGTCGGCCGACGGCGAACCACTGCGGGAGGTCGGCGACTATGAGACCGGGCAGGACGTGGTCATCGCGCCCGACGGTACCTGGCTGGCCGCCTTGAGCTTGTACGGGGGATTGACCGCGTGGACCGCGCAGGGGCGTGAGCTGTGGCACGTTGACGCGCAGTCCGACGATGCGGAGCTGTCGACCCTCGCCATCGCCGCTGACGGCTCCTGGCTGGCCCACGCGGTCGGCGACCGGATCCATGTCCGGAACGCCGACGGCACCCTTCGCGCCGGAATCCCGCATGCCGTACAGGGAATCACGCTGGCCGCACATCCCACCCGCGACGCGCTGGTGACCAGCGACGGAGCGGTGTACGGCCCCGACGGCGAGCTCCTGCAGCGAATCCCGATCGAGCATTGGTCCTACGCGCCGCTCGCCGTGGCGCCCGACGGTACCTGGCTGGCCACGGCAAGCCGGGGCGACGACGTGCTGGTGGCACGTCTCGACCGGCCCGCGACCCATCACCTGCTCGGCCACGACGACGAGGTCCAAGGTGTGGCGATCAGTCCAGACGGCACCTGGCTGGCATCGGTCAGCGCGGACGGTACCGCCTGTGTCTGGGAGCACGAGGACCTGCCACGGCTGGACGGGCAGTCGCCACCCGGATCCCAAGGGGCAGTGGTCGTCGCGCCCAACGGCAGCCTGGCCACCGCCGGCGCCGAGCTCGTCTACTGGGATGAAGCGGGAAATCCGCTGTTCAGCGTGTCTGGCCTGGTCAGCCACATGCGGCTGGCCGCCTGCCAATCCTGGCTGGTCGCCTGGGATCATCAGAACCAGCTCTGGCTGATCGACCGCGAGGGGAACGTACGCGAGCGTCTGGAGACCCACCACTCCAGGCCGCTCGCGCTCGCCGCCGCACCCGACAGCACCTGGTTCGCCACCAGCGGCGCGGAAGGCGACATCAACCTCTGGTCCCACGACGGTATCGTGATCCGGCGGCTGCGTTCGGACATCGGACCGGCGCGTCATCTCGCCATCTCCGCCGACAGCCGCACCCTGATCGCTGCCTCCGATACTGCCGTCCGACGGTGGACGAAGCAGGGACGTCAGATCGGCCGCAGCTGGCGGATGAACTCTCCGATCAAGGACCTGGCCACCTCGCCCGATGGGTCGCGCACGGCCGTCATCCTTGCCTCCGGCGCCATCCGCCAGTGGGACGATCGATACAGAAAGCTCCCTGGCCTGCAAGGTCTCGCCAACTACGCCGCCACGCTCGCCTACAGCCCGACCGGCGCCCTGCTGGCGGCGACGTACGCCTCGACGCTGCAGGTGTGGGACGCTGCCGCGGGGCAGCCGATGGCCCGCATCCGACTCGGCGCGACGCTCAGGGGCTGCGCCTGGTCCCCGGACGGCACCAGGGTGTACGTGACGGGCGATGCCGGACTACACGGCTTCACCCTCCACGTTCCCAGCGGCAACTGAGCCGGCGACTCCCGCGCCCCGTGCCTGGCCGGCGCAGCAACAGATGCGCCCGCGGACCCGAGAACGACCTCACGGCGCGGCCCGGACCGTGAGGATCCGGACGTTGGGTCGTGGCACCGGCCGTGACGACTGCGATCTCACACCGAGCCCTTCGATGAACTGCCGCAGCACCGGCGATTCGTTCCCAGGAACGCCCCAGCACCGCCGAGGTGATCGGAGGCGCTGCTGGACGCGATCCGCCTGGAGCCCGGCGCCGATGTCTTGGCGGTCACTGCCGTCCAGCTGCGCCAGGTCGTCGAACGGCTGACCGAGGCGGGGCAGTGGCAGGACGGCGACCCGCCGATCCTGCTCGTGGCCGATGCCGGCCACGACCTGCACCGGCTGACGTTCCTGCTGGCCGACCTGCCCGTGGAGGTGCTGGGGCAGGCTGCGCTCGGACCGGGCGATGCGCCGCCCCACTCCGCCGTGCGTCTACAACCCCGAGGGCGGCAGACCGCCCAAGCGCGGCGGCGAGTTCGTCTTCGGGCAGCCCGCCACTTGGGAGGAACCCGATCAGCAGACCACCACCGCCACCACTCGATACGGCACCGCGACCGCGATGGCCTGGGATCGGTTGCACCCCAAGCTGACCCGCCGGGCCGCCTGGATCACCCACGACATGGAGCTGCCGCTCATCGAAGGCACCGTCATCCGGCTGAGCGTCGAGCACCTGCCCGGCGGCGGAGAACCCAAGCCGGTCTGGCTGTGGTGGTCGGGCACCGGCGCCAACGCGGCCGACGTCGACCGGCTCTGGCAGGTGTTCTTGCGCAGATTCGATCTGGAACACACCTTCCGGCTGTTCAAGCAGACCCTCGGCTGGACCGTCCCCAAGATCCGTGACCCCGAGTCAGCTGATCGCTGGACCTGGCTCATCCTGGCCGTGTACACGCAGCTGCGCCTGGCCCGGTCCTTGGCCACCGACCTGCGCCGCCCCTGGGAGAAACCCGCACCGCCCGAACGGCTGACCCCGGCCCGGGTCCGGCGAGGGTTTCGCAACCTGCGCTGGAAGATGCCCAGCCCAGCCGGTGCACCGAAACTCGGCAAGCCCGGGCCCGGACACCCGCCCGGCTCCCCGAACCAGTACCGCGCCCCACGTCACGACGTTGGACGCATCCTGGCCACCGGCGAGGCGCACCAACGCCCCGCCCATCACAAGAAGGGAACCAAACCCCGGCGCATCGCCTGAACGATCACGCTCTGCAACCGCCCTATGCATGCAGTTTTGCGGCAAAGGCGAAGATCAGAGATTGAATCACAAGCTGAGAGCATGTAGCGGGTGGTCTCCAGACTCCGCGCGATCCTGCGCACGACGAGCTCGGCACATGGGGGCATCACTCAGCGTGGACCTGGAGCGCACCACCGGCACCTACGACTCTTTCGCGCGCGCAGCGTTCGCATCGGCGACTGCGCTCAGCCCTGCTTGGGCTGGTCGCTCACCTTGATCAATGTTCCGTGTGCGCCGCGCTCGTAGCGTCGGGCCTCGTTCTTCGCCATCTTGGCTTCGACGGCCGCGTCGAGGTCGATGCCGGACATCTCCGCGATGCTGGTCAGGAAGATCAGAACGTCGGCGAGTTCCTCACCTAGGGGTCTCGGGGTGCTTGCGTGCCGCCTCGAAGGCTTCGGACAGTTCACCGTGGGCGAGGGCGAATTCCAGGGGCATGTCGGTGGTGTTGAACCCCTTGGCCAGCTTGTTCTCCCAGGCCCGCTTCTGGACGTCTCGGAGGTGCACCCGATTCTCCTGTGGCCGCGGAGCCTCATGCGCTCCGTGAGGACGACGAACGGCCGCGAGCCTAGCGTCCATCGTGTCGCGGGTCAGGCGAACGGCTTGTCTCGTACGACGCGTCAGGCCGCTTGTTCGTTGTCCACGGTGAGGACTTCTGTATACCGGGCCAGGTCCGCGAACACCGCGAAATATCGGGCGATGAGCGCGCGAGGCTCGTCGAGGGTGGGTGCCGTCCCGTCGCGGGCGAGAAGACGGGCATGGATCTGTTCCGGCCTGGCGGTGAGATGGACGAGGACACCTCGGCGGGCGGCCACCATGCGCAGCAACTCGCCGGTCTGCGATGAGGTAAGGCGGCAGCGGCCGTGCAGCAGCGGGCCGTAGACCAGTTCGCTGATGAAACTGCGATCCAGAACCAGGCGACCGGCCATGGCCAGGATGGCCTGGTGGCGCTGGCAGAGATCCATTCCCTCGGGGGTGCGATCGGCATGCACCCGCTGATAGCCGTATCCGGTGGAGAGCGCCACGGCGTAGGTCGTCTTGCCCGCCCCGTCACAGCCCTCCAAGATGATCACCTCGTAGCGGTCAGCCCACATGGCGAGGTCGGCTGCCATCAGACCTCCAGGTGCTTGGTGAGTTCGTCGAGATCGCTGAAGGTGCCCGTCAGGCCGTACTGGATCATGAGGTTGCGGTAGTTGGGCTCGCGGCCGTGGGCGAAGGTCCACCAGCAGCCGGGGTCGGGGGCGAAGACGGGACGGCCGGTGGCCGCGCACGCGCCGATGACCAACGCCGCGCCGGGCGGTGTTTCAGGCCCGCGGATGTCCACCACGGCCAGGCTCGCATGTGCCAGGGCGGTCCAATCTTCAATGGCCGTCCGAGTCGGATGCGCCGCAGCGTTGGTGAACCGCCCGGCGAGGTGGGTGGCGAAGCCGTGGGCGCGGAGACCGTCGCAGACGCGAGCCGTCCAGCCGCTGCCTCCGTACGGGGACGGTTCCAGATAGGCCAGCCGCTGGCCGTTGATGTTGGGAGGCGGCATGGCGGGACTGGGCGTGAGCCAGCCTGTTAGAGCGTCGACTACCTCGGTTGCCGCTCGTGTGATGGTGTGCAGGTTCTGGGCGAGGAAGCGCTCGAACCGATCACCCTCGCCGCCTGGGGGACCGAGCTGGGGCACGGAGATGACTCGGCTTACCACGTGCTGGAGGAGCGGGTCAGGGAACTGCAAGCGTAGCGCGGTGTCCGCGGTGGCGCCGTAGACCTGGAAGTCGGTGGTGACAGCGAGGATGGGAACGCCTCGGCCGGCGGCGTAGCCGATCTCCATGCAGACGCCGTCGTCGAGGCTTGGACCGTGCAGGATGGCGACCATGGCGTCGATCCGGGCCAGGCGCTCGCTGTCCAGCTCGAACAGGCGTCGGCCCTTTGCAGGGGTGGTCGAGGTTCTCTTCATCGGTGTCGCAGAAGGGAAGGAACACGGCCTCTGGCCCGAAGTGGCCGGCTGCGAGTGGCAGGCGGCACGGGCCAGGAGCGAATGTTGTCGCGGCGTTCCTCGACCCCGGACCCCTCGACGACCGGCCACTTCAGCCAGCTCATCTGGAAGGGCAGCACCAGGGTCGGCGCGGGGCCGCGTGGCCGGCCGGGGCTCCCGGTTCTTCGAGACTTACCTCATCTTCGTGTTCGAAGAGCCGGGCAACTTCGAGGGCGAGTATGCGAACAACGTACAGCAGGCCTGAACCAAGTAGCCGTGCTTCCCAAGCGGAAGCACGGCGACCGTCGTGGGCAGGTCTATGTGATGGTGGCGGGCTGGGCTGACAGCAGGATCTGGGTCCAGCCGGTGTCGTCGACGGTGCCCAGACCGAGGATGTCGGCGCCGTTGCCGTCGTGAGGGCTCTGGTCGAGGTAGTGGTGCATGGAGCCTTCGGGACGGTGGCCGAAGTAGACGCCGCTGCCGGGGGATGTCAGGTTGTCGAAGACCTGCCAGGTGCTGTCCTTGAGCTCGTACGGGATGTAGTTGCCAGTACCGGTCAGCACCCCGTTGATCCGGTAGGCCAGCAGCCGGCCGTCGAAGGCGGTGCCCAGGATCCAGTTGGAGGCGGTCGTGGTGAGGGTCTTCAGCACGAAGCCGGTGCCGACGAGTTCACCGCTGGAGATGTTGGCGGCGGCGGGCTTGGCCGTGCTGACGGTGTAGCGGCGCAGCACCCCGCCTGCGATGCCGAACAGGTGGGTGTTGCCGTCATAGGCGAGCAGGTCATGGGTCCAGCCGGTGGCCAGCAGGATGGGCTGGTTGAACACCAGACTGTCCTTGTTGGTGACCACATCGACCCGGTACAGCTTGCCCTCAGAATCGGTGATCAGGATCGTGTTGAAGTTCAAGGTCGCCATCGCCTTGGGCGTGAATCCGATTGTGGCGGTGGAGACCACCGCACCATGCGAACGCCGGCCGGTGGCCACGTCGACGGCCGTGTAGGTCAACCGCCCATCAGGCAGCACCCCGTAAATCGACGCCGTTCCGGTAGGCCCGCCGCCGCCCCATTGC
Organism: Nonomuraea sp. NPDC049709; assembly: GCF_040674815.1. Lineage (NCBI taxonomy): Bacteria > Bacillati > Actinomycetota > Actinomycetes > Streptosporangiales > Streptosporangiaceae > Nonomuraea > Nonomuraea sp. NPDC049709. The sequence continues at coordinate 91,174 of NZ_JBFANM010000023.1, forward strand.
CCGAAGTCGCCAGCGTGGGCCTCATTGAGGTCGCAGTCCGCGCCGTCCACCGTGATCCCGTTGCGCACCTGGCGTAACTCGGCCCGGCTGTCCCAGAGGCCGTCCGACCAGGCGTACGTCTGCCAAGCCCAGGTGATCTTGCCGGCGTCCAGGAGCCGGTCGATCGCGTAGTAGCCGCCGTACGCGGCGGTGCGCCCGCGCCCGATGACCGAGGCGATCCCGTCGAAGTAGGCGTTGATGGTGCTCTGCTGACCGGCGGTGGCGTCGAAGTCGACGCTGAAGTAGATCGGCCGCGAGGCGGGCGCGCCGCAGGCCAGCGCCTGGCGCTTCGCCTCGGTGGCGTTGCGCACGCCCTCCGCATAGCCGCCCAGCGCCTCGCTCGGGGTGTACTCCCAGTTGCTCACGATATCGAGCCCGGCGGCGCGCAGGGCGTCCGCTTCGGACCTGGTGAGGTTCTTGCCGGTGGTGTTCCAGCTGAGGTAGCGGCAGACGAACGAGTAACCGGCGGCAGCGATCGCGCTGGGCCGGGGCCGACCCCAGGAGTAGTCGATTCCCAGGCGGACCGCGGCGGCCGCCGGCGGGGTGCCGATCGTCATGCCCGCCGCCGTGCCCAGCGCAGCGGTCCCCACGGCGCGCAGCAGCGTCCGGCGAGAGAGATGTCCCATCTGTGTTCTGGCCTTTCAGACGGTGGCGGGTTGGGCGGACAGGAGGGTCTGGGTCCAGCCGGTGTCGTCGACGGTGCCCAGGCCGGCGATGTCGGCGCCGTTGCCGTCGTGAGGGTTCTGGTCGAGGTAGTGGTGCATGGAGCCTTCGGGACGGTGCCCGTAGTAGATGCCGCTACCGGGGGAGATGAGGTGGTCGAAGACCTGCCAGGTGCTGTCTTTGAGCTGGTAGGGGGTGTATTTCTCGGCGCCGGTCAGCACGCCGTTGATGCGGTAGGCCAGGAGCCGGCCGTCGTAGGCGGTGCCGAGGATCCAGTTGGACGCGGTGGTGGTGAGGGTCTTGAGGACGAAGCCGGTGCCGACGAGTTCGCCGTCGGAGATGTTGGCGGCGGTGGGTTTGGCCGTGTTGACGGTGTAGCGGCGCAGGACACCGCCGGCGATGCCGAACAGGTGGGTGTTGCCGTCGTAGGCGAGCAGGTCGTGGGTCCAGCCGGTGGCTATCGGGGTGGGTGGGTTGAAGACCAGGCTGTCGCGGTTGGTGATCACGTCGATCCGGAACAGCCGGCCATCTTGGCCGGTGACCAGGATGGTGTTGAAGTTCAGGGTCGCCATCGCCTTGGGCGTGAACCCGAGCGTCGCGGTGGAGACCACCGCACCATGCGTACGCTGACCGGTGGCCGCATCGATGGCCGTGTACGTCAACCGCCCGTCGGGCAACACCCCATAGATCGACGCCGTGCCCTGGACCTGCGCGGCTCCGACGGGAGCGCTGTAGCCGACGATGTCGACGTTGGAGCGGGAGTAGGAGTTGGCCTTGATCCGGTCGCCGCTGTTGCCCTCGATGGTGTACACGGTGGTCGAGGTCGCCGAGGTCACGATGCCGACGTGGTCGATGTCGCCGTTCTGCTCCCAGTCGAAGACGAGGGCGTCGCCGGGCTGGGGCGTGTAGCCGCTGGAGCGGGTGTGCCAGGTGCCGTATTGGACGCCGTAGTCCTTGAACGAGGCCGCCCAGCCGGTGAGGGTGCCGCCGTCGCCCTCCGGCACGTCGGCGTGCTCCACGCCGGCGTTCCGCCAGACGTACTTGACGAAGTCGGCGCACCAGTCGCTGTCCCGCCACTGGACGCCGTCGCTGTACGGGCAGCCGGCGGAGGGCTTCCAGCTGCGGAAGTATCCGGTGTAGTAGTTGCACCCGCTGCCCAGCGGGGACTCGTGATTGCGCGCCGCATTGCCGAGTTGGCCCTGCGCCACCGTGACGATGGTCGAACGGGAGACCGCCGACGCGGGTGCCGGGGAGACCATGACCACGCCCAGGGCGACGATGGTGATCGCCAGAACCGGACGCAGTAGACGTAATAGGACGGCGATGTAATTCTTCGAGAGTTTCATGGCCGGAAGTTTCCACCGGCCTTCTCCAAAGCCGCTGCAGAGCCCGTCCAACGCACTTTTCCGCATCCGACCGTGTGCCGGTCGTTCTCCACCATGGGGGACTGCCCGGTCGGTGCCACGGCACGGAACGGGAACTTGGAGGCCGGATACAGCAGAACTACAGCGGGCCCGGCTCCTTCATGGCGATCTGCCGAAGCAGCATGATCATCTCACCGCCGCCCGAAGGCGCGGCTTCGGTGTACGGGTGGTGGCCACATGGGCGGTTGGCGTAACGGCCGCCGTACGGGCGGAGCGGCGGTCTCACGTCACCGTGAGTTCACCAATACGCCGCCGGCTGACCCGCTGCACCGTAGTGGCCCCCGGAAGCGCTCCAGGATCCTTCGTGTCGCCGGCCGATTCTCCAACCGCGACTCTGGTATGCCGCGTCGGCGGACCCTTAGGGTTCGGGAGAGGCGGCCGAATCTCTGGGGAGAGCCAATGGAGTTACGCCTCCTGGGTCCGGTTGAGGTGTGGAGCGGCGGACGGCAGGTCCCCATCGGGGGAGCCAAGCCGCGGGCCCTGCTCGCCGCCTTGCTGCTCGCCCCAGGCCGGGTGGTCACCGTCGAGCGGCTGACGGAGGTGATCTGGCAGGACCGCCCGCCGCCGACCGCGCGCGGGGTGCTGCAGACCTATGTCGCCTCGTTGCGCCGGGCGTTCACCGACGCGGGCCTGCCGACGATCATCGTCTCGCACCGCGTGGGCTATGCCGCCGAAATCGCTCCCGACGCCCTGGACAAGGACGTCTTCGAGCGGCTCGTGGACCGGGGACGGCGGGCGGCCCGCCACGGCGGCCACCGGGAGGCGGCCGACTCCTTCCGCCAGGCCCTGGCGTTGTGGCGAGGCCCGGCGCTGGGCGGGATCGGGGACACGTTCCTGCATTCGGAGGCGGCCAGGCTGGACGACTTGCGGCTGGCGGTGGTCGAGGAGCGGGTCGCGGCCGACCTGGCGGCGGGCCGGGACGAGGGCCTGATCGAGGAGCTCACAGAGCTGGTCGCCGTGTATCCAGTGCGCGAGCGGCTGCGCCGCGACCTCATGGTGGCGCTCTACCGAGCCGGTCGGCAGGCGGACGCGCTGGCCGTCTACCAGCGGGGCCGGCAGGTGTTGATCGACGAGCTGGGGATCGAACCGGGGCCGGAGTTGCAACAGGCGCACGAATCCATCCTGCGGTCCGATCCCGCGCTGCTGGGCACGGCCAAGGCCGCCGCACCCCGACAGCTGCCCTCCCCGCCACCCGACTTCACCGCGCGCGAGGCGGAGATCGAGCAGTTGCGCGACCGGCTCACCCGGCCGGATGCCATGCCTGTTTGCGTCATCTTCGGGCCGGGCGGCGTCGGCAAGTCGGCCCTGGCGCTGCGGGCCGCGCACGAGATCGCGTCCTTTTACCCCGACGGCCAGCTGCACGTCGAGCTGCGCGGCACCACGGAGGCGCCGGCCACTGCGCAGGAGGTCCTCGGCCGGCTGCTGCGCGAGCTGGAGCCGGGCACGTCGCCGCCCGACACGCTGGAAGAGTGCGCCGCCCGCTACCGTACGCTGCTGGCTGACCGCCGCAAGCTGGTCGTGCTGGAGGACGCCGCCGCCGAGCGACAAGTACGCCCGCTGCTGCCGGGCACTCCCGGTTGCGGAGTGATCATCACCTCCCGCAACCGGCTCGCCGGCCTCGCCGGCGCCGCGGTGCTCGACCTGGGCCTGTTACCGGACCAGGCCGCCCTGCGGCTGCTGGAGCAGGTCACCGGTCCAGAGCGGATCGCCGCCGATCCGGACGCGGCGCGGCGGATCGTCCGCCAGTGCGGCGGCCTGCCGCTCGCGCTGCGCATCTGCGGAGCGCGGCTGGCCTCGCGCCGCCAGTGGTCGGTGGCCCGGCTGGCCGACCGGCTGGCCGACGAGCAGCGCCGGCTGGACGAGCTGGCCGTCGGGGACCAGGAGGTGCGGGCCGGCATCGCCCTCAGCTACGACCTGCTGCCGCCCGAGGCCAGGACCGCGCTGCGCCGCCTGGGCCTGCTCGGCCTGCCGTACTTCCCGGTGTGGGTGGCGGCGGCGGCCATGGAGAGCGGCCTGGACGAGGCGGAAGAGGTGCTGGACCACCTGGTCGACACCTCCCTGGCCAGCGTGGTGGACACCGACGGGGCCGGCCGGACCCGCTACCGGCTGCACGATCTGATCCGGCTGTTCGCCCGGGAGCGCGCACACGCTGAGGAGCCGGAGCCGGAGCGCACGGCGATGGTGCGCCGGGTGCTCGGCGGCTGGTTGTGGCTGGTCCAGCGGCTCAGCGAGGCCGTGCCCACCGGGGGGATCCCGATGCGCGCCTCTCCCGGCCTGGCCCGGCCGGTGGATGCGGAGGTGGCCCGCATGGCACTGGCCGACCCGCACGGCTGGCTCCGCGACGAGGAGGAGGCACTGATCGTCGCGGTGGAACTGGCGGCCGCGATGGATCTCGACGACATCGCCGTGGAACTGGCCGCCGCGCTCTCCTCCGTCGCCTTCGAAGGCAGCCAGTACGTCTTCGACAACCCGTTCGCGGCCTGGCACCGTACCCACGAGGCCGCCCTGGCGGTGGCGCGGCGGAGGGACAATGCCCTGGGCGAGGCCACTCTGCTCGCCGGCCTCGGTCACCTGTACTACGAACGCGACCACTACGCCGAGTCCCGCGAATACCTCAGTCAGGCACTGTCGCTGTTCCGCTCCGCGCGGGACACCCGCGGCGAGGCCGCCACGCTCGCCGCGCTCGGCGCCGCCTGCCGCGAGCAGGGTTACCTGCCGGAGGCGCTGCACTTCCTGGGCCGCGCCGGCCGGCTGTGGGCTGACCTGGCCGACCCTGCGGCGCTTGCGCATGTCAGACGGCTGGCCGGCAGCGTGCATGTGGAGCGCGGGGACTACCCGGCGGCCTGGGGCGACCTGAGCGCCGCATTGTCGCTGTATCAGGAGGCAGGCAGCCGCCGCGGTGAGGGGCTGACGCTGCGCAGCTTGTCCCTGTACCACCGTGCCCGGGGCGAGCTGGTACGGGCGGAGGAGCTGTCGGAGCAGGCGCTGGCGATCTTCCGTGAGCTGGGCGACCGGCTGATGGAGGCGTACTGCATGCGTTCCCTGGCCAAGGCCCGGCTCCGGCTCGGCCGGTTCGACGCGGCGCGCCGGGACATGGACGAGGCGCTTGCCGCGATCCGGACTCTCAGCGACCGCTGGGGCGAGGCGTGCACGCTGCGCGCGCTCGGCGAGCTCGACCTCGCCGAGGGGCGGCTCTACCAGGCCAAGAACCGCCTGACCGAGTCGCTGGCGTTGTGGGAGATGTTGCGCGCCGCCCTGTTCCGCGCGCGTACCCTGCGCGACCTGGCCCAGGTGCACGAGGCGCTCGGCGACGACGATGCCGCCAAGACGGCCCTGGCCGAGGCCATGGAGATCTTCCGGCTGCACGACGCGCGCGAATACCGCGAGCTCGCCGGTTAGACCGCGATTACAGCGTTCTTGGAGCGGCCGACCGCATTATGGCCGTCGGCGTCTCACATGGAGCGTCCCTGGAACCATCACGGAGGCTTCCATGCCCGAAATCGTGTTGCTGTCGGACCCGCGGATCGCCGAGGTGGCGGTGAAGGAGTGCGGCGAGCCGCTGGTGGATCTGCGCACCCTGGAAGCCGTCCGGGTCGACCAGCGCCTCGCCGACCGCGAGGGCGCGTTCGCGCACGTACGGCTGAGCGTGGCCGACCGCCTGATCGCCGCGCAGACCCGGCTGCCCCGCGAGCTGCGCCTGCTGGTCGTGGAGGGATTCCGCCCGGCGGCTCTGCAACAGCGCTACTTCGCCGAGTCCGTGGCCATGCACCGGGCGAAGCACCCTGCCTGGGACGACCGGCGGGCCTACCTAGAGACCAGTCGGTACGTCTCCCCGCCCGAGGTGGCCCCGCACGTCAGCGGCGGCGCGGTGGACCTGACCCTGTGCACCGTCTCCGGCACCGAGCTCACGATGGGTACCCAGGTCAACGCCACCCCTCCGGAGAGCGACGAAGCGTGCTACACCGCCTTCCCCGGCATCTCCGCCGAGGCCCGTCGCAACCGCGACGTCCTGGCGACCGCCATGGCGTCCGCCGGCTTCGTCAACTACCCCACGGAGTGGTGGCACTGGTCCTACGGCGACCGCTACTGGGCCTTCACCACCAGCTCCCCGTACGCCCGCTACGGCATGAGCCGCGCCGCCTAGGAGCGGCAATGGTCATCTTGGATTCTTGGCCTCTTCTCGCAGGCCAGGGCGAGATGATCTTTACAGGCACGTTAGGCGCGTTGGCTGGCGTTGAAGGCAGGTTGCATCCACCGGCACGGCACCGTTGATGCCCTAGCCAACCTCTTCACCAAACACGGCTGGACCACTCGAGACGACCTCGCTGACCAGCGGCTCAGCGCCCATCGAGAAGTCCCGTTGGGGTATGACCACTACCCCACCCCTTCCCGCCGTGCGCCAATACCGCTGGGCCTCTGACCAGACAGAAGCACCGCCCTGTCCATCTCGGAGACTCTGTCGCCGCAGATCAGAGACCCATAGTCGGTATGGGCGCCAATCCGGTCCCACGCTTCCCGCGACAGCCCGCCGCCGAAACCCCGGCTCCAGCCTCCGCCGTCTGACCTGCGGGTTCAAGGGAAGGCGGGCCGTTTCCGCCGTATTCCGGGACCACCCCTGCTGAGTCGAACTTGATGCTGCAATATTTCAGGCTGGTACGGTTCTGAACTCCTGTGTCAGTCTGGTGTTCGCTGCTGTCGGCCCGCGGCCCTTACAGGTGACCATGGCTACAGATGAGTCAGACGTTGACCCGATCTTCCAGGCGCAGAACGATGCCCTGCTGACTCTCGGCTGGATGGCCGGGTGCCTCGGCGTGATAGCGGTGACAGCCTTTGCCGCGGCCGGGGAGGTGGTCGGTGGCCGCTGGCCGGTCCTGGGCACGGCACTCCTGGGTGCAGCCGTCCTGTTGAACTGGGCGGGGGCCATCTATGCTGCGTTGTCCCTGTGGGGTTCCGGAACCCCTCCGACCTCCGCCATTGAACGGGACTACCGAAGCAGTCCCTTCTTCAGCCTGCTGTTCATCTCCCTGATCGCCGCATCGGCCGCGAGTGTGCTCTCCTTCGGAGAGTTCGCCAGACACCTGCACATGGCCGCAGGCGGTTTCCAAGCTGCCAATACTGACGTCCTGCCATGGATGATGTTCAGCCTGGGGGAGTGGGTCGACGCGATAACCCTGGGATCGGCGGCGATCTATGGCGGGGTGTCCGACATCAAGGCCACCGCGTTCTGGAGCAGAACGTTCGTCGTCCTTCCCTACCACCTTGTCGCCACGGTGGTTCTGTTCGGAGCGATCAAACATGGCGTCGCCGCCCTGCGGGGCCGCAGGGCACACAGGCCATCCACTTGATCACGACACTCTTCCGGCACAGCGAGGGCTCTCGTGGCCACAGTCGGCGCAGCTCGGCGATGCTGCGGTCGACCAGCTCGGCGTCGTCGCGCCGGGAGCCGTCCGGCTGGTGGCCTTCGCCGCACGGACGTAGCCGCACGGCCAGGCGGATCGGCGCGGCCAGGCGCTGCGCGTCGTCGGATGTGGTGCTCGTCATCGGTGATCTACCTTCATTGCGGGATCGGGACAACGACCACGCTGCAGCGCGTGGTCTGTCGGCGCGGGTGAGGGTGACGGGGCGGTCGTGGCATCGGGCGCGGAAGTTGCTCCGGATCGCTGCCACCAGCGACGGCCAGCAGGAGACAGGGAATAGAGGTGGTCGGCCAGGACACGCTGGGCAGCGAGTCGGACCTGGCGCTCCTCGTGAGGGTCACGTAGCCCGCTGGCGGTCCTTGCCTGATGGCTGGCGCGGGCGCGGGCTGCGCAGCACGAATCTTCTCCGGCCGATCCTCTCCAAGCGGTGGGTTGTGGGGCGTCCGCAGGCATCCACAAATCACATTCACGATCGTCTGCCTCATTTCCGGGGCATTCTGGGCGACCTGTTCCAGCAAGGTCGTCCTCTACATGTCCATGTCCCTGGACGGCTTCATCGCCGGCCCGGACGACAAAGTGGGTCGCCCTAGCGACCTTGTTCGGGTTCGACCTGATGCCGCGCATCCGCAAATTCACGGACCTGATCTTCTTCCGCGCTTCGGAGAAGATCGCCTATCCGCATATCGACCAGCTGTTCGGCGAGAGCGGTCGCAACGTGATCGACTGGAAGCTGATCGACAAGCACTGGATCGACCTGGTGCAGGTAGCGATCTCCATCAGCGAGGGCCGCCTGTCCTCGGCCACGCTGATGCGGCGGCTGCGCTCCAACTCCCGCAAGAACCGCATCTACAAGGCCTTCCGGGAGGTCGGCCGTAGCGTACGGACCGTCGCCCTGCTGCGCTATCTGGCCGACCCGGCGCTGCGGGCGCGCATCACCGCGGCGACCAACAAGGTCGAGTCCTACAACGGGTTTTCCAAGTGGCTCGGGTTCGGCGGGGTGCTGGCCGACAATGACCCCGAAGAGCAGGAGAAGCTGATCAAGTTCAACACGCTGCTGGCCAACCTGGTCGTCTTCCACAACGCGCTGGACATCTCCGATATCGTGCGGCAGCTGGTCACCGGGGCTGGAGCATCACCGCCGACCAACTCGGCCAGATCGCCCCGTACCTGCGGGCCCACATCAGCCGCTTCGGCGCCTATGCCACCGACGAGCTGCGTCATCGGCCGGATCCGTTCGACCCCCTGCTGAAGGAGGTCGACTTCGCCGACGTCGAGCTGGCCGCCTGATCACCCGCCGCGTCGGGTGGCGGGCGTCGCTGGACGGCGCGCCTGCTCGCCAGCCGTCAGTCGCTCGGCTTCCTCGTGCAGGGCCTGAATGAGCACGAGCCTCGCTCTCCCGGCTTAGGCGGGCTCGATGATCGCCTATCGTTAGCTCGCCTGTTGTCGGCCGTGTAGAGGCATCGGTCCCGACGAACCTGCCGGTGGCGACGCTCTCCGATCATGTGTCCGTTCCGGCGCCCGTCAACCCCGGACGCGACGACGCCCGTCAGACCGGGACGCCGACGACCTCCAGTAGCCGCAGCCGCTCGGCGGTCTCGCTGCCCTCCGCCACGGTGAAGGCCATGATCCGCAGATCGGTGCCGAGCGCCGCGAGGATGTCGCAGTCGAGGGTGAGTTCGCCGACGCTCGCGTGCCGGACAGTCTTGGTCAGGGGCTCGTGCACGCCTACCACGCCGGAGCCCCACAGTGCCGCGAAGTCACCGCTCCGGGCACGGAGCTCATCGATCAGTGCGGCCAGTCCGGCATCCTTCGGATAGCGAGCCGACGCCGCTCTCAGGTCGGACACGAAGGCGGCGCGGTGACCCGTCTCCCTGCTCACCGCCTGGGGGTATCCGGCGGGCGGCTCCACGAAGGACCACCACACCGCATTCCTCCCGAAGCCGCGTGACGCGGGCGGGTTGCCGAACAGCGCGGCCCACAACCGGTTCCACGTGATGAGGTTCCATGCGGCGTCGTACACGCTCAGCGGTGTGCCGGTCAGCCGATCCAGCAGGCGCTGGACGCCTGCCGGCACATGGTCGGAAATCTGCCCGGGGCCCGGCACCGCCTGACCGGCGAGCACGAAGAGGTGCTCACGCTCCGCCGTCGTCAGCCGCAACGCCCGAGCCAGCGCGGACAGTACTTGGGGGGACGGATTCGTCGACCTCCCCTGTTCGAGCCGCACGATGTAGTCGACGGACAAGCCGGTGAGCAGGGCGAGCTCCTCACGCCGTAGGCCTGGCGCGCGCCGGCGTCCGTCGTCCGGCAGGCCGGCCTCGGCCGGTTTCGTGCGATCCCGCCAGGCGTGCAAGGCCCTGCCAAGATCCGTGGATCCGGTCATCTCCCCAGTATGGGCAATCGGCCGCGTCCCGTCGTGGTACTCCGGGTCCACTGGCTGCGGCGGGTACTGGCTGATGCCCGCGGGTGCGCGGAAGGTGGATGTACCGGCCGACGGGCGGTGGCCGGCGGGGACCCACCCGCCGGTCGGGACCGAAGGAGCACGTTCATGAAGTATCGCAACCTCGGGCGGACCGGGATCAAGGTCAGCCCCTACGCACTCGGCACGTTGATGTTCGCCAGCCAGATGGGCAACGACCCGGACGAGTCGGTCCGGATCATCCACAAGGCGATAGACGCCGGGATCAACCTCATCGATACCGCCGACCGCTACGCCGACTCCGAGGACATCGTCGGAAAGGCCCTCAAGGGCCGCCGCGACGAGGTGGTCCTGGCCACCAAGGTCGGCATGCCCATGGGCGAGGGCGTCAACCAGCAGGGTGCCTCCCGCCGCTGGATCACCACCGCTGTCGAGAACTCCCTGCGCCGGCTCGGCACCGACTACATCGACATTTATCAGCTCCAGCGGCCCGACCCGGACACCGACCTGGAGGAGACCCTTTCCGTTCTGACCGACCTCGTCAGGGCCGGCAAGGTGCGCGTGATCGGTTCCTCGACGACGCCCGCCTCGATGATCGTCCAGGCGCAGTGGGCCGCCGAACGCGCCGGGCTGCAGCGCTTCCGCACCGAGCAGCCGCCGTACTCGATCCTGAACCGCGGCATCGAACGGGAGGTCCTGCCGCTGGCGCAGGAGTACGGCATGGGCGTCATGGTGTGGGGTCCATTCGGCCAGGGCCTGCTGACCGGCCGGGTGCGCCAGGGCGGTGAGAACGACCTCAAACGCGTCCAGTTCTCCCGCCACCTCACCGACGAGCGCCGCATCGACGTCGTCGAACAGCTCATCCCGCTCGCCGAGGAGGCCGGCCTGCCCATGACCCACCTGGCCATGGCGTTCGCCATCGCCCACCCGGGCGTCACCGCCGCGCTCCTCGGCCCGCGCACCATGGAACACCTCGACGACCTTCTGGCCGGGGCCGACGTCGAGCTGTCCGACGACATCCTCGACCGGATCGACAAGATCGTCCCGCCGGGCACCGAGGTCAGCGCGCTCGACCAGGAGTACAAGCCCCCGGCATTGCTCGACCCCGCTCTCCGGCGTCGTCCCGCCGGGCTCCGGTCGGCGGCCTGAGCCCGGAGGCCAGGCTGCGGTCTGCCCGGGGAGGTGGTCCGGCCCTGGCACACCGCAGCCGGGTGCACGAGGCAAGGCTCAGCGCGACCCGCTCACCGTGGCGAACACGCCAGAGCCGGTCGAACGCGAGCGCCGGGCCGCCGCGCTGCAGGCAGTCGAGCTGGCGGCCGCCGAGACGGCCACGGCCGCCCGCTTGCCACCACGCAGCTCCAGGACGAGTGAGAGCAGCGGTTGACGCCCACTCGTCACCGCGGCTCGCGTTGTCGTGCCAGGGCCAGTAAAAGAGGCCCGTTGCTGGAGCCAACTGCTGCGATCGGGTTGCGCGTCGCGACGAGCAGCCGGTTCGATGGTTATCTTGGGTTGTCAAGCGAAATAGCTGGTCAGCTGCTTGAAGGTCTGTCAGGCACGTAAGGCAAGTTGACTTACTGGATGCGATGACGAGGCTCCGCGTCAGGGCTTCTGAGCAGAACTGGGCGGGCTAGTCGACGGGCCCGGAGCAGTAGGGCGCGCTAGTTCTGCCGAGGTTGCTGGTCAGCGTCACGCCGAGCTCCCTGATCACGATGCGCACTTCGTTCCCACCCTTGTTGAATTCGATCTGGCGCTCCCCTCTGGGGATGTCTTCGACTCGGGCGAGCTGGCCAGAGCGCTCGCGGGACCATGCCATGCCGGCGGGATCAACAACCATGACGCGGTTGACGTCCAGATCCAATCGGGAGCCGGAGTCGCGGTCTTCGAAAGTCAACCTCAGCCTGCTGATGCTGCAAGGGGGAAGAGCGCCGATCTGCATCTGGCCCAACGCTGCCAGGAACTGTGGGATGTCGTGCGCTGGGGAGGGGCTGGGTGCAGGAAGGGAGTCGAAGGAGACGCCGGTCACGATGAACGCGGGCATGGGCTCGTAGCTGCTGTTCTGGATCGCGAGGGTGGTGACCTGGTCCTGGGCGGTGCGCTCGGTCCACCAGGTGACCTTGGAAGCGAAGCCGGCGACTCTGCGCTGCTGCTGGTCGTCGTTCTGTTGCTGCTGAAGGATGAAGGTCATGGCGGAGACTAGGAGGGCGGCCAGGGCGGCAATGCCTGCGAGCATGGTGCCGATCATCGTCCAGAGGGAGACCACGCGGCCGGTGGTGCCGGTCAGTGGGGTCTGCGCCGCCAATGTGCTGCCCGGCTGGTGTGCTGCCTGATCGGTGGGCGGCGTGGTCTTGCGGCGCCGGGCCGCGCGTGCGCCGGTGAGAAAGATGACGGCCAGCGTCACAAGCGTCCGGGGGCGTCCCATTGCGTAATTGTAGATTTCGCCCCGTGCCAGGCTGAGGGCCCTTGCGGAGATTTCCCGATCTTGACGGCTTTCAGTCGAGAAGTCCCAGAGTTTCAGGCGTTTCCCAGGCCGTCAGGTGCCGGTCAGGGGCGGTTTCCTGCTGCGCGAACTGGTTGATCAGGTCGGCGAGGGCTTGCCGGTTCTGGTCCGAGAGGTCCTGCAGGAGGATGACCACCGGCTCCAGCACCTTGATCGTGGCCTCAGGCGCGATGTCGTCAGCATCGCTGAGATCAAGCCAGATGACGATCTCCGTGAGGGCTTTGGCGAGGGTGCGTTCGAGCGGGGTCATGACGGACCGATGGTACCGACTTCATCAACGACTTCCAGGCGCTGTGCCTGGGCTCCGGACTGGGCACCAGCAACATCGGCGACGCCCCGGCGGAGTTCGTGCACCGCTTCTGCGAGTTCCAGGCGCGTCCTGCCCTGGCCGATGCGGAACCCTTCGCACGCTTCGGCCACGCCTGCCGCGGCTACGACCAACTGGAACACGATCAGAAGCCGGAGTTTCACCGGGCGGTCTTCCACCAGGCGTATCGCCTCATGAGCCCGTTGCCGGGCGGCTTGCTCGGTCCATGGAAACGACTCTTCGACCGTCTGATGGCCGACAAGCCGCTGACAGCCGGGGACCTGGCCTGGGCCGCCGAGCGCGCCAAGGCGGCCTATCATCAGGCCTCCAGGCCCCCTGTCCGTCGGCATGGTCAATGGTGTGAGCCCGACGCCGACCGCGATGTCCCGTGCGGCCGTGTGCTGGACGCGCTGAGCAACGCGCGACACGGCGGAAACAGCCGCGGCCTGGCTCGCCTGTACACCCTGGCCGAACCCTCCGGGCAGCAAGCCGCGCGTTGGCTGGATGACCTCGGCACCTTCATCGCTCACCAGCTCGCCGTCCGTGGAGTCGTTCCTGACCGTAAGAAGGCGGCAACGGTCCCCTACTGGTGATCGGGTCCAGCGCACTGGCGCCGAGCCGTCGCGACCGCGTTTCGGTACACGCCTCGATGTCGCTGTTCGTCACGTGCGACAGCGAGGGCGGCTCAGCCTGCTGGGACAGGCGGGCGCGGCGCCGCGCCCGCGCGTTCCGCTACGCGGGTACCGACCGGACGAAGTCCCGGATGGCGGCCGCGAACGTCTCGGGTTCCTCCAGGTGGCCGAGGTGCCCGCTGTTCTTCAGCACGGCCAGCCGGGACCGGGGGATCAAGGCCGCGAGTTCCCGCGCCCACCGCATGCCGCAGGACACGTCGTATCGGCCGGCCACGATTAGGGTGGGCACGGCGAGCGACGGGAGAGTGTCGCGGTCGTCGATGATGTCGGGGACCAGGTTCTCGTCGACGTGGGAGATGTAGGTGCAGGTGATCTTCTCGCGCAGCTCCCTGAACTCGTCCTCGCGCTCCCAGTAGTGCGCGAAGAAGACCGGCAGGAGGTCGCGCAACGCCGCGGTGATTTTCTCGTCGTCGGTGACGGTCCCGGAGGCCTGGAGCCCGGCGAGCACCGTGGGGAGTTCCGGCCGGCCCTCGTTGCGCTGGACGAACTCCTCGACCCTGGCGGCGGCCTCGGCCATGTGCTCGGGGCCCGTCACCGGAGCGCTCTCGTACAACACCAGGCCGCTGAGCCGGTCCGGGTGGTGCAGCGCGAAGTACTGGGACACGAAGGCGCCGTGTGAGTGCCCGAGGAGGAACACCCGGGGGAGGGACAGCCGATCGAGCAGGCCTGTCAGGCTTCGCGTGTAGCGCCTGCGGGTGTAGCCGTCGGGGTGTGACGGCAGGCGTTGCGAACTGCCGGTGCCCAGCGGTTCGACGTACACCATGGTCAGGAACTTCTCCAGGGCCGGCGCGCGCAGGGACTCCCAGGTGACGCCGGGCCCGCCGGGCATGGCCAGGCAGACCGGGCCCGAGCCGTACACGTGGTAGCGCTGGTTCAGGCCGTCCACCACGACGTCGTGGGAGCCGGGGGACAGAAGGCCGGTCGTTTCTTGTTGCATCGGGTTCTCCGTGTGGGTGGTGTCGCGGACACCCACAAGACGCGGCGGGCCCGGTGAAGTTCGATCGGGGGAGGGTGACTCGCGCCACATTGCCCGCGCCTGCTCAGCCGGCGGGTGCGTGGAAGAGCCGTAGCTGGTGCATCAGGCCGTTCCGCATGGACATCAGCCAGGCGACCGCGGGCGGGCAGTGGCCGGGTTTGTCCGGCGGGTTGACCAGGTCCATCTCCCAGATGGTGGTATCCCGGCTGGTGACGGCGATCCTGAACTGCTGGCGCACACCCGCCTCCAGATCGCTCGCCATGCCCCGGATCAGGAAGTCCCGGCCGCCCACCCGCTGCCGGCCGCGGTAGTAGGCGACATCGGGGGTCCACCGCTCGGCCGTCAGCTCCGCGAACCGCCCCTGCTCGGCCGCGGCCAGAATCTCGGCGGCTTCACGGGCGCTTGCCCGGGTCAGGGCGGCGTCGTCGTCGTGCGCCGTGTCCGCGGTCGTGGCCATCGCCTCGATCAGCTTGGCTCTGGCCTCGCTGAGCCTGCTGCGTACCGTGCCCACCGGCACGCCGTACAGGGCGGCTATTTGGTGGTACGAGGGGGTGCGCGGGCTGAAATGCCGCAACATCACCGTCATGCACAGGGTGGGGGTCAGCTCGTCGATCGCCCGCCAGAGCCAGTCCCGCATCGCGTGCTGGTCGATGAGCTGCTCGGGACTCGTTCCCGCCGCGGGCACCGCCAGATCCGGCAGCGGCGTCGTGGTAGCCGCCGAGCGCAGGCGGGAGCGGCAGACGTTGCGCACGATCGTGCGCAACCACGCGCCGACGGAATCCGCTTGCCGCACGTCGCCGATGCGCCGCAGGGCGATCAGCGTCGCGTCCTGCACGGCGTCCTCCGCGTCCGGTCCGTGGCCCAACACGCTCAGCGCCACCGCGCATGCCGGCCCTATGCTTCTCGATCAGCGTGCCGATCGCGGCGACCTCGCCGTTCCGCGCGGCGCGTAGCAGTTCCTGGTCGGACGGATTTTCGGACATAACGCTCTAATGGTACGCAGGCGCCCCAAGCTTGGGTCTGCTGACGCCGCCTCGGGCACCGCCTTTGCCGCCGTCGTGCTGGGACAGCTCGCCAACGCCTTCGCCCGCCGCAGCGAGTCCCGCTGGATCGGCAGGCTGCAAGGGCGCACCAACCCCTTGCTGCTGGGCGCGGTCGCCTTCGCAGCCGTCCTGCTCCTGGTCCTTCTCGGCCTACCGGCCGTCGCGAGCCTGCTCGGAGTCACGTTTCCGCCGGCGGTCGGATGGATCCTCGCCGCGCTGGCAATTCCCGTGATGGTGCTGGCCGATGCCGTGCACAAGGCTTGGCGAACGAGTCATCTGGGGTGACTCTTGGTAGTCGGGCATGTCGGTAAGTAAGGTTGGCGCCTACTTACCAGACAGATAGCTAGGGGTCTTCAGGCATGTCAGCCGTGTCAGGTGCACTGCCTCGGTACTACCGGCCTGAGCGGGCGGTGGCCGCCGACCTCGGCGCCGCCGGGCAGGCTGTGGCAGCGCTCCTGTGTGCTCTCGACGCCGGCAGCGTTGTCGGCGCCGGCGTACTGTCACCCGAGCGGGCCGCTGTCCTGCGCGCCCCCGGCCGAGCGCCTGGCCGCCGCGCTCACCACCGGCGACGCGGCCGAGCGGGCGGAGACAGCTCGATTGGTCATCGCCACCGCGGCCGGTGCCGGCCATGCCTGGAGCCTGGCCCTCGGCGAGGTCCTGGATGCGCTGACGGCGGCCGTGTTCGGCGTTGAGTCTGCCCACCAGGTCCTGCACGACCCCGCGTTGCGTCGCGGTGAGCTCGGCGAGGGCCTTGCCCGACGAAACCCTGCCCACCGCGGCGCCTGCCGTGACCGGCGATACGGCACGACAGGCGGCAGGACAGGCTGCAATGCGCGGCGACTGGGACGACACTGACGTGTGCCTGTGGCGCATCCGGTGGCCGCTGGTGCCCGCACGCGCCCGGTCACACGCCCCTCCTAGATCATTGTGTGAAGCTGATGCACTTGTAGTAGCTGCCGCCCGGCATGCCGGTGTCCTTCTTCAGGCAGCCCTTGTAGGTCTTGCCGGAGATCAGCTTGTAGCCCTTGGTGTAGCTCGTGCCGTTGATGTCGACGCTCACGGGGCTGCTGCCCACGATGAAGAAGAGCTTGTAGCTCTTGTTGGCGGTGCTGGTGGGCTTGCTGATCCGGGCCCAGATGTACCAGTTGGAGCCCAGCTTGCCCTTACGCAGTTGCAGCGTTCCGAGGTCGGTGTTGGCCTGCAGCCGCGTCGTCACGTTGATGGCATCCGTCGGTGCCGAGGAGTCCCAGTTGTCGGCCGAGGCGGGAACCGAGCCGAGCAGCGACAGGGCCAGCCCGGCACCCGCGATGAAGGCTGTCTTGCGCAGATATCTCACTACCGTCTTCTCCCGAATCAGGGTGTCTGGACGAGAGGCGACAGTAGTGACACGTGGTATGTCCTCGGTATGTTCGCGCGCCTCGCCGCGGCGTGTGGATCACGCCGAGCCGAAGGCTCTGCCCTACCCCGAACAGGCCTCCCGCCGGATCTGGGGAAGGCCATGCCCCGGCCCCCTTCGATCTCTCGTAGGGCGCAGACACCGCAGGCCGGACCGGCGCACCGCTCATCTCTTCACGTACAGGTCACTGAAGATCCTCGGGAACTCGAGCCCGTGCAGCGTCTCGTGGCACACGTACGCGGTCCATTTGCCCGCGACTACCCCCTCCTGCCCGATCTGGTTGCACCAGGCGTGGCGCCGAAGTGGGAGTTCTCGTGCACGTAGCCCGCCGGCGGCGTCCAGGCCGCGGACGGGCCCCCGGCGAAGGAGGCGCCGGCGGAGGATGTGGCGGCGGCGGCTGGCCCGCCGGCGAGCCGCACGGAGCTGCTGAGTTGTGATCACGGACACGGGTGGCGACCTTCATCTGGGCGAGCGGTTGTCCGAGGGCGGCCGCGTAGGACTACCGGATGATTCACCGCGGGTTCTCCCTGCTGCGGGGGCCGTTGGCCAGCCGGGCTTCTGACCCTGGCGGGCGGACCGTCCGGTGCGGTTCCCCCTCCCCGGAGTCGTGCCCTCCGGGCTTGGCCAGGCCGATCCGATCAACGAGCGCGCCGAACAGGGCGAGCGACTGATCGCCGTGGGCGCCGCTGGCCGCGCCGGCGCGGGATGTCAGACAACGGTGCGTCTCCTTGTCGAAAGGGCCGCGGGCGCGTCCTGCCAGACGAGCGTCGCGGCCCAGCCCAAGAGAGCACAGCGCTTCCACCGGAGCAGCGGATGAGGGCCAGCATCGCCAAGCAGCGAGGACCTGGTGATGGCGAGCACGACGACCAGGTCGAAGAGGCGGAGGTGGAAATCGCGGCCAGGAGCGGCAGCGCCGCGGTGAACACAGAGCTGGCAGCGATGGGGAAGATTCACGACGTGCTCGCTGGGCTGGAGGATCCAGCTGCGCGGCGCCGAGTGCTGGGGTGAGCCTCGGGGATATTCGCCGGCGCGCCGGCGGTGGACTGACAGGAGCGGCACGGGAAGGCCCGCCCGCTCTCGAGGGCGAGCCTCTGCCGGTCAGGGAGGACTTGTCCCCCAGCCGCCCGCAAAGGGGCGAGGCCGCCGCCCACGCCGGCAGCCGGCGGCGTCGTGTCCTGGCGTGGTGATCGTGCGCATGTCAGGGTGCGCACGGCAGAGGCTCCTGCGGGACCGAGACGCGAGCCGCCCGCTCCAACGACCACCTTGTCGGCAAGCGTGTCGCCGCCCACGACTCCTGGTTCCCCACCACCCATCTGTGACATGCGCTTCCAAACACGCCAGCCACCCGGCCAACATGGTTGGATCGGCTACGTGGCGAACACGAAGGCGGGTTCTACTGGTAGGCCCGGCTATCACAACCTGCCGAATGGTAGATGAGGCGGAAGGTGTTCTCGAGGGGCTGACCGCAAGGATTGTCCGGTCTCACTGCTCGCAGCATGGCTGCTCAGATACGCGGCACATACATGATGACGGCGACGTCGATGAGGCAGATGAGCGCGCCGGTGATGTGCCGGTGATTCCCCTGCCGCCGCTGTTCCGCAGTGTATCCCGCGCACGCCGAGCCTTCAGTGGGCGGCGCTCGGCCTCGTCGACAGATTTATCGCAGAAACCGGACCGAGCTCGGCTCCGTCACGACGTCACCCGGACCGCAAGCTCTCGCTGGTACTACGGTCGGCCCGATGGGGTGACTGCTTGGCGGAAGGTGAACAGCTGATCGGGATCGCAGGTGGCCTTGACGCGCTGCATCCTCGGGTAGTTCTCGCCGTGGTAGGCCGCCGCCCAGTCGGTGAGTTCGGGGTCCATGCCGTTGGTGTAGCCGCCGATCCCCAGGTGGGGCTGCATGGCGGCATGGACGTCGCGTAGCCACTGGAGTCTGCGGTCGATGTGCGCGCGGTCGGTGAACTGGTGCCAGTAGGAGTGGTACTGCACGACGCCGACCGCGGCCCGGTGCGGGAAGGCGGTGGCATCCGAGGGCCGGTCGTTGACCGCGCCGCCGAGGGCGTCGATGAGCAGGCCGCTGGCCCCGCCCACGCCGGTGAACTGGTGCAAGCGTTCCAGAGCCGCGGCCATCTCGGCCGCTGCTGCCGGGGTCATCGGTTCGCGCACGATGTGGGACTTGGCGGCGAAGGCGACGCGGGGCCCCCAGGTGCCGCCGCCCCAGCGGTCGGCTTCGGAGGCGGCCCGGACGTAGTCGCAGGGAATGAGCACCCGGTGGGCTTCCGGCCTGCCCACTGCGGCGGCCAGCCGGTCCAGCACCGGCCCGAGGTCGCCGGGTGTGCCGATGAAGGTGCCGGTCACTGTCGGCGCCGAGGGCATGCCGGAGTCGCTGAGCTGCTCGAAGGCGCAGCAGACCGTGCGTGGCGTTGCCGGGTCGGCGTTCCAGGCCGTCCAGCCCTGGATCACGGCCGCGGCCGCGGTGGCGGGCCAGGCGAGCATGAACCTGGTGAAGCTCAGGTCACGGATGTCCTCGGTGGCGAACTCCAGTGAGGTGACCACGCCGAAGTTGCCTCCGCCCCCGCCGCACAGGGCCCAGAACAGGTCGTCGTCCGGTGGCGGCGAATCGGGGCGCACGCGGCGGATGCGGCCGTCGGCGGTGACGATCTCGATCTCGCGCAGGTGGTCGCAGGCCAGCCCCCACGCCCTGGTGAACGCGCTCAGCCCGCCGCCGAGGGTGACCCCGGCCAGTCCGATGGTGGGGCAGCGGCCCAGCGGGAGCCCGGCTGCGGCGGCGGCCAGCGCGAGGTGAGCCTGCATGCCCTTGACCCCGGCGCCGAACAGCGCCCGCCCGCCGCCCACGACGGCGGCATTCAGCGAGCTGACGTCGAGCACGAGCCCGGGACCGGTGGAGTATCCGGCGTAGCTGTGCCCGCCGGAGCGCAGCGCCAGCGGAACCCGGCCGGCGCGGGCGAAGTTCACGCATTCCACCACGTCGTGGACACCGGCCGGGTAAGCGATCGCTTGCGGGCGGATGTCGTCGAAGCGCTGGTTGACCAGCAGCCGGGCCTGCTCGTAGGCGGCCTGCTCGGGCCGGAGCAGCACACCGCGCAGGCTCGACTCCAGCGCCGACCAGCTCGTCCCGGTCGTACCACAGGTCGTCCTGCGCGCCGTGGTGGCGGGCACGCGGGCGCGCCGCAGGGCGGATAGGGTGTGCAGGTCGGCGAGCACCGGATAGTCAAACGGCAGCGGCCGCGGGCCGACCTGGTCGGGCACCGAGGTGAAACCGCCGTCGGGGTCCTGCCGGTCCAGCAGGTACGCCACCGCCCGTCCGGCCGAGAGCCGGTCGCCG
This sequence comes from Nonomuraea sp. NPDC049709, assembly GCF_040674815.1. Taxonomy (NCBI): domain Bacteria; kingdom Bacillati; phylum Actinomycetota; class Actinomycetes; order Streptosporangiales; family Streptosporangiaceae; genus Nonomuraea; species Nonomuraea sp. NPDC049709. The sequence continues at coordinate 111,390 of NZ_JBFANM010000023.1, forward strand.
TGCCGGGCCAGCACGGGGACGGCTTGGGCGGTGGAGAGCACGTCGCTGGGGTCGCCGGGGAGCTGCCCCCAGCCGCCGTCGCGGTTCTGCGTCTGGACGAGGCGTGCCATGGATCGGGCGGTGGCGGCGGAGATCCGGGCGGCCAGCCCAGTGGTCGCTGGGGGGATCGCGTGCAGGGCGTCCAGGGTACGCAGGATGGCGCTGGACTCGCTGACCGTCCAGCTCCGCTCGAAGGTCCCGTCGGCAAGCTGAGCGTTCAGGACGAACTCCACGGCGGCGGCGAGCAGCCGCTCGTGCCGTGCGGCCTGCGGGGCCAGCGCGAGGATCGCGCCGGCGGTCATGTCCAGGTCCGGCGCGTCGCCGCGCACCCAGGTGGGGAATCCGCCGTCGGGGTCGGCGATCTCGGTCAGGTACCTGGTCGCCTTCTCCAGTGCCTGGCGGTGCCGGATCGGGTCGGCGGCGTGCAGGAACTCCATGCACCGGGTGGTGGTGTCCACGTCGGTCTGCTGCATGCCGGTGGCGAACGGCCAGCCTCCGTCCGGGGCCTGCCAGGACGCCACGAGATCGGCCATGCGGGGAACGTACGGTGCCAGGGTGTCTTCGCCGGTGAACGCGAGGCCGGCCACGGCGGTCAGCCAGAGGTCTTGGCTGTCCAGGAACGGCACGCCGTCGTCGGCGTTGATGGCCAGGCACAGCCGCAGCAGGCCGTCGTCGAGGACCTGGGCGTCCGGCCGGAACGTGCGCACCGCGTGCAGGCCGAGCAGGTGGGTGGTGGCGCTGGCCTCCCACAGCACCCGGTCGCGCCCCGACGACATCAGCGACACCAGGCGGTCGCGCTCGGCGTCGGTGACCGCGTGGACGCGGCCGCAGGCGTGCGCGTGGATGATCCGGGTCGACAGCAGGTGCACGTCGGTGAAGGTGGTGATGCCCTCCGGCCCGGCCGGCGCGGGGGCGTCCCGATGATCCAGGGGTGAGTCGCACAGCACATGCAGCACCGTGCGCAGCATGACGGCCTTGAGCTGCCCGCGCCCGGCGGTGCCGCCGCTGGCCGCCGGCGGCAGGCCGACGGCCATGTCCAGGGCGCGATCGGCCATGCCCGCCGGGTCGAGGCAGGCGTCGATCAGCAGGGCGTCCACCCGGCTCGCGCCGGGCCGGCCCTCTTTCAGGAACCGGGTCAGCCGGTCCTGCTCGCCGGGTTCGCTCCCTTGTTTGCGCAGCAGGGCCAGCAGCAGGGCAGATTCCAGCACGCGGCTGCCGCACCGGTCGTCCACGATGCCGCCTGCGTCCACGGCGACGGCCAGGTGTTGCGCGAGTGCGCGCACGCCCCGCTCGTGATCGTCGGCAGTCATGCCGGAGCCTGGCGGGTTGCGGTGGGTTTCTCGCTGCCAGGCCAGGGATCCGTCCCGGACCTGGCGGATCGGCGCGGCCCGATCGCCGCGCGCGGCGCGGTCGAAGTCGTCCATGCGCTCGGCCAGCATGCCCCGGGCCCGCGCCGCGGCCTCCGACCGGCTGCATCGGTGGTGGCGGGCGAGCACGCCGACGAGGTTCTCGGTGCCCTCGTCCAGATCTTGCGGCGCGGAGCGCAGGTCGTTGGTCCAGGCGATGATGTCGGCGGTCGCCTCCCGCAACTCGTCGAGCTCGTCTGCCGGGGGCAGGGTTCGTTCCACGACGGCCAGCAGCGGCAGCAGGGTGATGGTGCGGCGGCGCAGCGTCAGGTAGTCGTCGAGCCCGAGCTGTTCACCGCGGGCGCGCAGCCGCGTCTCGGTGCAGGTGGCCTCGGCGAAGTCCCGGTAGAGGGCGAGGAAGCGGCTGCTCCATCCGGGCCGGGCCGAGACCTTGGTGTGCTGCCACAGATCGGTGAGCGCGCGCACCGCGGGCACCGGGTGCCGGGTTCCGTCCGCGCCGCCGAGCACGTCGAGCAACTGGTCCAGCAGGGCCCGCACCTGCTCCGGCGACTGGCCGTGCCGATCGAAGCCGTCGTCGACCAGCGCGATGTACGCTCCCCACTGCGCGAGCAGAGCCAGCTCCGCCGGCCCGGCCAGCGGGGCCAGCCATCCGGCCATGCGCCCGTGCCCCATCCGGGCCAGTCGCCGCATCTCCTCCTGGCCGGTGATCAGGCCGTGCCGCGCCGACCAGGAACGGGCCTGGCGTTCGGCGTGGACCCAGCCAGGACTGCAAGTAATTTTTTCACTACATTGAGTAATCATTTTTTGGCAGGCTACCAGATGCTGATCGGCTTCAGCCATGCCGTGGTCTGCGCGGTCGGCGAAGGCGTCACCCCTTCATGACCTCCCATGCTGGCCTGGACGAGCTCATCGCCGTGATCAATGAGACTTCCGACGACGTCAATGACCTCCTGCTGCTGGGCGGCAACCCCGGCATCCAGGCTGTGGCTGACGCCCTGGTCGGCGAGGCCGAAGGCGACCTGCTGGCCAGGATGAACCGAGCGGCGTGAGCTGCCCGGCTATACGACGCTGGATGAGATGACCAAGAAGATCCGCACCGAGGTGAATCGCGGGTTCTTCGTGCTGGTGTCCGGCCGGTTGGCGTCGGAGCGCGGGCGAGGTTGGCCCGGCTGCTGCTGGTCGACTCGATCACCCGGCGCAGCGAGTTCGACGGGTTGAAGGACGTGGCGCAGGCCGCGTCGCTCAACAAGTTCAAGGGCCGTCTGGCGTTCCTGCGCGAGCTGGACGGCCTCGGGCCGACCGAGGAGTGGAAGACGCTTTTCGACAGCGTCGGTTGTCATGGGCTGGCCACCGCGGCGGCCGGGGAAGAGCCAGCGGGAGTCCCGATTGGTGGCGGTGGTCAGGTTGAGACGCTGGTCGATCGGGCAGACGGTCCCTGCCATGCCGTCTGCCCGGGCCCCGTCGCGCCGTCTAATCCACGATCGGCGGGCTGTCGGCGACGCTCACCTTCAACTGCGCGCTCGACGACACCACGCTCCCCACCGGAGCATTGGCCAGCTTGGCGTCCACGACCACCCCCCGGCAGCCGAGATAGTCGTAGGTCTTCCGGTCGAAGATGTACTCCTCCCTGACCCCGTTGGGCGACACCATCGCCGCGGCTATGCCCTTGCGCCCCGCGGCGTCCTGCGCCTCCTTCACCGTCACCACCCCGGGAATCGTGGCCGCCGCGCGGAAGAGCGCGGCCCGCTGCGCGGCGGGCAGATAGGACTCCCCGAGCAGCCCGCCGACCCGGTTCCACGCCTCGTAGTCCTGCAACCCGTCGAAGGGCACCTGCGTGTAGAGGTGCCTGCGCATGCCTTCGGTATCGGTCGGCAGCTTGCTGACGTAGGCGTAGTCGTTGCGCAGGAACTCGGCGCGGTCATCGAAGTCAGCGGCCCGTTCAGGACGACTGGGCTTGCCCACCTGCTCCTGCTCCCGCTGCGCCAGCGGCGGGAGCGTGTGCCCCGGATACGGCAGAGGCGCCAAGATCTCATTCTGCAGGAACGCCTTGACCGAACTGCCCTCGACCGGCTGCCAGAACGTGCGCCGGGCACGCGACAGCCAGATCTGCCCTTCCCCTTCGGCCGAGTTCATGCTCTGCGACTGGTAGACGAGGAACTGGCCGGGCGTGGGATGCAGCTCCGGACGGCTGCCGGCGTGCTCGGCCGCCCGGGTCAGCACCTCCACGGCCGCGACCGTGCGGATCATCGGCGGGGGCGGCACCGGGGCGGGCGGGCTCTGGACAACGAACACCGCCACTCCCACCGCGGCCGCCAGACCTCCTGCCCATGTGGCGCGCAGTCCGAGGCGGAGAAAATTGGGGTGCGCCGGCGCGGACATGCCGGCCATCAGGCGCTCTGCTTCGGCCCGCAGGTCCTCCTGCACGGGGACCTCGGAGCGGAAGTTGTTGAGCTGGGCCAGGTCATCCATGGCGAACCTCCTCGATGACGAGTGCTGTGGGGTCGGTCCCGCCCAGTCCCTCGCGGATCTTGGTACGGGCGCGGTTGACGCGTGAGCGGACCGTTCCGACGCGGATGCCGAGCGCCTCGGCGGCTTCGGCGTAGCTGAGGCCGCCCCAGGTCACCAGGAGCAGCACGTCGCGGTACCCGGCGGGCAGCGCGGCAAGCGCGGCGGCCAGGCGCTGCTGTACGGCCTGAGCGCTCAGCCGCTCGTCGCTGCGCGAGGTGAAGGGTTCAGTAACCGGGTCCACACCGGTGCGGGCCAGCAGGTTCAGCTGCCTGGCCTCGGTGCGCTTGTGGCGGCCGATGAGGTTGGTCGCGATGCCGTACAACCAGGGCAGGGCGTTGTGCCTGGCCAGGTCGTAGCGGCCGCGCTGGCGGAAGGCGGCGAGAAAGGTCTCCGCCACCACGTCCTCGGCGACGTCGGGCCCGAGGCGGCGGATAACGAATCTTTTGATCTCGGCTGCGTGTCTGCGGAAGATCTCCGCGAACACCTCGGGCTCCTGCCGGGACCGCGCGATGACGGCGGAATCGGCGGGGCTCGTTTCTGACATGCTCTGGCCTCTCGGCTCACCGATGGGACACCCCTACTTGCCCGCTCGCGGCCGACCGGTTCCCGCCGTCAGGTCCGGCACGACCGCGGTCAGCACGTGTGCGGCTGAGTGGCCCCAGCGGTCGGATGCACAGCGCGGCTGGGGCGGCGGCGAATTCGGGGCGGTTCCCGCGCAGGCGGCTGGAGATCTTCTTCTGAAACAGGACGTCGTAGCCGTCGGCGGTGAGGGCGTCGAGCTGAAGCTGGAGGTTTGGTCGCAGGTGGAGACCGCGCGTAGGCGATGGTGCGGCCATCGGGTCCTCGTGGCGTCGTGGGTAGAGGGTCAGGGCGCCTGGAGGTATTCGTCGAGAGTCGGCAGGTCCTCCCGCGGGTTCTGGCCGACGATGAGGAACAGTTCCGACACCCACCGGGTGAGGCCGCCCTGCCAGGAGGAGAAGTAGATCGCCCCTGGGGGGTCGTCCTGGTCGGGAAGCAGGACGTATCCGTCCTTGCCGTCGACCTGTGCTCGCAAGACCTCCGGTCGCTGGCCGTCGTAGATGAACGTCATGCGATCCCCCGTCCGGAAACGTAAACCCTTTCTGGGCACCCTAGGGACCAGTGGTAACACCGTCCACTGTCCAGAAGTGTTGGCGCGTTGGCCGTGTGGCATCGGGAGGCCGAGTCGGGCGGATGAACATCCTGCTCACCTCTGGCTACCGTGATCGCTATGGGCTTTCTCTAACCGGCAGCGTCACGACGGGGTGCGTACGAGCTGTCGGCGAGGCTCACTCCGCCGGGGGTCGGCCGAGATCCTCCCACCGGCTGAGCCGGTCGTGGATCGCATAGCGGTCGGCTTCTGCACGCGGGAGCATCTGCTCGTGGATGACGGGGTCGCGGTGGGCTCGATCGCCGAGCGTACGAGGGCGGCAAGGATGTCCGGCGGGAGCGCCTCGGCCTAGGTGGTGGCGGTGCCGGAGAAGGAGTGCCGGTCGGTGGCCTTGGGCGGCGTGGTGGGCAGGCGGTAGGTCACCACCTGCTCGGCGGTGACGGCAACCTGCTCGAAGACCACCTCGGCGTCTGCCGCCGCGGCGAACGCCATGACATCCTCTGACCGGCTAGTTCGCTTGACTACCCAGATAACGATGGGTTGCGGCCGAGCTCGGTGACGTCGAGCATGCCGATCTCGGGACGCCGCTGGCGACCGGCGATGTGAGCCAAGATGGCGGGCCGGCGATCAGTCCGGCGGTCAGTCCGCCAAGGGCATGCGCAGCACCAGGCAGGTTCCCTGGCCGGGGTCTTCGATGGTCAGGGTGCCTCGGTGGGCGTGGGCGATCTCGCGGCAGATGGCCAGGCCCAGGCCGGTGCCCTTCGGGTCGCGCTGGCGTGATTCCGGGAGCCGGGCGAAGCGTTCGAAGATGATCTCGCGGTGTTCGGGGGCGATGCCGGCGCCGTCGTCGAAGACCGCCAAGATGGCGGTGTCGTCCTCGGCCCGGACGGTGACGGTGGCGGTGGTGGTGGCGTGGCGCTGGGCGTTGTCCAGCAGGTTGGCCAGCAGCCTGGCGATCAGCAGCCGGTCGCAGCTGACGAGCACGCCCGGCTGCAGGTCGGTGCGGATGGGGACCCGGCCGGGCAGCCGGCGCCGGAGTTCGGTGCGGGCGAGGTCGGCCAGGTCGGTGCGCTGGTGCTGGGCCGACCGGTCGGCGTCCAGGCGGGCCAGGGTGAGGATGTCCTCGGCGATGGCCTGCTGGCGTTCCACGTCGCTGAGCAGCTCTTTGGCCATGCGCGGCCAGTCGACCGTGTCCGGGTCCGTCAGTGCCTCCTCCAGTCGGAGGATGGCGCCGGTGATCGGGGTGCGCAGGTCGTGGGAGGCCTCGGCGGTGAAGCGGCGCTCGCGCCGCAGTGCCGCCTCCAGCAGTTCCAGGGTGTCGTTGACGACGGTGGCCAGGTAGCGGATCTCGTCATGGTGGGCCGGGACGGGCACGCGGTGCCCGAGATCGGTGGCGGTGATCTCGGCGAGCTCGGCGGTCATGTCCTCCACCGGCTGCAAGGTACGGCCGACGAGCTGGTACGTTCCCACGGCCACGATGACCAGCACGATCGCCGAGGCGGCCACCAGCTGCGCGAGCAGCGCTTCGCTCCCGTACCACGGCGGGTCCGGCAGCGCGCTGTAGGCGATCAGGTCGCCGCCGAGGGCGGGAACCCACATCGCCGCGACGATCATGCACTGGCCGGGAAAGCCCGGCACGTCGCACAGCCGCCGATCCATGGCCATCCGCGGCGCCGGCACGAACGTGGCCATCCGCGGCTCTCCGATCACCCGAACGCTCGCCGACACCACCCGCCCCGCGCGATCGACCAGCTGCGTGGCGGCCGTTCCCTCGTCATCCAGCACGGCGGGCGGCGCACGGTGAGCGAACTCATGCATCACCTCCAGATCCGCCCGGTAGACGTGCCTGAGGTCGGATCGCCCGTGGGCGAGATTCCCCCGGGCGACCCGACCTGAGCCGGTGACTCATCTCGTGCTCATGCTGGTGATCCATGATCAGCCACGCCGCGATCACGCACGGCACCACGGCCACCAGGATGGCCGACAGCGTCATCCGGGCGCGGATGGACCACTTCACCGGTTGGAGACAGCCGGCCAGCCGCGATGCGAAGCGCTCGCCGATGCACTGTGCCGCACCCGGCGTCCTGTGTCCGACCCGACCGGATAACGATATGTGACGCATATCACATCTCATAACGTGAATTCGTGGCCGTCGTACGGGCGAAAGCCGACGAACCATTGCGTAAGGACGGGAGCACCATGTGATCGCCGAAGAATCCGGCAGGGCCGACGACGCCGAGTTGATCCGGCGCTCGGAACGCGCCCCGGAGGCCTTCGCCGACCTCTTCGACCGGCACGCGCCCGCATTGCGGCGCTATGTCGCCCGGCGGCTGGGGCCCTCGCTGGCCGACGACATCGTCTCCGACGCCTTCCTGGCCGCCTTCCGGCGCCGCCACCGCTACGACGCCAGCTACCCCGACGCGCGGCCTTGGTTGTACGGCATCGCCGCCCGGCTCATCAGCCGGCATCGGCGGGTGGAGATCCGCCTCTACCGGGCGCTGGTCCGCAGCGGCGTCGATGAGATCACCGAGCCGTACACCGAACGCGTCGATGACCGGGTCGCCGCCCAGCAGGCCGGGCTGGCGGCGGCGCTGGCGAAGCTGTCACCCGATGACCGGGAGGTGCTACTCCTCGTGGCCTGGGCCGAGATGTCGTATGACGACGTGGCCCGCGCGCTGAACATCCCGGCCGGCACCGTCGCATCCCGCCTGCACCGGGCCAGAGCAAAGACACGCCAAGCGCTCGGCGGATCCCACCCTGTGACCACCCGAGAGGAGTCCTTCGATGGATGATGACCTGCGATCGCTGCGTGAGTGGCGTGCCGAGATCCCCGAGCCGAACCAGGAATGGGTCATCCCACAGCGCCGGCGGATGCTGACGCGGATCCAGGGACGCGGGCGGACACTGGGGCGCCGCCTGCTCCTGGTCGGAGCGCTAGGAGCCGCCGCCGCACTCGCCGTGACCACCCTGCGGCCCGAACCGCCCACCCCGCACCCGGCGAACACGCCACCGGTCGTCCAGCTCGACTCCAGCGTGGTGCTCGCCCACGCCGCCGAGGTGGCGGGCAGACGCAAAAGCGCCCAAGTGCCCTTGCCGACACAGTGGCACTACACCAAGACCCTGGACAAACAGGCGAACTCGGACACGGTCAGGACCGGTGAGGGATGGCTGCGCTACGACGGCAGGCAGCGCGCCGACTTCGACGAGGATGGAAAGATGGTCGTCAGCGACATTCCCCCGGATCCAGGTGATGACGACCTGTCGCCGCAGCAGTACGACGCCAAGCTCCGCGCGCTGCCGACCGATCCCAAGAAGCTGCTGGCCAAGGTCACAGCCGATCGACACTGGATCGACTACCCCAAGGAGGAGGGCGTCCCCAAGAGCGCTGAGCCCGACGCCGACCGCGCCTACCGGGTGATCACCCTCTACCTGAGCAGGTACGGCACGATGCCGCCGCGACTGGAGGCGACCATGTTCCGCGCCCTGGCGCTCATTCCCGGCGTCCGGATCGAGCAGGGTGTGCGCGACGCAGCGGGCCGCAGCGGCCTAGGCATCTGGGTGGAGGGAACCGACACGATCTCCCGCACCTACCACATCCTCGACCGGAGCACCTACCGCTACCTGGGAACGCGGGCGGTCTGGTTGCGCGACGAGTTCCTTGGCGGCGAGAGCGAACCCGCCTTCCGCAAGGGGGCGGTGTGGAGCACGGCCCTCCTGTCCTCAATGATCGTCGACCGTCCCGGCCAGCGAGGCTGAGGCTCACCGCACCAACGGGAAGCCTGCGAAACTCGGATTGAGCAGCAGGGGTTCCGGTAGTAGTCGCCGAAGATCCACCTGCAGGAGGCGTCATGTTCTCGGCGTTCTCCCACCGGAAACCTCCACCAGCGAACCCCTAAGATCCTCGCAACACATTCCGTGTTGCGACGATCCCTGGAAACCGCCCCCCGCGCAGGGCCGGGGTGTCGCAGCCGGGGTAGGAGAACGTGATGTCCTCGGCGGCGATCCGGCGAAAGCCGGTCAGGGCCGCGGTGGCGGAGCGCTCGCCGGCCGGGCGGTGCCGGTCGAGGAAGCTGGTGAAATCGGTGAAGTACAGGCCCTCCTCATAGAGGCGGTTGGTGGCGTACATGAGACTGGCCAGCGAGGTCTGCGCGGACTTGATGGCCAGGACGGCGGTTCCGGCGACGGCCAGCGGGATCGCAGCCACCATCAGCAGCAGGCCGAGCGCAACGTAGACGAGCCCCGCGCCGACGCCGCCGATGGCCTCTCCGACAAGCCGCGTGATCATCTGCCGGCGGGCAGCGCACGAGGATGTTCTTGAGCTGCACGGCGGCGCCTGCGGTCAGGTGGTCGGGATCAGACATGATCCAACCGGTGACTTTGCGCGGTTTCGGGGGTGTCGGCGCGGCCGGTGGCGGGTCTGTCCGTTCACGCAGCTGGGCGATGTAGCGTTCGACGGTGCGCAGGCTGCCGCGCCAGCCCAGGAGCTGGATCTCGCGGTGCAGTGCCGTGGCGTTGCAGAGCCCGTCAGCGAAGCGCTGATGCAGGTGATCCATGAACCGGTCCAGACGGCTCGCACGGTTGTTGGCCCTGCCCAGGTGCTGCTCCAGGGGCGTGCCGGCGAAGCGGTAGACGGTGCGCTCGCTGATCCCGAGCTCGCGGGCAGTCTCGGCGCGGGACCGGCCTGCGGCCAGCAGCTCGTGGATCGCGGCGTGGCGTTCTCGATGCCGCCGGGCCAGCGGGTACTCGATCGGCGGATCCGGCTCCGGTTGCGGGCCGACCTCGTCGCGCTGTTCCTCGGCCACGAGGTCTGCTGCCAATGGCGGCTCGGGCAGGCAGGCGACGTGGGCGGAGACAGTCTTCTCCACTGCCGCGCCGAGGTTCGCCCACAGGTGCCACCGATCGGCTACCTCGATGGCATCCGGTGCGCCGACCCGGGCCCGTTCGCGTGGTTCCCGGCGCGGTCCCGACAGATCACCGCGATGCCGGGACGCTCGGCCAACCACGCGGCCAGCGTGTCGGCGTCCCGGCCGGCGAACATATCGATCGGCCGGTGGGTCTCCATATCGATGATCACAGTTCCGTACACGGCGCACTTGCGCAGTGCGAAATCATCGACCCCGATCACCGTCGATGCCGCCGCGGGCGGCTTGGGCAGTGCGCGGACCAGTCGGATCAGCGTGTCTCGGCAGGCTGGCATGCCCAGCTTCGCGGCCAGCCGGGCTCCGGCGCGGCCGGCCAGCACCAGCCCCAATCGCGGCCAGGCGGTCGGTCAGCCCAGCAGTGCGCCGCGCAAACGGCGCGGTCAGGCCGGGTATCTGCTCGGCAAACGTCGCCGCACCACATCCGGGATCATCGCAGCGGAACCGCCGAACGCCGACATCGATCCGCACGGGGCGACCGGAGATCGGCAGATCGGCCAGCCTCCGGCGGTAGCCGCCATGCGTCCTGGCCGACGTCGTGCCGCAGCTCGGGCACGTGGCCGCTGGTATCGCCGAGCCGACCGTGAACACGACCGCATCTTCCTCGACCTGCACGGACTCCACCCGGGCTGCTGCAAGGTGCGGCAGAAGTAACTCAAACTCCTGATTGATGCACGCGGACCAGCATCGCCAACCCGCGCACCTCGACGCGGGAGCGACACGAACCCGATTGGCCCTGCAACAAGATCAGCGCCAGAGCCCGAAAGTGTCAGTAGGTCGCGACACGAAATCGTCAGTAGCCCCTCGCCCGCGTCAGCGTCGGCACTGCCCGGAACTCCTATCGCTTCCGGCCGGCTGCCACTCGGTTGATCAGTGGGTACGGCGGCGTGGCGCCAGGACCTCGGTGACCTTGGCGATGGCCTCAGGTCCGGGTTTGACGTAGCGCATGGCGGTGCGGGGGTTCTTGTGCCGGGTCTTGCCCATGATGAGCTGCAGCGGGATCTCGGCGTCGCCGAGGTGGGTGGCGGCGGAGTGGCGTAGCTGGTGCAGGTCGAGCCCTGCGTGCTTGTCGAGCAGGACGCGTGCGCGGTCGTAGCCGAGGCGGGCGCGGCCGGTGTGCGGGCAGATGCCGGCGGGCGGCGGGCGGGGACGGGGCGGCGTTCGGACAGGAACAGCGGACCACGGGTGCTGCCGTCCGGGAGCCGGAGCAGGCGGGGCAGCAGGTGGGCGGTGCCGCTGTCCCAGTACACCCACTCGACTGTGCCGCCCTTGGAGCGGACGGGGGCGCGCCGGTGCTCCAGGTCGAGGTCCTCGACGTTCAGCGCGAGAATCTCCGCGGCTCGGGCCGCCGTTTCGTAGAGCATCCGCCAGAGCGCCCGCTCCCGAAGGGGGATGTCGCGGCGGGACAGCAGCCGGTGGATGGGGGTCTTGGCCACGGCGCGGGTCTCGTCGGCGCTCTCCTTGCGGCGTTCGACCTCAGCCGGGACCAAGGTGGCGGCCCAGTGCTTCTTGGTCTGGCACCAGAGCAGCCAGGAGGTGATGGCGGCGCGGTTGCGGTTCCAGGTCGCCGGCGCGCTCGACTCCCACAGCTTGGTGAGGGCGGCGCCGATCTCGGCGTCGGTGACGTCGGCGAGTGGCCGGTCGGGGCCGAGCAGGGCGGTGAGGCAGTCGATGGCCGAGGCGTAGGCGCGGTGGGTGTTGGGTTGGGGGTGCGTTGGGTGGCGAAGAAGGCGTCGGCGGCCGCGGCGAGGCTGACGTCTCCACCGCGAAGGGCGGTGATCTTCGGCGCGGTGCTCATGCCGCCCACCAGGCGATGCCGTCGGCGATGTACCGGATGACGTGCCGGAGTCGTGTACCGTCCCGGCGAGGCGTTGTCCTGGTCGCCGTGCCGCCGTGGTCGCTCATGTACGTGATGACCGGCCATTATCACGTACATGGCGCTCCAGTGCTCACCCCCTGATCTTGCCGCCGAACGCGTTCAGCGCTTGCCCGGGGCACCGTTCGCGTTCGGCTGCTACCCGTGGCGCGCGAAGGGACTAGGGGCATCCGACAGCGGGTAACAGTTTGAAGCAAAACGAGCACGGTCCGTGATAATGGCTGTGGGTTGAGGAGTTGTCATATGCAGGCGAACGTTGGCGACACGATCGTGGTGCCGATAGGCAGGGGCCAGGCCGGCGAACAGCGGGGGGAGATCCTCGAGGTCCACGGGGAGGATGGGCGGCCTCCATATCTGGTGCGCTTCGATGACGGACATACGACGCGCATGTTTCCGGGTCCGGACTGCACCGTCGTGCCTGCCTAGCGGGGCCAGTTGGCGGTCGGCGGGGAGCTCCGCCGCCCCCCGATATCCTCCGGCATGACCGGAGGCATATCGGGCCTGAGATCGCGATGGCCGCTCTCAGGCCAGGAGTCCCAGGGTTTCGAGCGCCTCCAGCGATCCGCTGCCGTTCGGGGTCGGATTCCTGGCGCGCGTACGGGTTTGATCAGGTCGGCACAGGTCGGCGAGGGCTTGCCGGTCCTGTTCGGGCAGGCGCTGCAGGAGAAGCCGTCACTGGCTCCAGGGACCTCTGTCGTGTCCTCGGGCGTGATGGCGTCGCCGCCGAGGTCTGCCTGCCCTTTTGCCTGGGCGCGGGTCAGGCGTGGGGGTCCCGAAAGGCGATCAGCCTGGCCACGCCGTGCTCGACGGCCTTCCAGGACCCGTCGAAGTCCAGGACGGCGATCGCGGAGGTGGGGAAGCCGGACCGGTTCATCCGGGCCAGCAAGTCGCCGTCGGCCTCGCCGGCCAGAGCGTCGGCCATGGCATGAATGCCGGGGTTGCCGCCCAGAATCAGAGGCTGTTGACGTCGTCGGAGGTCTCGTTGAGCACGGCGATGAGCTCGTCCAGGTTGGCCTCGTACAGCCGGTCCTCATAAACGGTCTCGGGACGCTGCGCAAGCTCCGAAACGATCAGCTTCCACGTCTCCCGGCTGCGGGCGGCAGTGGTGACGAGGGCGAGATCGGGCGTGATGCCCGCTCCCGCCAGCCAGTGGCCGGCGGCGGAGGCGTCTTTGCGGCCGCGGTCGGCCAGGGGGCGTTCGTGGTCGTTGTCGCCCCACTCGGCTTTGGCATGGCGTACCAGGACGATCCGTCGAAGCGTGTCCACCGACATGATCCCCACCTTAAGTAGTTCTTGGACCACGTAGAGCGGCCGGTGAGGTGAGTCCCCGTGGTTCAATCGCGAACCGGGGTTGAGCGGAAAGCCACCGCCAAGCTCTCTGTTGCAGCCGCACGAGGGGTCGACAAGACCGCTACCGCATACGGCGCCCGCCTCGGACGAGGCGGGCGCCGCATGCGTTCGTTGATGGTGTCGTCGAGGGATTATGTGCAGGCCGTGGAAGGGATCACGTCTGAGTTCTGGGCGTGCCCGCGTCGCAGGGCCGGCTGCTGGGGTTGCGGTAGAGGGACAGCAGGCAGCGGCCGAGTGCCTGCTGGCCGAACGCGTTGGGGTGCATGGCCTCCTGCTGGTGTCCCTGGCTGATCTTCGCGCCGACGGTGCCGTACCGGACCCACTCCATCGTGTCGCCGAGTTCGGCGGCGTCGTCCAGCGTGCCGGATTGGCTTGTGCCCCGCTCGCACAACGCGTGGCCTTCCACGGCGCCCAGCATGCTCAAGAACTCCGCATCGGTCGCGGTGGCGACCCGGCGCAGCATGGCGTCGATCTCGGGTGCCAGGGTGTCGTGCATGAGGTCGAAGTCGGCGTTCCACAGCGGGCAGCCGCCCACGAGCGTACGCGTGGCGGTCTTGCCGCCGCTGCCCTCGCTGTAGCGCACCCGGGCCGAGGAGGGCACCGGAGAGGGATAGGACTGCAGGATCAGCCGGTAGCCGGCGGAACGGGCCGGCGCCTGGCGCATAACCTGGCGGATCTTCTGCACCGCCAGCGTCACCTGCTGCTCCACCGCCGGCAGCGCGGCGAGAAACCGATCGCCCTCACCCGTGGAGGCGCAGGAGCGCTTGTCTGCCGCCATGTACAGCGCGGCGCAGCGGCGCAGCATCCCGGACAGGTTCAGGTCATTGCCGCCGATCGACAGCACGACCACCTCGACCTGACGGGTGGCGGCGACCCGGGCCAGCAGGTCGGCTTGGGAGGTGGTGTTCTCCTTGAACGCCTCGTCGATGATGTGCCGGGTCTCCGCCCCTGAACAGGCCAGGTTGACCGGGGTGAGCCCGGCCTGGCGCAGTCCGGTGATCTCGGCCACATCGGAGCGGTGACATCCGGTGCCCGCTCCGTGCAGGGCCGTGTCGCCGTAGACCCGCTGGGGGTCGTAGCGGCAGATCAACCGCTGGCGATAGGCGGCCCGGTCGGTTCCGCCGCGGGTGCAGCCCGCGGCGGCGGCCACCGTGCTGTTGCCCCACCATCGGCCCGCCTCGCCGGAGATGAAGCTGTCCCCCAAGGACACCGCCACCTGCTCGGCCGCCTGGACCCGGGCCTGGGCTTGGGCCTGGACGGGTGCGGGAACGGCCATGGCGGTCGCGCTCAGCGCCAGGAGTGCCAGGACCCGGCCGGCAGGCCCGGCACGGCGCAGGCGGCGGGAAGCGGCGGGGACACTGCGGGGATGCTGCGGGGTGGTAGCGCTCACTGCTGTTCCTTCACTGTGGGTGGGAAACGCCTTTGAGTCGGACCTCGGGGTGTGGGAGAGCCGGGGCCGGGGAGCGGTGGGCTACGGCGGCGGGCAGATCAGGCGGCCGCTCGGGCGGCATTCAGGACGGCTGGGAGCCGGGGTGGATGGGATGGGCAGGCGCATGACCTTCCTTTTCCGCCGAACATGTGACCACTCAGCGTAGTGTTCCGTAACTATGTGTTGATGTATCGCCGAGGTGAGGAGGCTCTGTCCTGCGACTGGAGAAGCTGGTCGCCGACCTCAAGCACGCCCTGCAGGCAGGCCCGGCGAGCGGAGGGCCGAATCTGGGGGCATCGGCGCGAAGGTAGATCGGCCCAGCCATAGCGGCGCGCTGGCGACCGACCCGCGATGCTGTCCACGGCCCTGCACCTGCGCGAGCAGGACCTGAGTCTGCGCGAGATCGCCGCCCGGCTCGTCATCACCCAGGGCGCCAAGAAGGGCCGGCGCCCGCCGGCGTGGCCGGCTCCTGGGGGCAAGCTCGCCATGACCCCCTCCCGGCTCTGGTGTCCGCCGTGTCTGACGGGTGAACGAAGCTCGATCGTGATGGTGGCCCACCGCGGCGGGCGACCCCATCACCCGGCGCAGCGCGTACGACGGGTTGAAGGACGCGGCGCAGGCGGCGTCGCTCAACAAGTTCAAGGGTCGTCTGGCGTTCCTGCGGGGACTGGATGCCCTCGGGCCGACTGAGGCGTGGCTTGAGGGGATCCCGCCGGGGAAGATCGCGCATTTCGCGGGAGAGGCGCGGGTCACCGATGTCGCGGACCTACGGGAGGTGCTGGATGAGGACAAGCGCCTCACGTTGATCGTGAGCCTGTTGCACACGGTGCGGACCGGGGTGCGGGACGACGTGGTGACGATGTTCTGCAAGCGGATCGCGACGATCCACAAGAAGGGGCGCGACCAGCTGGAAGCCCTGCGGGGAGGCGCACCGGGCCGAGTCCGAACGCCTGCTGGGCGTGTTCGGCGATGTTTTGGACGGCGTCCGCGAGGCGGTCACACCCGCCGAACTCGATGCGGTCGGCCCGCTGCCGGACGGTGCGAGCACCGATCCCGCCGCGAGCGCGGGCTCCGGATCCGGGGATGTGGCCGAGCGAGCGGGCCGGCTGGTGTTGAAGGCGCTGGAGGAGGCCGGCGGCCTGGACGTTTTGGCGGCCGCGCACGAGGCGGTGTCGGCTTATCACGGCAACAACTACCTGCCGCTGCTCGACCAGCACTACCGGTCCCACCGCTCGGCGCTGTTCACCCTGGTTGACTCGATCGACCTGGAGTCGACCAACGCCGAGCGCAGCGTGCTGGACGCGGTGAAGTACCTGCAAGCCCAGCGCAACGCGCGGGCGGTGTTCGTTCCTGGCCGGATCAGCGTGGAGCACGCGGGCCCGGACGGCGCCCCGGTCGCGGTGGAGCTGGTGTCGGACGTGGACGCGTTCGCCTCGGCGGCCTGGCGGAAGATCCTCAAGAATCCGGACCGGCCGGGCCTGCTGGTGCGTCGCCACCTGGAGGTGTGCGTGTTCTCCTATCTGGCTTCGGAGCTGAAGCCGGGGGACATTGCGGTGGCCGGGTCGGACTCTTATGCCAACCTGCACGATCAGCTGATGAGTTGGGAGGAGTGTGAGCCGCTGGTGGAGGGGTTCTGCGCCGAGGCCGGCCTGCCGACCGACCCGCGCGAGTTGACCGGCCACTACAGGCAGCTCCTGGCCGACACGGCGGCCGGGGTCGACTCCGGGTACCCGGCCAACACCGATCCGACCCTTGAGGGCAGACGGCCGGTGCTCAAGCGGCGCAAGGGCGCCGAGCGGACCAAGGAGGCGCTCAAGCTGGAGGAGGCCGTGCACGAACGGCTCCCACGGCGGGACCTGCTCGACATTCTCACCCGCACCGCCTACCAGACATGCTGGACCCGGCACCTCGGACCGGCCTCGGGCTCCGACCCGAAGATCAAGGAAGCGCTCGGCCGGTACGTGCTGATGGTGTTCGCCTATGGTTCGTTGCTCGGCCCGGCCCAGGTTGCCGCGCACATGCGCGGCAAGGTCAGCGCCGCCGAGATCGCCATGACCGCGAACAAGCACTCCACCAGCGACAAGATCTCCAAAGCTTCGAGTGACGTCATCAACGAGTTCAACAAGCTCGACATCGCCTCGGTCTGGGGTGATGGCAAGGCCGTGGCCGCCGACGGCTTCCAGATCGAGACGTGGGAGAACAATCTCCTTGCGGAGATCCAGCCCGACACCATCCATGCGGACACTCAAGGCCAGTCGCTGCCGGTCTTCGGGCTCGCCGCGCTCATGGGCTTCGACCTGCTGCCCCGTATTCGCCACTGGCACGACCTGATCTTCTACCGGCCCACCCCGGGCACCCGGTACCAGCACATCGATTCGCTGTTCGGCGATGAGGTGATCGATTGGACTCTCATCGAGACCCACTGGACGGACCTACTCCGTACCGCGATCTCGATCCGGGAGAACCGGCTGTCCTCAGTGACTCTGCTGCGCCGCCTGGGCAACCACTCTCGCAAGAACCGGCTCTACCGAGCCTTTCGCGAGCTCGGCCGCGCGGTCAGGACGATCACGCTCTTGCGGTATTTGTCGGATCCAGACCTTCGCGAGCAGATCACCCAGGTCACCAACCGAAACGAGTCCTTCCACAACTTCGCCGACTCGCTGATGTTCGGTGGCAAGCTCATCGGCCACAACGACCCCGACTACCAAGAGAAGATCATCAAGTTCAACGAGCTGCTGGCCGACTGCGTCATTTACTCGACCGCTCAGGACATCACGGACGCGGCCAACGCCATCGCCGCCGACGGCCACCCCGTCGACCTCGATGACCTGGCCACCATCTCGCCCTACATCACCCACGTCATCCGCCGGTTCGGCAACGGGATCCTCAACCTGACCCCGCCGGCCGCCAACCCCACCACCCGACTCGACCTCGAGTCCCCAAGTCCTCTTCGCCCCATAACCGGCGGCTCGCTCGCCGCTCCCGGTGTTCTTCGGCACCGGAGGGCTGCGGATGACCCAGCAGGCCTACGCCGAGCGCTCAAGACGTGGGCCGACTGGAGGGGGTTGTCAGCGGCGGCTCACTGACTGCTTGGCCTCCTGACTGTTCGGCCCGGACGCCCCTCGGCGTCCGGGCCGCGGTCAGCCACAGGCCGGTGAACACGGCGCAGGCCAGCGTCACGGCACCCGCCGCGAGGAAGGCGCTGTTGAGGCCGGATTCGAAGGAGGCCCCGCCGGTCTCCCGGGTGTGGACGATCGCCCCGAGCACCGCCACGCCGAGCACCGCGCCGATCTGCCGGGTGGTGCTGCTGACGCCCGAGGCGAGGCCGCCCTCCTGCGGGCTGACCGCCTGGATGGCGGCCCCGGTCAGCGGCGACATGGTGAGAGCGAACCCGGTGCCGGCGACCGCCAGCCGCCACCACACGTTCTCGTAGCCGGTATCGGCGTGGACGAAGCCCAGCGCCAGCAGTCCCACCCCGGCCAGCGCCAGGCCGATGCCGACGACGACACGGAAGCCGTACCTGGCCGCGAACCGGCCCGCGTACGGGCTGACGATCACCATGGCCAGCGAGACGGGCAGGGTTTGCAGCCCGGCGACCAGGATCGAAGTGCCCTGGACGTAGACGAAGAACTGGGAGAAGAAGAACGACGACCCCATCAGCGCGAACCCGACCACGACCATCGCCGTGTTGGACACCGTGAACAGCCGCTGACGGAACAGCCGCAGCGGCAGCATCGGCGTCGGCACACGAGCCTCGACCACGACGAACGCGGCCAGGAGCACCAGCCCGGCGGCGAAGCTGCCCAGGATCACCGGCGAGGTCCAGCCTCGGGAACCGCCCTCGATCAGGCCGTAGGTCACAGCGCCCACGCCAGCGGCGGACAGGACCGTGCCGGGGACGTCGATCGGCGGCGCGCTCGGGTTGCGGGACTCTCCCAGCACGCGCAGCCCGGCCAGCAGCAGGACCGCCCCGATGGGCACGTTGACCAGGAAGATGGCGGGCCAGCCGAAGGACTCCACCAGGATCCCGCCCGCCAGCGGTCCGGCGGCCAGGCCGATGCCGCTGAACCCGGCCCACAACCCGATCGCTCTGACGCGCTCCTGCGGGGCGGGATACGCGGCGGTGAGCAGCGCAAGTGAGGCGGGGCTCAGCGCCGCGGCCCCGACGCCCTGCAGCACCCGCCCGGCGATCAGCCAGCCGATCGAGGGCGCGAGCGCACACACCACCGACGCGGCCGTGAACACCACCACCCCGGCCAGGAACACCCGTCTGCGGCCGAACCGGTCGGCGAAGACGCCGCCCGACAGCAGCAGCATGGCCACCAGCAGCACGTAGGCGTCGACGATCCACTGCAGGCCGGTCAGCCCGGTGTGGAGCCGCTGCTGCATGTCGGGCAGGGCGGCGCCGACGATCGTGTTGTCGAGCAGCACCATGAACTGACCTGCGCAGGTCAGAGCGAGCAACGCTTTCACGTACGGTCCTCCTAAAAGCAGTTTATGACTGCGTTAACATAGGCCCTCGACGGCTCTAACGCAAGTCTCGACTGCGTTAAGGTAGGAGCATGGATGAGCAGGGACGGGCCAGGCGGCCCGGCGGGCGCAGCGCCCGGGTCCGCGCGGCAGTGCACCAGGCCGTCACCGAGCTGGTCAGGGAACGCGGCTACGGAAACTTCACCGTCGGCGACATCGCGGCGCGCGCGGGCGTCGCCGACACCAGCCTCTATCGCCGGTGGGGCAACCTCCAAGCCCTGCTCGGCGATGTGCTGCTGACCCGGCTCAACGCGCAGTCGCCGATGCCTGACACCGGCAGCCTGGCCGGCGACCTGCGGGCCCACGCCGCCAACGTGGCCCGCGAGGTCACCGGACCCGACGGCCTGGCGCTGGTGCGGCTGACCCTCGCGCTGTCAGGCGAGGGTCAGCAGGGCCTTCAGGCGCGCGACGAGCTCCTGGCCGACCGCACCAGGCAGTTGCAGGCCATGCTCGACCGCGCCTGCGGCCGCGGCGAGGACCCGCCTGACGTACTGGAGGTGCTGGACCATCTCCTGGCGCCGATCTACATGCGCGTCCTGTTCGGCGCGGGCCCGCTCACCCCTGACTACCTCGACGGGTTGGTCGACCGGTTGCTCGCCTGATCCAGTCCGTCGCGCTGGGGAACAGCCGGTACCTGTCGACCGCCGTCGGCGAGCTACGCCCCCATCACTACTTGTGGCTGGGGGTCAGTTTCGGGAATAGGATGCCGAGTTGGTTGCGGGATAACGTTCGTTATCTGGCAACCTGGCGGATGGTGGAGGTCGGCACGGTGGATCCGGTCATCGCCAGCTCGCCGAGCACGAGAGGCCCAGGCCTACCCCGAAGCCCTAGCCCAGGCCCGCGCCGACTTCGCCGACCTCCACACCGTCGGGTGACCTCGCGACCTCACGACTACAGCAGCTCCGGCGTGCCCTCGCTCATGGCCCCACCCGCAGGCGATCTCATAGCCCAACCACAGAGTCCCCGCATAGCCGCAGGTAAAGGGCATATCCGACGAAAGTTTCGTCAGGACTACTGGGACCCCGTACGGCCGCGACCACACCGGCCGCGACCGTGCGCGAAGATCTGCGCGTCCAGGATCCCTCGGGTGACAGGTCTACTGACCGGTTCTCAACGGCTCACGGCGGTCTGCTGGTCAATACGCGACAGCTTCTCGGGATTGCGCACGTGGTAGCCGCCGGTGACGTAGCCGTTCTCCACTCGCACCGCCACCACGCCGTCGATCTCCCCGTTGACTCGCACGAGCAGCCCAGGGCCGCCATTGATCTGCACCAGCTCGACCGACGTTTCCGCGTCGCGCTTCCACCAGCCGACGGCCAGCAGGCGAGCAACGTTGTCAGCTCCCACAATGGGCCGCAGCAGGGCATGCTTGACACCGCCGCCGTCGCTCAGGAGGACGACGTCCGGCGCGAGTATGTCGAGCAGACTCTGCAGCTCGCCGGTTTCGACCGCTCGCTGGAAAGCCTGGAGGGCGGCTCGGTGCTCGGCCGGGGAGCCGGTGCCGCGTGGCCGGCGCGCGGCGACGTGTGCCCGTGCCCGATAGGCGATCTGACGGACCGCGGCCGGGCTCTTGTCGACGGCCTCGGCGATCTCGTCGTAATCCAGATCGAAGACCTCGCGCAGCACGAACACCGCCCGCTCAATGGGCTGGAGCGTCTCCAGCACCAGCAGCATCGCCATCGAGACGCTGTAGGCCAGCTCCACGTCCTCGGCCACATCAGGCGCGGTCAGTAACGGCTCGGGCAGCCACGGTCCGACGTAGGACTCCTTACGCCGACCGAGCGCACGCAGCCGGTCCAGCGCCTGCCGGGTGACGATCCGCACCAGGTAGGCACGCTCCTCCCGCACGCTGTCAAGGTCGACGCCCACCCATCGCAGCCAGGTCTCCTGCAGGACGTCTTCGGCGTCGGCGGCCGAACCGAGCATCTCGTAGGCGACGGTGAACAACAGGTTGCGATGGGCAACGAACGCCTCGGTAGCGGAGTCCACGCGATCGGCACGACCGAGCGGTCCCGGTGTGTCCGTCGTTCGCTCGCTCCGCTCACTCATGCCTGGCCCCTGCCTGTCCGCACTCAGCTTTACCACACGCACAAGACGCCGCTGCCGACCGTTTTGTAACACCTGCGATCGGTGATCCACGTCACGTGACAGCGCTGTTACGGGGGGCGGGTGGCCGGCGTCTGGTGTTCGTCAGGATGCCGTGCGAACGATCCGTACGCCATGCGACACCACGAGTTGAGTCTGAGAAGGGAAGCCCTCGCCATGTCTGTACCCACGACGAGCGACCTCCGGTCGCGCATGCCCAACCCCCTCCCGTTCGTCCCGGAGATGGCAGAAGTCGCCGGAGGTTTGCACAAGGTCAGCAAGAACGGTTCGATTCCGCAGGTCACCGTCCACCTGCTGCAGCTGCGCGCCGGGCAGTTGCTCGGCAGCACGTACTTCACCATCAGGGAAACCGGCAACCTCCGCCAGGCAGGGGAATCGGAGGAGCGCATCACCGCCGTGGCGACCTGGCGGGACGCCACCTACTTCACCGACGCCGAACGGGTCGCGCTGGAGCTGGTGGAGGCGGTCCTGACCCCGAACCCGGCCGGGGAGCGAGTCCCCGACGAGCTGTACGCCAAGGCGTCCGCGCACTACGACGACAAGGCGCTCTGGACGCTCATCATGGCGATCGCCCAAATCGGCTTCTTCGCCCCCGCCGCTCTCATCGCCAAGCCGATCCCGGGCATGCCCCCCGGCCAGAACTACAGCGAGTAAGAAAAGGGATAACGCATGAGCATCACCAAGTTCGCGGTGGCAGGAGCGACCGGGCGGCTGGGACGCCACGTCGTCGACGTCCTCACTGAACGGGGGCACCAGATCGTCCCGATGTCCCGAGCCACCGGCGTGGACATCATCACCGGTGAGGGCCTGGCCGAGGCGCTCACCGAGGTGGATGTCATCATCGACGTCGCCTCGTGGCACGCCTCCGAGCAGGAGGCGGCGACGGAGTTCTTCCGCACGTCGGCCCGCAATCTGCACGAGTACGGTCAGAAGGCGGGGGTCGCCCAGATCACCGTGGCGTCCATCATCGGCGTCGACAAGTTCACCGCCGGTTTCCTCGCCGCCAAGAAGGTGCACGAGGAACTCCTCCTGTCCGGCCCGCTCCCTGTCCGCATTCTGCGGGCCGCGCAGTTCCACGAGTTCGTCGGTCAGCTTCTGGACTGGCAGCAGGGCGACGTCGCCTACATCCCGGCCCTGCCCACCCAGCTCGTGGCCTGCCGCACCGTGGCCGAGGAAATGGTCGACCTGGCCCTCGACCCCGGCGAGCCCGCTCCAGGAACGCCGATCCCCGAGATCGCCGGACCCCGAAAGGAGACCATGTCCGAGGCGGCCGCCCTCCTCGGCGCCCGCCGAGGCATCAAGGTCGTCGGCGTCGACGGCTCCGGCATGCCCGACGCCGAGACGGCCGCCGAGGGCGGATTCCTGCCCAGCCCGCACGCCAAACTCGCGGGACCCACCTTCCAGGAGTGGCTCGACACCCAACCCTGAGCCGGCCCTATGACCGCGGCCTGGCCTTGCTCTCGGAGCTCCACGGCCCGGAGCTCCGAGAACAAGGCTTCCTCCGAACCTCGCTCGCCAGCGGCGTTCGGAGCTCAGTTTGACACCTGGACTCATCACCGCATCCCGTAAAGGGGCTCGCTCATGCCCGTCACCACGATCGACACAACGACCGCACTCGTTCTCATCGACCTGCAGAACGCCATCGTCGGCCGCCCCGCAGCTCCTTACAGCGGCGCTGAAGTGGTGGCCCGTGCGGTCGAACTGGCTGACGCCTTTCGCCACCACAGCGCTCCGGTTGTCCTGGTTCGAGTCACGGCCCGCGCGGACGGATCGGATGCCGCTCCAGGACGCACCAAGATTCCGCGCCCGCCTGGCCCCCTGCCCGCAGGCTGGGACGCCATCGTCGGTGACCTGGCCGGCCACCCCGGCGACATCACCGTGACCAAGCGCACCTGGGGCGCCTTCTACGGCACCGACCTCGACCTGCACCTGCGCCGTCGCGGCGTCACACAGGTCGTCCTGGCCGGGATCGCCACCAGCATCGGCGTGGAGTCCACCGCCCGCGCCGCCCACGAACACGGCTACAACGTCACGCTGGTGACGGACGCCATGACCGATCTGGACGCGCAGGCACATCGCCACAGCCTTGAACGGATCTTCCCACTCCTCGGCGAGAGCGCCACCACCGCCGAGATCATCGACCTGCTGGCCAAGACCCGCACCTGACGGTCTCACACGATCACTGGATGAAAGGACTGAAGATGACGAAAGCGCTGGAATTGCCGCTGCACATGCGGCGGAACGGACTCAACCCGGTCGAGGAGCTGGCCCGGACTCGCGACAGCGAGGGCGTGGCGCGGGTGGAGACGCCGTTCGGCTCGCCCGCGTACCTGGTCTTCCGCCACGAGGACGTTCGCCAGGTGCTGGCGGATCCGGCCCGGTTCAGCAGCGCCCTGACACCGTTCCCGGGATCCGGGCAGATGGACGCCGACGAGCTCGCCAAGATGCAGGCCGGGCAACTGATCGGGTTCGACCCGCCCGAGCACACGCGGTTGCGCCGGATGCTCACCCCGGAGTTCACGATGCGCCGGATGCGCAGGCTCGAGCCGCGCATCACCGAGATCGTCCAGGCAGCCCTGGACGATCTGGAGCGGGCCGGAAAGCCGGCCGATCTGGTGACGCACTTCGCGCTGCCGGTGCCCTCGCTGGTGATCTGCGAGCTGCTGGGCGTGCCGCATGCCGACCGCGCCGAATTCCACGAGCGTTCCGTGCGCCTGCTGGACACCTCCTTGCCGATGGACCAGCGCGTCGCGGCGCAGCGGGAAGACCGCGCCTACATGGCCGACCTCGTGGCCCGCGCCCAGGCGGACCCGGGCGAGGACATGCTCGGCATGCTGGTGCGCGAGCACGGCCACGATCTCAGCACCGATGAACTGATCGGCATCGCGGGACTTCTGCTGCTGGCCGGGCACGAGACGACCTCGAACATGCTCGGCCTGGGCACCCTGGGCCTGCTCCGGCACCCGGACCAGCTCGCGATGATCCGCGAGGACCCGGCCCAGGTCGAATCAGCCGTCGAGGAGCTGTTGCGCTGGCTGTCCGTCGTGCAGTCGCTGCCGCCGCGCACGACCACGACAGATGTGGAGATCGCCGGGCACACCATTCCCGCAGGCTCGCTCGTGATCTGCTCGCTTCCCGCCGCCAACCGCGACCCAGCCGTCATCGACGATCCCGACACCCTCGACATCACCCGGGGAGCTGCCGGCCATGTCGCCTTCGGCCATGGGGTGCACCACTGTCTCGGGGCGCCGCTGGCGCGGATGGAGATGCGCATCGCCTTCCCGGCCCTGCTGCGGCGCTTCCCCGGCCTGGCCCTGGCCGATCCGTATGAGCAGGTGGACTTCCGGGTCTTCAGCCTCGTGTACGGCGTGCACACGCTCCGGGTGACCTGGTGAACGGACGGCGCTGAGCGCTGACACCACCCGCAACCAGGAGCAGATCGTCATTAAAGCCTATCCAGGAGGGGCCGGCTCGGCACTTTCTCCAGATCCGGGGTCACCTGCTTGACCAGGTACTCGCGCGCGGGTAGGACAACCGGCCGCGGCCGGTGATGGGGCAGATGTCGGCGGCCGCGGGGACGCGATGGTTATCTTGGGCTATTGGTCTCTTCTCGCAGGTCAGAGCCCGATGATCTTGTCAGGCACGTCAGGCATGTGACCTGGCTCGGAAAGCATGGTGCATCCGTGGCGCGTCCCGGTGCGATCGGCGCTGTGAAGGCGGCAGGGGGCGGATTGCTCCCGCCGTCGGCCCGGGCTGGACTTCCGCCTACCGGATCGCCTGATGGCGTCACATGACTGCCGCATCGGCGTTCTAGGACACAGCGCTACCAATCTAAAAATCTACAATGTAAAGGCGATCGGTTGTTACAAAATCAAGTTGTCATAACTTGAGGCACGGGCTTCGCCCGTACTCATCAACCAAAAAGGTAAGTGCCAGTCGCCGAAGCGTTCCCAGCGGAAGCAGTCCGAGACGATCAGGAGTTCGTCCTGAATCATGTGCCGAGTGAAGCCAGGACCTGGTCCAGGCGCGATTCCAGCCCGGATAGGCGGTTGTCGAGTCGTTGTTCCATCGCCTGCAGATCCTGGCGGGTGGCGAGGGTGGCGCGGCCGGCCATGATCTCGCCGAGCACGGGCTCGGTGTACTCCAGGATCTCCGCGCCGATCGCGGCGGGCAGCTGTTGTAGGGCGGCCTTGATGTCGGTGACGTCACTCTTGATGTCCGCGAGGTCGCCGCCGGAGATAACAGCGAACGACTCCAGTCGCTGAACGCGGTCGGCGAGGTGCTCGCGATGCTGGGGAGGCGGCGTCATCCCCCTCATGCTAGTTGTACTGACCACGGACGTTGGTGACAGGGTTACGAGATTCGCGACTCGCCAATGGGTGAGGACCTGCTGGCGTGGTGTGTAACGACCAAGAAACGCACCACCCGCCGGAGGTCCGATGGTTATCTTGGGTTATTGATCTCTTCTCGCAGGTCACAGCGATATGATCTTGTCTGGCACGTAAGGCACGTTGACCGGCCCCGGCCTGGCCACCGCACGTGACTGGAGGTCCGATTTTCCAGCGCCGCATGCATGACCATGGAACCCGTGCCGCTCGATCGGCCCGGCGGTTTCGTCGCGCCCTGCGGTGTTCGCCGGGGCGCGAGCCCCTGGCATCCCCCGGGAGCACGTCATGTGCTTGATCTTTGCTGTGGGGCTACTTGCCGGGTCCCGTGGTTGGGCGTGCCCGGGCATGGCCGAGACCACGTCCAAGGATGGGCAAGGCGCTGTCCATGGCGTCGCAGGCGAGCTCTGGCCGGTCAGGTCAGCGGGGTGGTGCGGAAGGCGTCCAGTTCTGCGGGGGGAAGAGCGTGTTCGCTGCCGGGGTCGGGGTGGGGGTCGGGGTGTCCGGCGCCGAGGACGTACAGCGGGGTGCGGCTGGTGTTGTCCAGGCCGAGGCGGTCGGCGATGGCGGTGTCGTGGAAGGCGCCGGTCTGGAACGGGCCGAGGCCGAGGGCGGTGGCGGCCAGGGCGAAGGTCTGGCCGAGGTGGCCGGCGTTCAGCAGGCTGACGCGGTAGGAGCGGGGGGTGCGGTATTTGACGCGCGCGCGTTCGATGACGGCGACCAGGATGACCAGGAACGCGGCCTGGCCGAAGTAGTCCTGTCCGGCGCACAGGTGGGTGGCGTCGTCGTGGGTGAAGCCCTTGTCGAGCAGTTCCAGGCTGTGCTGGAGGCTGTTGTAGTGGTAGAGGCCGGCGGGGACGCCGGTGACGTTGGTGATGGCCAGGTAGGCGTCCAGTTCCTGGCGGGCGCCGCCGGCGGGGCTGGTGCGGCGGTAGACCGCGCCGAACTCGCCGGCGTCGATGAAGTCGACTGGGGCGAAGCAGATGCTCAGCAGGCTGGCAAGGGTGTTCAGGTCGACGGGGTCGGTGGTGAAGTGGCGGTGGGTGCGCCGCGCGTACAGTACCTCGGCCAGGGGTGCCCGGAGCCGGTCCTGGTCGAGGGTGGGGTGGCGGGGCAGCAGGATGCGTTCGGCGTCGGGGTGGTCGGTGAAGATCGGCGGTAGCTGCTCGATCTCCAGCTTCTGCCGGGCGGCGGTGGGCTCGGCGGTGGGCTCGGCAGGGGGCTCGGCAGGGGGCTGGGCGATGTGGATGTCTTGGGTGGCGTAGTGGAAGAAGGTGGCTTCCGGCTCCCAGGAACGCCACTGATGGGCGATGGCCGCGTCGCGGTCGGCTTCTGCGCTGCCTTCTTCCAGCACCAGGCCGTGCTTGCGCAGGGTGGTGACGGCTTGGGTGAGGGTGGCGCCGTCCAGATGGGCGAGGGTGGCGGTGGCCTGTTCGGGGGTGGTCCAGTCCTCGAACGCGGACAGGATGGTCGCGCCGACGGCGGGCAGGGTGACGGCGGGCCCGCCGGGGTAGGGGTGGGCGGCGAACGCGCCTTCGTGCCAGTAGCAGACCAGGCAGCGGCGGCGGCGAAGACGCATGGCGAGAGACCTCCAAGACGTGACACGGAAGTAGGAGTTGGGCACGGGCGTGGTTGGTCCGGGCGGGGTGGCGCTGAGGCGGCCATCGGTGCGATGCCGATCGGTCTGGCGTGGCTGATCCGTCTTGGCGCGGTGCCGGCATCAGGCTGCGCGCGGAGGGCTCTAGTCGCCGATCGGGCGGTCGCGCCGGCGGATCGGCCGGACGTCGAACAGGGCCGCCGGCACACCGGCGTCATGGGCCTGTGTTGTGGCCTGGGCCGGTGAGGATGGCTGGCCCGCCACAGTGGCCGGACTTGGCCCGCCGGCAGGCGGCAGGCTGCGGTTGCCTGCCGCGGCGCAGGCCTGCTCGACGGAGCTGGGCGCGGGCTCGGGCGGTGCGGGTGGCAGGTCGGGGAACAGGCGTGCGGTCGCGGCGGGCAGGTCGAGGTAGCCGTTGAGGCAGCGCATCGGCTCGCCGTGGGATTGGTCCGGAGTGCAGGGACGCGCGGTGGCCAGCAGCGCGTCGCGGACCGCGAGCGGGTCGGCGGGCTGGCCGAGGCGGCGTTGCAGACTGACCAGCAGCGCGGCGATGCCGGTGACCAGCGCGACGGCGACGCAGGTGCCCTTTTGGGCCTTGATGCCGCCGTCGCCGGGGGTGGCGCCGAGGACGGCCTCGCCGAGGGTGGTCAGGCCGTGCCCGGCATAGGCGGGGCCGTGGTTGCTGTAGAGGAACATGGCGCCGTCGGCGCGGTGCGCGCCGACGGCGAGCACGCCGGGCAGGATCGCGGGGGCGATGCTGTTGACCACCACCCGCTCGCACAGCGCGGCGACGTCCTCGGTCTGGTGGGTGGACAACACGACGGTACGGCTCTCGCCGAGCCGTGAGACCAGTGCGCGGAACATCATTCGCTGTTCCGGGTCGAGGCCCACGGTCGGCTCGTCGAGAATGAGCAGATGCGGCTCGCCCAGCAGCGCCTGGGCCAGCGAGAGCCGCTGGCGCATGCCGCCCGACAGTTTGCGCACCTTCGTCCTGGCCTGGTCGGTGAGGTCCACCTCGGCCAGCACCCGGCGCACGCTGCACGCGGTGGCCGTGCCGGGGATTGCCTCCGGTCGTCATCACCGATGACCTGGGCACCATCCGCCCTGATCTGCAGACCCCAGGTGGATCACCATCCTTTCGGCGCAGCGGTGAGGCGCGGCACCCGCCACAGGGCGGACAATGCCCGCAACTTGGCGGGCAGGTCAGGCGCGCTGACCTGGGACAAAGCCCGGCAGAGGATCGTTTGCGGCAGCCGCCAGGGCAGGGACGCTCAAAAGGCTCGGCTGGTCAGCGGGCGACGTAGCCGCCGTCGACGGGCAGGGCGACGCCGACGACGAAGCTCGCCCCCGGACTGGCCAGCCACAACACCGCCTGAGCCATCTCCTCGGCGCGGCCGAGCCGGTTGATGGGCTGGTCGGCCTCGGCCTGGGCGCGGTCGAGCTCCCCCTTGGCGATCATGTCGGAGACCATGGGGGTGTCGATGGTGCCGGGGCAGATGGCGTTGATGCGGATGCCGCGGGGTGCGTATTCGAGCGCGGCACTCTTGGTGAGGCCGATGACGCCGTGCTTGGAGGCATGGTAGGCGGCGCGGCCGGGGATGCCGACCAGGCCGCCGAGGGAGGAGCAGTTGACGATCGCGCCGTTGCCCTGGGCGCGCATGTGTCGCAACTCGTGCTTCATGCACGCCCAGACGCCGCGCAGGTTGATGGCGTTGACCCGGTCGAAGACCTCGACCGGCTCGTCGGCGGCGTCGCAGGGCGGGATCTGGATACCGGCGTTGTTGAAAGCCATGTCCAGGCGGCCGAACGTCTCGACGGTGCGGTCGACGGCGGCGGCGACCTGCTCCTCGTCGCTGACGTCGCAGGTGAGGGCGAGCACGCGGTGGCTCACTTCGGTGAGATCTTTCGCGGCTGTCTCCAGCGCCTCGGCGTTGATGTCGGTGAGGGCGACGGCGGCCCCGGACTCGGCGAAGGCGCGGGCGGTGGCCAGCCCCATTCCGGAGCCGGCTCCAGTGACGAAGGCGACCTGGCCGGTGAAGTCGTAGGTGGGATTCATCTGGTGTGCTCTCCTGGCTGGTGATGGTGTCTGGTTGGGTGCCGGTCGGCCCGCGCGTGGAGCGCCGTCCCTGGTCGGGGCCACTACTCGATCACTTCGCGACGAAGCCTCGGCTCGTGGGGTTGTCGGCCGTCCGGACGGCGATCTCGGCATCGGGTGTGGAGAAGCGCACGTGCGTGGCACTCATCTGATCCCCGTCAGGGGTAGCGGTCGCTGTCGCTGCCGCGGTCATGGGTGGTGCTCGGACATCCCTTGACGTCGCGGGCCGGAAGGTGAACTGAATACGATCGCGGTAATGGGTGATGAGAAGTCGCCGGCGCGTGGCGATGACCTCTGCGCGGTGTCACAGGAGGGCCTCGATGGTGATGGGCAGGTCGCGGACGCGGCGGCCGGTGGCGTGGAAGATGGCGTTGGCGATGGCGGGTGCCACGCCGACGATGACGACTTCGGCTAGGCCCTTGACGCCGATGGGGTCGGCGGTGCGGTCGTCGCCGTCGAGGTAGATGGCGTTGACGTCGGGGACGTCGGCGTTGACGGGGACGAGGTAGTCGGCCAGGTTCGGGTTGGCGATGCGGCCGTCGCGGGGGTCGGTGACGGTGTGTTCCAGCAGGGCCATGCCGATGCCGCCGACCAGCCCGCCGATGGCCTGGCTGTGGGCGAGTTTGGGGTTGATGATGCGGCCCGCGTCGTAGACGCCGAGCAGCCGCCGCACCCGGGCCATGCCGAGCCGTTCGTCGACGGCGACCTGGGCGAACACCGCGCCGTAGGCGTGCATGGAATACCGTTCGGCCTCATCGCCGGGGGTGTAGCCGCCGCGCGCCTCCAGCCGGCCGTCCTTGCCGCGCGCCAGCAGATCCCGGTAGCTCTCGCCGCGTCCCGGATCATCGCGCAGATGCAGGCGTCCGTCCCGGACGACGACATCCTCCGGGGAGGCGCCGTGCAAGGGTGAGGCGGGGTCGGCGACGGCCAGCGCGATGGCCTGCTTGCGGAGCTTGTCGCAGGTGTCCTGCACGGCCGAGCCGACACTGGCCATCGTCATCGAACCGCCGTGCGGCGGCGCGAGCGGCATGGCCGAGTCGCCGAGCTCGAAGCGCACCCGGCCGGCCGGGAGGCCGAGGGCGTCGGCGGCGATCTGGGTCATCGAGGTGTAGGTGCCCGGTCCCATGTCGGAGGTCGCGCATTGCACGGTCGCGCGGCCGTCGGCCTCCAGCCTGGCCAGGGCCTGGGCCGGGGCGCGCGCGGTGTGGTAGGTGGCCACCGCCACGCCGGTGCCGATCAGCCAGTGGCCCTCACGCTTCGAGCGCGGCTTGGGGTCGCGTTCGTCCCAGCCGACGGTGCGTGCGCCGATGCGGAAGCACTCGCGTAGCCGACGGGTGGAGAACGGCACCCCGGTGCCCGGGTCACGCTCGGGTTCGTTGCGCAGCCGCAGCTCGATCGGGTCGATGCCGAGTTCGTAGGCCAACTCGTCCATCGCGCACTCGATCGGGAACGCTGCGGTGGCCGCGCCGGGGCCGCGCATCCAGGTGGGGGTGCTGACATCCAGCGGGATCGACCGATAGCTCTGGCGGACGTTCGGCGTCGTGTAGGTCATCTGCCCCTGGGTCAGCAACGCCTCCCGGTAGTCCTCGTAGGTGGAGGTCTCGGCGCGGATGTCGTGCACCGCGGCGGTGACCCGGCCGCGCTCGTCGGCGCCCAGGGTCAGCTTGTACTCGGTGAGCGGGCGAAAGCCTGTTCCGGTGAACATCTGCTTGCGGGTCAGCATGACCTTGACCGGGCGGCGTACCTGGCGGGCGGCCAGCGCGGCGACGGCGACGTGCGGCCAAGCCCGCAGCCCGCTGCCAAACGCGCCGCCCACGAACGGTGAGATGACGTGGACCGACTCGGCACCGATGCCGAACACGGCGGCGAGTTCGCCCCGGACGGTGCGGACGAACTGGCTCTTGTCCCACACGGTGAGCCGGTCGCCGTCCCAGCGGGCGATGGTGGCGTGCATCTCCATCGGGTGGTGGTTCTCGCGGGTGAGGCGGTAGGTGCCCTCCACCCGGGTGTGCGCCTGCCGCAGCGCCTGATCGGCGTCGCCGCGCTGGTAGTTCTCGCTCTGGTTGGGGTCGGCGGCCGGGGCGTCCAAACTGGTGGCGGGCCGCTCGGCGGCGTAGGTGACCTGCACCAGGCTGGCGGCGTGCTGGGCGGCTTCCAGGGTTTCGGCCACCGCGACCGCGACCGGCTGGCCGAAGAAGCGCACCCGATCGTCCTGGAAGACATGCAGCCGCTCGCCGCTGGCGGGGTCGGAATCTCCGCGGTAGGGCCGGTAGGGCAGCTTCGGCGCGTTCAGGTGGCTGATCACCGCGAGCACGCCGGGCTGGGCGGCGGCCTGCGCGGTGTCGATCCCGGTGATCCGTCCCTTGCCGGCGGTGCTGGTGACGATCACGCCGTGCACCGCGCCGCGGACCGCCCCCAAGGCGTCCTGCTCGGCGGCGTAGGCGGCCCGGCCGGTCACCTTCAGCCGCCCGTCCACCCGGGACAGCGGCGCGCCCGCCACCGGCCGTGCCTGCTGGGTCATCGGGTGCCTCCCACCGTTTGTAGTTGCCGTTCGACGGTGCGTTTGAGCAGTTCGGTCTTGAAGGCGTTGTGGCGCAGCGGGCGGGCGCCCTCGGCGGCCACGGCTGCGGCCTGCTCCCAGAGCCGTTGCGACGGGCGCTCGCCGGTCAGGCGTCGCTCCACCGCGTTCAGCCGCCACGGCACCGTGCCCACGCCGCCGGCGGCGACCCGCGCCTGGCGGATCACGCCGCCGGTGAGGTGCAGCACCACCGCCACCGAGGTGAGCGCGAACTCATACGACTGCCGGTCGCGCACCTTCAGATAGCCCGACCGCAGAGGCTTAAGGTGCGGCGGGATCTCCACCGCCGTGATCAGCTCGCCCGGCCGCAGGTCGTGCTCACGCTCAGGCGTATTCCCCGGCTGCAGCAGGAACTCGGTCAAGGCGACCTCGCGCTCCCCGTCCGGGCCCAGCAGGTGCACGCTCGCGTCCAGCGCCGCCAGCGCGACGGTCAGATCGGACGGATGGGTCGCCACGCACGCCTGCGACGTGCCCAAGATCGCGTGCGAGCGGTTGTAGCCGTCCAGAGCGGCGCACCCGGACCCGGGCCGCCGCTTGTTGCAGGCGGCGGAGACGTCGCGGAAGTAGGTGCAGCGGGTGCGCTGCAGGATGTTGCCGCCGATGGTGGCCATGTTGCGCAACTGCGCCGAGGCTGCCAGCTCCAGCGACTGCGTCAGCACCGGGTAGGCCGCGCGCACGCGCGGGTGGGCGGCGACGTCGGCCATCCGCGCCAGCGCGCCGATGCGCAGCCCGCGCACCGTGTCCCGTACGTCCTCCAGGGGCAGGCCGCTGATGTCGACCAGCGTGCCGGGACGTTCCACCGTCTCGCGCATCAGGTCGACCAGCGTGGTGCCGCCGGCGATGTAGCGGCCGCCGCGCGCCCCGGCGGCCAGCGCGGCGGCGGTGTCGGCGGGCTTGGTGTAGGCGAAGGGGTACATGTCAGCTCCCGCCCTGGCGTGCGGTCTGCGCGACCGCGTTGACGATCTTGACGTAGCAGCCGCAGCGGCACAGGTTGCCGCTCATCCACTCCCGGATCTCCGCCCGGGAGCCGGTGTGGCCCTCGCGGATGCAGCCGACGCCGGACACGATCTGCCCGGGGGTGCAGTAGCCGCACTGGAAGGCGTCCTGCTCGATGAACGCCTGCTGCAACGGATGCAGCTCACCATCACCGGAGCCGCCGCCGGCGGCCAGGCCCTCGATCGTGGTGACCTCGGTGTCCTGGCAGCGCACCGCCAGCGTCAGGCAGGCGTTGACGCGGCGGCCGTCCAGCAGGACCGTGCACGCCCCGCACGCGCCCTGGTCGCAGCCCTTCTTGGTGCCCGGCAGGGCGAGCCGTTCGCGCAGCAGGTCAAGCAGCGAGGTCCGGTTGTCGATCGTCACCTGGTGGCGGCGCCCGTTCACCGTCACCGACAGCGCGCTGCTGTGCTCATCGCCTGCCCCGGCCAGCCCGGCTGCCTGTTCGGCCTGCTCGGCGGGGACAGCGCATGCCAGAACGCCGGCTGCCGCGCCGCCGAGCGTGGTCGTCGACAGGAAGGCCCGCCGGGACCATCCGGACGTTTCCTCGCCATCGCCGTGCCCATCGCCGTGCTCGTGGCTGGAGAGCTCGTCGGACATGAAGCCTCACTTCTCCTTCATCAGCAGGAGGAACGGACGGAAGGCCGGCTCGAACCGCCGGTCAGGGCTGCAGGAGGACCTTGATCGCGCGGCGTTCGTCCATGGCCTGGTATCCCTCGGCCGCCTGGTCAAGCGGGAGGGTGAGGTCGAAGACCTTGCCGGGGTCGATCTTCCGTTCCCAGATCAGCTCGATCAGCTCGGGCAGGAATCGGCGCACCGGGGCCGGGCCGCCGAGCAGGCTGACCTGGGCGAAGAACAGCTCATCGCCGCTGAGGGCGACGTCGTGGTTGACGCCCACGAAGCCGACGTGCCCGCCGGGGCGGGCGGAACCGATGGCTTGGCGCATCGATTCCTGGGTGCCGACCGCCTCCACGACCGAGTGGGCGCCCAGCCCGCCGGTCAGGTCCTTGATCTGGGCCACGCCGGCCTCGCCGCGCTCTGTGACGATGTCGGTGGCGCCGAACTCGCGTGCAAGCTTCTGGCGGGTGGCGTGGCGGCTCATCGCGATGATCCGTTCGGCGCCGAGCTGCTTGGCGGCCAGCACCGCCATCAGGCCGACCGCGCCGTCGCCGACGACCGCGACCGTCTTGCCGGGGCCGGCCTGCGCGGCGACCGCGCCGAACCAGCCGGTGCCCAGCACGTCGGAGGCGGCCAGCAGGCTGGGGATCAGCTCCGCGCCGGGCATGCCCGGGGTGGCCACGAGGGTGCCGTCGGCCAGCGGGATGCGGGCGCGCTCGGACTGGGTGCCGACCTCGTTCATGAACACCCGGTGCACGCACGAGGAGGGGTAGCCGGAGCGGCAGATCTCGCAGGTGCCGTCGGCGGCGACGAACGAGCCGACGACGAACTGGCCGGGCCTGACGGTGGTGACCTCGCTGCCGACCTCTTCCACGACGCCGACGTACTCGTGCCCCATCACGGCCGGCCCATCGAGCTTCTCCACGCCTCGGTAGGGCCACAGGTCCGAGCCGCAGATACACGTCGCCGACAGGCGGATGATCGCGTCGGTCGGCTCGACGATCGCCGGCTCCGGGCGGTCCTCGACGCGCACGTCGCCAGGGGCGTACAACACTGCTCCACGCATGGGTGGGTCTCCTCAATTCCGCATCAGATGTGTCGTGTTGGGACCGACCGGCAGGCAGCCGAGTTCAGCCGCGCGGGCTGGAGCGGGCCGCCCCGTACTCGGCGTCGCCGACGTGCTCCAGCCAGGTGGTCTCGTCGCCCTCCCACAGCGCCAGATGGACCATGAAACGGTCGGGGGCGGCGCCGTGCCAGTGCTCCTCGCCGGGCGGGGTGTGCACGATGTCGCCCGGGCGGGCCTCGATCAGCCGCCCGCCGCGCGCCTGAACCAGCGCGACGCCTTCGACGATGCAGAGCGTCTGGCCCAGCCTGTGAGAATGCCACGCGGTACGCGCGCCCGGCGCGAAGCGCACCATGTTCGCCCGCGCCCGCGACGGCTCCTCGCCCCGGTAGATCACGTCCCACCAGACGTCCCCGGTGAACCACTCGGCCGGGGCCTTGCTGGTCGGCGGCTGCTCGATCAGGTGCACGTCAGCTCCCCTCTTCGACGATCTTCTTCAGCTGGGTCATGGCGGTCATCGCGTTCGGCCAGCCGGCGTAGAACGCCAGATGGGTCATCGCGTGCTTCAGCTCCTCGGCGCTCAGCCCGTTGTCCAGCGCCGTCTTCAGATGGAAGGGCAGCTCGTTGCCCCGGTACAGGGCCACCAGAGCCGCCACCGTCACCAGGCTCCGGTCCCGCCGTGACAGGCCCTCATCCGGCCACACCTCGCCGAACAGCACCTCATCGGTCAGACGCACCAGCTTCGGCGCGAAATCCCCGAACATGGCCTGGGCACCCGACGGCTTGTCGTTCGACATCGGCATCTCCCTTTCTTGCCTTACTGTCCGAAAACGGGCCGGATGGTCTGCAGCCGGGGACAAGATGACCTACTCCCCGGGATTGCTTTGCCCTGCCTCTCCCGCAAGCACGGCGCCGCGTTTGACAACACCCAGCCAACCCGCCCCATCTCACCTGCGGGAGGTCGCGTTTATCGGGGGGACAACCGCTACCCCCTTACGCCGCCGCCACCTCCCTACAGTGGGGAAGGTGGACAACCGAGACGAGATCCGCGACTTCCTCACCAGCCGGCGCGCCAAGATCACCCCGCAGCAGGCCGGGCTCGCACCCGGCGGCCGCCGCCGGGTGCCGGGGCTGCGCCGCGAGGAGGTCGCCGTCCTGGCCGGGGTGAGCACCGACTGGTACACGCGTCTGGAGAAGGGTCACATCAGCGGCGTCTCCGAAGACGTGCTGAACGCCGTCGCCCGCGCCCTGCAGCTCGACGACGCCGAACGCGCCCACCTGTTCGACCTGGCCCGCGCCGCAGGCGCCGGGCACCGCCCCCGACGCCCCGCCCACAGGGTCCGGGCCGGGCTGCAGCGGATGCTGGACGCCATGACCGACGCCCCGGCCATCATCCGCAACGGCCGGATGGACATCGTGGCCGCCAACCGGCTCGGCCGCGCCATGTACTGGCCGGTCTTTCAGACCTCGCGCACCGGCCAGGGGCCGGCCCGCACCCGGCCGGCCAACATCGCGCGCTTTCAGTTCCTCGACCCGGCCGGGCCCGACTTCTTCCCCGACTGGGACACCGCCGCCGACATCACCGCCGCCCTGCTGCGCACCGAAGCCGGCCGCGACCCGTACAACAAGGACCTCACCGATCTGATCGGCGAGCTGTCCACCCGCAGCGCCGACTTCCGCAGCCGCTGGGCCCAGCACAACGTCCGTCTGCACCACACCGGCACCAAGACCTTCCACCACCCCGCCATCGGCGACCTCACCCTGGACTACGAGTCCATGGACCTGCACGCCGACCCGGGCCTGAACCTGACCGTCTACACCGCCGCCCCCGACACCCCCTCCTCAGATGCCCTGCGCCTGCTCGCCAGCTGGGCCGCCACCCTGGAGGCCGACGCCCAGGACACCGCTTCCCGACGCACGCACGACGATCGGCTCCAGCACGGCCAGGAGCAGTAGGCCCACAGCCGGACCTCACCGGCTCACCCGAACACCTCCATCGACACCCGCCTGAAAGGAACAGGCCCCTTGCCGCCGAAGGCTCCGCTCGCCGGTCTGACCGCCATGCTCCTGGCCCTGTCCGGCTGCGCCACCACAAGTTCCGGCCCCGCCGCTTCCGGGCCACGCACCTCGGCCCCCGCGGCCTCCACGCCCGCGTCCACCACCTCGGCGAGCACCCCGAACACCCCGAGCACCACGCCGCCTCACACCGCCTCCGCAGCGCGTCAGGTCGAAGGCAGCATCGTGCGCTTCTCCGCAGGCGACACCTCTGTCGACGTCGTCATCGGCGCCGACAACGCCACGACCCGGGACTTCTTGTCGATGCTTCCGCTCACCCTGCCCTTCGAGGAGTTCAACGGCCGGGAGAAGGTCGGCTACCTGCCCCGGAAGCTGAACACCACCGGCTCACCCGGGTCCGACCCCGAAGATGGCGACCTCGTCTACTTCGTCCCCTGGGGCAACCTCGGCTTCTACTACAACGCCGCCGGCATCGGCCATGACGACCAGGTGATCCATATCGGCACCTACCAGGCCACCGCCGAACAACTGCGGCAGCTCGAACGAGACGACGTCACCATCACCCTGGCCCGCTAAAGGCTGCGGCAGGCGCTCAGTCGTCGGCGGACACGGGTCGCGGCGGACATCCATCAGCCACGATCACCCCTCGGCCAGCGACAAAGGACGCAGCAGCCTACGGCCGACATATCTCATGAGCGGCGTCCACCGCGTCGGCCCATCGCCGCCACCCTGACCACCCTGCTCACCACCCCGCTCACGCTGGCCGCCAGCATCGGCCGCGGCTATCTGGCCGCCATGTTCGTGATGCTGTTCAGCTCCCAGATCATCGGGGCCCTCGGCTTCGGCACCTGCTTTCCCTACTCGGTGCCCGGCCTGTACGCCGGAATCGCCGGCCTCGACCAGGACACTGGGCATCGCGCTGGTGCCGGCCACCGCAACGGCCGGAGTGCTCCTGACCATCGCGTGGTGGCGCCGGGCCGACCTCACCCGCCGACGTGCCATACCCATGGACACGGCAGCCCGGCCGCCCCGTTCAGACGCCTCAGCGATGTTCACGTGGAACGCGGACAAGCCTCACCCTCGATCGGCAGGTCTCCCGGCTGATCTTCGGCGATCAGCCTGCCAGCGCTTGGCAGACGCTCCCGCTGTTGCTCTGTCAGTCCGCCGACCCGGCGCTTCTCAGCCACCCCCGACACGGCCATCAGCGCCGCGACCCTCGTCGGCCCGTAACCAGGAACGATGCAGACGGTGGTGTCCGCGGTGATCCGCATGCTCCGCCTACCAGGTGACAGGCAGCTCGTGGATGCCGTACGCGAGATTGCCGTGCTTGTAGGGCAGCTCGTTCACCGGCACGGCGACGCGCAGGGTGGGGATGCGCTCGAAGAGGGTGGAGAAGGCGATCTCCAGCTCCGCCCGGGCGAGGTTCTGCCCGAGGCACTGGTGCACGCCGTAGCCGAAGGCGACGTGGTGCCGGTTGCCGCGGTGAACGTCGAGCCGCTCGGGCTCGGGGAACACCGCGGGATCCCAGTCGGCCGCGGCCAGCAGGGCGAAGACTCCCTCGCCCGCGCGGATCCGGGTGCCGCTGAGCTCGGTGTCCTCGGCCGCGATCCGGGTGGTGACGAGGTCGGCGATGCTGAGGTAGCGCAGCAGCTCTTCGATGGTGTCGGGGAGCAGCTCGGGGTTCTTCCGCAGGGCGGCGAGCTGGTCGGGGTGCTCCAGCAGCGCCACGGTGCCCAGCGAGATCATGTTCGCCGTGGTCTCGTGGCCCGCGTTGAGCAGCATCAGGCACATCATCACCAGGTCATCCCGGCGGAGCTCGCCGACGGGCTCCAGGTGCTCGGTGACCAGCTTGCTCAGCAGGTCGTCGCCGGGCTCCTGCTGCTTGCGGGTGATCAGGCTGTCCATATAGGTGCGCAGCTCACCCAGCGCGGCCGCGACCTGCTCCGCGGTGCTCGTCCCTGACACGCCGACCTTGCTCCTGCTCTGGAAGAACTCGTGGTCGTCGTAGGGCACGCCGAGCAGCTGGCAGATGACCAGTGACGACACCGGGAGCGCGTACGCCTCGACCAGGTCCACCGGCGGGGTCCTGGTGAGCAGGTCGTCGAGCAGCCGGTCGACGGTGGCCTGGATGCCGAGCCGCATCGTCTTGATGCGTTTGAGGGTGAACTCCTGGATGAGCATGCGCCGGTAGAAGCTGTGCTGCGGCGGGTCCATGCGGATGAACGGCGGGCGCTGCAGGACCTGCGCCTGTCCCGGGAGGAGCGTGGGGAAGCCGGGGCGGGTGCCGTCGGCGCTGAACGCCGGGCTGCTCAGCACGGTCCGGACATCCTCATACCGGGTCACCAGCCAGGCGGTGCCGCCGGTGGGCAGCCGCACCTGGGAGACCGGTTCCTCGGCGCGCAGCCGGTCGTACTCCGGCGGTGGGGCGAACGGGCACTGCCGCGGGAGCGGGAAGCTCCGGCTGTCAGGAGTCGTGGTCTGGGACATCAGCCTCTCCCTGATAAGTGGAGGATAATCCTTCGCTTGCTGTTGAGGGTAAGCTAACACAACCGAAGGGATTCCCTCCACATCTCAAGGAGATGGGTACCGGTTGACCGAGAACACGACCCGACTGCGGGCGGACGCCCGCCGCAACCGCGAGCAGATCATCATCACGGCCCGCGAGGTCTTCCTCGAGCAGGGCATCCACGCGCCGCTGGAGGAGATCGCCCGCCGCGCCGGCATCGGCATCGCCACCCTCTACCGCCGCTTCCCCGACCGCCACACGCTCGTCCAGCAGGTCGCCCTGGACAACCTGACCCTGGTCGGTGCGGAACTGGACCGCGCCACCGCCGCGCACCCCGACGCCTGGGGCGCGCTGGCGCAGCTCATACGCCGCCTGGTGGAGTTGCGGCTCAGCGTCATCATGCCGGTGCTGCTCCCCGGTCTGGAGCAGGACGCGCGCAGCGAGGGGGGAACGCTGAAGGCGCGACGCGACCAGCTCTTCAAGCAGATGGAGCAGCTCACCCGCACCGCCCAGCAGGACGGGCAGCTCCGCCAAGGCATCAACCCCATCGACATCTGGCTCGGCGTCATCAAGCTGTCCCGCCCGCTGCCCGTCATCGGTCCCGAACTGAACGAGCTGATTACTGGCCAGCAGCTGGAGCTGTTCCTCGGCAGCCTCCACGCCACGGCGCTGGACGCCTCCGAGCCGCTGCGCCGACAGCCACTGACCCTCGACGAGCTGGACCGCTACCTCAAGATGGCGGAGTAGCCAGCGCCGTTCTTCTCCTCTCTGCTGGCCATTCAGGCCCGGGGAATTGCCTGGACGAGACGCCGGCGAAGGTCTGCGGCCACACCACCAGCGCGGACGTGGACCGCAGCTGGCGGGAGTATCAGGACCCTGGTTCCCAGGAGCTCTTTGAACCCAAGTCCTGGTAGCGCCCTCCGCCGGTACTCGTCCTTCGCTTCGCGCCTGAGGACCCTTCAGAATTCACGAACCCACGGGAGATGATCCGCAGGCATGGCGTATGACGCTGCACGGTGCATACCAGGTGCTGCGGCCCGGCGGGCAGCTTATCTTCGAGACGCGCGATCCGGCGCAACGGGTGTGGGAGGAGTGGGCGGAGTGGACGCGCGAGACCACGTACCGCATCACGGACATCCCGGGCGTCGGCCACGTCGAGACGTGGGCCGAGCTGACGGACGTGAGCCTGCCGCGCTGGTGAGCTTCCGGGGGACGCACGTGTTCGCTGCGAACGGGGACGTACTGACCTCGGAATCGACACTTCGCTTCCGCGAACGTACGGAGATCGAGCGGGACTTGCACGAACACAGCTTCGTCGTCGAGGACGTACGCGACGCACCCGACCGGCCGGGCCGGGAATTCGTGTTCGTGGCGCGGCGCGATACCGCGGAGCCCGTCCCTCCCGGAATGCCCTAGGAAGCGTGCGCACCCACACAGCGCCGGACAGACGGGACTTTGAAGACATCGCCGCCAGCGTGTCCGACAGCGCCGCCGGATTACCTCTCCTGACCACAGTCGCCGCAGCTCAGCCCACCTCCAGGGCCTGGGCCGACAGCGCCTACCGCACCACCGTCATCGACGGCGCCGCCGAGGCGGGCATCGACGTCGAAGTCGTCACCCGCAACCCTGACACCAGGGGCTTCACTCCGCTGCCCCGCCGCTGGGCAGCCGAGCGCACCCTCGGCCGGCTCATGCTGGGGGGCAGCCCAAGTACGAGAGAAAGGGATAGTCATGTCGCTGCGCAGACTTCCGAGGCGCGGGCGCCGCACACGTAGGCGGTCTCAACAGCACCCGATCCCGCAGCCGGTCCAACGGCAGGTCTTTACGCGGCCGCCGCGAGCAGATCACCGCGAGCAACATGCTCGCGACAATTCGTGAACCGGGATGACAACGGCATGCACGTCCGGGATTTCGTGTCGGCGGTGCTTGCTTATGGTCTGCATGGCCGGCTCCAAGCCCTTCAATGGTGGCGGTGGTCACGCCGGGTTCATGCGGCTGCCTGCGCATCGCCGCTCGTGCTGGCTCGGCCCCGTGCAGTAGTGGCGCGAAAGCTCGACAGCAGCCGTTGGATGACCCCAGACCTTGTTCCGGCGGCCTGGCAGGAGGCTACGCCGTCATCCGCATGACGTGCATTAGGCATGATGACCTGCTGCGATGCCACGACGATCGTCGTGTTCTGCCTTTCCTGCCGTCAGCTCCGACGTGCTGGCGGCGCTGAGATCATCAACATCGGCGTTGGTCAGGTGGTCCGCGGGCGCGCCGATGATCACATTGAAGAGCTCACGTGGGGCAAGGTCGGGATCCAAGGGCACGCCGCTGTCGAGGAGGTAGTCAAGCGCGCTGGCCAGGACGGGCGGCGCGACGAGGTGGCCTCGGGCGTACAGGACCCGCCACGGTGAGGGCGGCAGCGGCGGCAGCCCCCAGAGCAGGTCGTCGGGACCGTTGTCGGAGGAGACCAGGACCCCGATATCTTGCAAGAAGGCCAGCAGTTCGGCCATGGTGTCCACAGGCGGGTCGTCGCAGGCCTCGACCAGGGTGGCGAAGCCGGCGCTCCCAGGCCTGGTGGTCATCGGTGAGGTGCCGGCGCAGCACCTGGATGGCGGGCTGCTCATCGAGGTCGGATGCTGCTCCGGGGGCGGGCAGGACGAGGTCGGGAGGTCGGATGCCGTCCCAGATGCTGGATTCGAGCCATTCCTCGCCGCAGGCCCAGCGTTGCGGCGTCCGGTAGGAGGCGAGTTCAGCAAGCTCGGCGACGGTGCCGTGGGGGCAGGTCAGCAGGGCATCGATGATCTCGGCCGAGCGGGGGCACAACATCGGCCAGCCGCTGTCGTGGAAGGCGAGCATCGCCTGATCGTCGCGGTCAAGCTCCAGGCCGGGACGGCCGTCGAGCGGCGCTACCTTGCGCGGCCGCACCGGGGGGCTGGGTAACTCCAGCCGGTCAGGGCGGCGGCCGTACCGGTCGGCCCAGCGCGCCGCCAGCTCCACGCGCTGCTCCTCCAAGGCGTCCTGGAGGGCTTGCATGCGCCGGTCCTGGGCGGCACGCAGGATGTCGCGGCGCTGTCGCTCGGCGGGGGTGAGGTGGACGGCGCAGTGGGCCGAGCCGATGCCGGTGACGATCGTCTTGGTGCAGCGCTGATGCTTGAGCGTGGTGCCGGCGCATTGCGCGTCAGGCTTGGGATCGTCGCACCGGGCCGCCTCCACGTCGGCGACGATCTGCGCATCGATGGGCGGCCCGCCGATGTCCAGACCGGGCCGCACATCGGCGGGGTCGGTGCCGGCCTCGCGGGCCTGGGCGAAGATGGAGCGGCTGCGCGGTGGGCCGCTGCCCCAGGCGGGCGCGAGCGGCAGCCGGGCTTCCACGATCGCGGTGGCGTGCGCGGCGTTGAGCAGCATGTCGCTCGCTTCGGGAGTTCTTCGCTGAGGTTGAGCCGCATACCGTTGATCAGCTGCAGGGTGTTGCGGATCTCCCAAGACAGCTGGGCGGCCTGGATAAGGAGCCAAGGCGGGGGAGATGCCGCCCTGGCGGCCGTGGCGCGGCGGCGTGACGGTGCGGGGCGCAGTGGCGTTCCTGTCGTGAACGGGTCATGCGTCCTTCTTGGCGGGAGGCGTCGGCAACGGTGCACCAGGGGTGCGGTCGGATACTTGCACGTCACCGGGGCGGGCTCAGGCCCCTCTACCGGTACCAACGTTGGTACAGACCTTTGGTGATCATGCAGGCCGCCGTGGTTGAGTGCCCGAACCGATCACGCCGCGCCTGGCTGAGCTGCGCAGACAGTTCGGCCTTCGGCTGCGTGAACTTCGCGAAAGGCACGGACTCACGCAGGAGCAACTCGGCGAACGCGCCGAGGTCGACCGCAAGACGATCAACCGCATCGAGAACGGCATGTACAGCCCGCACCTGGACAAGGTGTTCCAGATCGCCGACGCGCTGAGCATCGCACCCAGGGACCTGTTCGAGTGGGATGGCGCCTCAAGCAGCCGCTAACCACGCCGCGTTGTCCCCCCATCGTGCTGCGCGCTCCGGCACACCGCACAGGTCAGCCACGTACCTGTGGGGTGGCCACCGCTTTATCCGCCTCCGCCCCAAGGGCCGCAGGCGGCCTGGAATGGAACGGCTCACCTGCCCCGAGGCGACACCGGCCCGTCGCCTCCGTGGGCTCCGTCGGCTCCGTCCACACCTGCACGCCGCCCCATCGGCCAAGGGCCGGTCCGAACCCGGACGCCGGGCGGGGCCAGGCGCGCGCAGAGGCGCTCGATGACGT
Organism: Nonomuraea sp. NPDC049709; assembly: GCF_040674815.1. Lineage (NCBI taxonomy): Bacteria > Bacillati > Actinomycetota > Actinomycetes > Streptosporangiales > Streptosporangiaceae > Nonomuraea > Nonomuraea sp. NPDC049709. The sequence continues at coordinate 154,756 of NZ_JBFANM010000023.1, forward strand.
GCCGCCGAGCCAGCGCCGCTGACTCCGGCTCCGTGAAGGGCTGCTCACCCCATGGTTCCCATAAACGCAAATAATTGGAGCCCATCTCTGGAGATACCTTCCAGGAAAGATTGGGTCCGCGCCGGTGCCGAACCAGATATCAAACAGTTCTCAGGCCCCTGATATTGCATATTAGACATCATCCGCGTCAACTGCCACTTTCTCCACAAGTCATATCCGTTGGTGGAGAACCGCAGGACAATGCCTTTCCATAAACACAAAGCTCAAGAGAGCACGGTGCATGCCGCGACAACGAGGGGCCGCTCGCTGGGGTCGAGGGAGAGTTGTCGGCTGGAGGTGGCGGGTCTCCGTAGACCGAAGCGCCGGTGGCCAGCGGGGCGGTGAGAGCGTGCCGCTGGCGGGCGTCGTTCTGCTTGTTGGTGGAGTGCCGCAGATAGGAGCAGCCCAAGTACGGGAGATCTGGCGACGGCGCCGAACTCGCCGCCAGCCTACGCCATGTAGAGGATAGGACAGCCGCTTGTCAAGAACTCAGGACACCAGACCAATGCGTCTTTGTGCGATGAGCCGAGGATGAGGCTCCCTCACAGTGTTCCGGGGGTCCGGACCGACACATCATCGAGGGGAACCAGCGAATGTTCAGCACCAACACGGGTCGTCGCATGCTCAGAAGCGCGAGTATGGCCCTGGGATTCGTCACCGTTCTGTTCACCGGCGCCGTGGCGCTGGCCGGACCGGCGTCGGCGGCCACCGTCACCGCGCAACTCGACAGCGGCAGGATCCTCGTCAACGGCAGCTCGGTGGACGACGGGATCGAGATCAAGCTCAACGCGACGGGCACCGTGGTGACCATCAGCAATACGCTCGGCTCGGTCGCGGCCGGCTCTGGATGCACGCAGGCCGGGGGCGAGGCGCAGTGTCCGGCCGGTGGAATCGATCGCGTCGACGTGTTCGCGGGGGACGGCCTCGACGCGATCCGCAACAACACGAACCTGCCGAGTACACTCTCCGGCGACAACGGCATCGACACCGTCAACGGCGGCTTTGGCGCCGACATCCTGTTCGGCGGTTTCGGTGACGACACGCTCAACGGCCGCGGGGGCAATGACCGCTTGATCGGCAGTATCGGCACCGACACGCTCAATGGCGGTGCCGACACCGACCGCTGCGACGGTGAAGTCGAGACCAACTGCGAGCTTTAGGCGCCCACACGACCGCCCCCGCCGGACGGACCGGCGGGGGCGGTTGCCGTTCGTCGCGGCCTCGCCTGTCCAGCATTGACCAGACAACGTCGCAGCAAGATCAACGCCGTTCGGGGTCCGTCCTGCCGTTGTTCTGGACGGCGCGACCTGTGGTCAACAGGCTGATCGGAGGTTCGCCTCGGTGCCGCGGTGCAGCCGGAACCGCGATGGCTGCTCGGGCTGCTTGTCGCTGCTCCACGAACCGTCGGGATTGGTGACTTCCAGGGTGGCGGTGATGCTGATCTCGTCTCCGCCCGCCCAGGTGGCGTCGAGGCGCTCCAGGTGGATACCAGGAGCCCGGGTGTCGGGGTGGGGGTAGCTGTCCAGGGTGAAGCGGCTGGCGTTGCGGTCGGCCACCTCGCCCGAGAGCCGGTAGTCGATGGATCGCCCCGCGGCGCACACCCTGGCTTCGCCCTCGAGGTCGTCGGAGCATCGGGAACACCTCGTCGCACGTAGCTGCATGGCCACCGGCCGCTGGTCGCCTCGCCCGAAGGACATCTCGCCATACCAGTAGCCGGGCAGCGTGGGCCGGCCGGTCAGCGACAGGGCCCACGGGCTGAACAGGACCTGCCCGAGATAGGGCAGGGCGGAGGCGACGATGACCATGATGACGACAGCCACCGCCCAGCGCCATGTCTTCGATATCCGGCGTCTGGGCATGGATGGCGCCCGGCCATCTCGCCCCTGGCCGGATCCCCATCCCGGCAGGCCGGCGCGACTCTTCATCATGGTCCGGTACCTTCCTTCCGCCCGTCGTTCGACAACGGACCTGGCAGAGGGGGTTCATCGGCGCTGGCCGAGGGTTATGTCCTTGTGGCGTCGCTGTTCATCGCGGCCTGCGTCCACCCGCTTTGGGGGCGTGGTGGCATGTGTGGGCCCTGTTGGGTCGGATCGGGCCACCACCGGCATGCGGTGGCGGCGATCGCGCCGGCTAGAGGTGCCGGCCCGAGCCGACCCGGGAGGTTTTC